>JBEPVB010000088.1:0-9781 GCA_041691215.1 Chloroflexota bacterium
GCCAGCGGGCCAAGGACAGGGATCCCGCCCCCGGCGGCGGCCTCGAAACGGAGAGCGGCCCCGGTCCGCCGGGCGATCGCCTCGAGCTGCGAGCCGTGATGGGCGAGGACGTGCTTGTTGGCGGTCACGACCGCCTTCCCCGCCGAGAGCGCCGCGGCGATGAGGGTCCGCGCCGGCTCGTCGCCACCCATGAGCTCGACGACGATGTCCGTCTCGGGCGCCGCCACGAGATGGGCGGGCGCATCGGTCAGGAGGGCCTCGGGCAGCCCGGCCTCGATCGCCCGGGCCACATCCCGAACGGCAATCCCCGTCAGCTCCAGCGGCGCGCCGTCAGCAGCCCGGAGCGAATCCGGCCGCTCGAGCAGCGCCCGGACGACCTCCCGACCGACGGTCCCGGCCCCGAGCACGGCGACGCGCAGCGGCGCTGTCACGAGGAGACGGTTCGACGGCAGCCGGGCATCGCCGGAATGGTACCGGGCCGGCCATCCGGGCCGATGACGTCGGATACACTCGGTCGACGATGACGAGACCGGCCGCGACCACGTCCGACAGCCCGCCGGTCACCGCACTTCGAACGTTCAGCGGGATCCAGCCCTCGGGCGTCGCCCACCTCGGCAACGACCTCGGTGCGATCCGGAACTACGTCAGGCTCCAGGACGAGTACGAGGCGATCTACTGCATCGTCGACTACCACGCCCTGACCAGCACCCATGACCCGGCGGTATTGCGAGCCCGGACCCGGGACATGGCCGCCTCGCTCCTGGCCCTCGGGCTCGATCCAGATCGCTGCACGCTCTTCGTCCAGAGCCACCGCCCCGAGCACACCGAGCTCGCCTGGCTGCTGGCGACCGTGACCCCGGTCAGCTGGCTGGAGCGAACCCCGACCTACAAGGAGAAGCGCGAGACCCAGCCCGACGACATCAACCACGGCCTCCTCACCTACCCCGTCCTCCAGGCGGCCGACATCGCCATCTACAAGGCCACGCTCGTGCCGGTCGGCCGCGACCAGGCCGCCCACCTCGAGCTCTCGCGGGAGATCGTGCGGGCCTTCAACCACCGCTACGGCGCGACGTTCCTCGAGCCGCAGGCGGTCTTCACCGAGGCGCCGACCGTGCTCGGCACCGACGGCGTCCGGAAGATGAGCAAGTCCGTGGGCAACACCATCGATGTCCTGAGCGAGCCCGACCTGATCCGTCGCCAGGTCATGTCGATGGTCACCGACACCCAGCGGATCCTGCGGACCGATCCAGGCCGGCCCGAGGTTTGCAACGTCTGCCAGCTCCACCGCTTCTTCGGCGACGACTACCTCGAGATCCAGGACGGCGAGCGCACCGCCCGAACGGGCTGCGTCGACACGAAGCGCCTCCTGGCCGATCGGATCATCCGCCACTATGCACCGGCTCGGGAGCGCTACCAGGAGCTGATGGCCCATCCGGGCGAGATCGAGGGCATCCTGGAGGCAGGCGCGGATCGGCTGAAGCCGATGGCGGCCGCCACGATGGACGAGGTTCGCGAGAAGATGGGCCTCCGGTAGGCCCGGAAGGACGAGGAGTCGGCAAGATGAGCTTGGGGCTGACGCCGCGCGAACGTCGCTGGCTGGACGTCGTCCTCTTCCTCGCGGCCATCGCCCTGGCCTTCGTCGTCCTCGGCTACCTGGCCAACCTGCTGGCCGCCTTCGGCGACCTCATCCTGATCTTCTTCCTGGCCTGGCTGCTGGCCTTCATCCTCACGCCGGTCGTCGTCCGGGTGGCTGCCCTGCCCTTCCTGTCGCGCGGCGGTGCCGTATTCATCGTCTACATCCTCCTCTTCAGCGGGCTCGTCACCCTGGCCGTCTTCATCGCCGGCGCCCTGACGAGCTCCATTGCGGACTTCATCTCGAGCGTGCCGGCCCTTCGAGCCGACCTGCCCAACATCGTCCTTCCATGGCAACAGCGGCTTCACCAGATCGGATTCGATATCGATCTCGCAGCCCAGGCGGCGGCCTTCCTGGACAACCTCAGCCACTACGCGACGCAGCTCGCGGGACCCCTCCAGCAAGTCGCCGTGGCGAGCCTGAGCGCGCTCGGCAGCCTGCTCCTGATCATCGTCATGTCGCTCTACATGGTCGCCGATCGGGACCGGCTCCTCGCCTCGGCCTTCCGGCTCGTGCCACCCCAGTACAAGGAGGAGGCCCGGGTCCTCGAGCGCAGCGTTGCCCGCTCGTTCGGCGGCTTCCTGCGCGGCCAGGCCATCCTCGGGATCGTGTACGCCGCGGTGGCGATGATCGCCAGCGCGATCTTCGGGTTGACGTATCTCGCCGGCACGACCGCCGTCTCGGGGCTCCTGATGGCCATTCCGTTCTTCGGGCCGTTCCTGGCCTGGGCGCCACCCGTGCTCGTGGCGCTCTTCACGAAGCCGGATGCGACGCTCGGTACGCTCGTCGTCATGGCCGCCGGCTGGCTGGTGGTCATGAACGTGCTCCAGCCCCGGCTCATGGCCGAGGCGCTCCGGATCCACCCGATCATCGTCCTGGGCTCGGTCCTGGTGGGCAGCAAGATCGCCGGCGTGAGCGGCGCGATCTTCGGAATCCCGATCGCGGCTGTCCTGTCCGCCCTCTTCATGCACGCGCTGGGGCGGAACATCGATAACTCGCCAGTGGCGACTCGGGCGGCGAGCCGCCTGGAGCGGCGCCAGGGCCACCCGGTCCGGGTACCGCGCGAACCGGACCCGGCGACCGATGAGGATGTCGATTCGGATTCGGATGCGTCGGATTCGGATGCGTCGGATTCCGCGGCGGTGACGCCTACCTAGCGACCCACCGCCGAGCCGGGGGGTCAGCTCACCCGCGGGCTACCGCCGCTTCTTCGCGTCGGCCAGGATCTCGCGAGCGGCGTTCTGGCCAGGGCCGCCTGTCACGCCACCACCGGGATGGGCGCCGGAACCGCACAGGTACAGCCCGTCGAGCCCGCCGACCCGGTAGCGGGCGTGGCCCAGCAGCGGTCGCCACAGGTAGAACTGGTCGAGCCCGGACTCGGCATGAAAAGGATGGCCGCCGGTCAGGCCAAAGTCGCGCTCAAGGTCCAAGGGCGTCAGGACCTGCCGGTGGGTGACCAGCTCCCCGATCCCCGGCGCCACGCCCTCGAGGGTGCGGATCACGGCATCGCCCAGGGCATCGGCGCTCCGGGCGTCCCACGCCCCCTCGCGCAGGGCGTACGGCGCGTACTGGGCGATGACGCTCATGACGTGCGTCCCGGCCTTGGAACCCTCGACCAGGAGCGGATCGGCCAGCGAGGGAATGGTCGCCTCGAGGATCGGCGTCTCGGAGACGCCCCCGTACTTCGAGGCATCGAACGCCCGTTCCATGGCGTCGATGCCGGGCGCCACGACGATGCGCCCACGGAGCAGCCGCAGGGCATCCTCACCGGCAGCGGGAAGGATCGGCAGCTTCCTGAGGCCGAGGTTGACCTTGGCCACGACGCCCGGCGTTCGGATGTTGCCGGCGCGCCAGCCGAGCTGAGGGCCCAGGGCCACCGGATCGACGAGGTCGACCAGGGTCCGCTTCGGATCCAGGCCGGACACCACGGCACGGGCCGCGATCTCCTCGCCCGAGCCCAGGACGACACCTGTGGCTCGCCCATCTCGCGACGTGATCGCGGTGACGTCGGCGCCGGTGCGGATCTCGGCTCCGGCCGCTCGTGCGGCCGACGCGAGCGCCGTCGCGAGCGCGCCCGGCCCACCCCGCGCGTAGACGGTCTCGCCGGCCGCGCCGCCATCGTTGCCCGCCGAATCCATCAGCAACATCGCGGCGGTCCCGGCCGACCACGGGCCGACCGAGCCGAAGCGAACGCCGCGCCAGGCGATGGCCGCTCGGACGGCGTCGGTCTCGAAGGCCTCGGCCACGAGGTCGGCAATCGCCATCGGCAGGACCCGCAGGATCGTCCGCGAATCGTCCCGACCGAGGCCCCGGAACGTCCGCCCCAGCTTCAGCCCGGTCAGGGCGTCGCCGATCCGTGGCGAACGGACATCGGGCGGCGTCGAGCGTCCCAGCTCGTCGAGGAAGCGGCCGATCGACCGCACGAGCCGGTCGAAGCCCGGATACCCCTCTGCGTCGATCGACGAGCGATGGCGCAGCCCGTCGGCGGTCCGTTCGACGTCGGCCCAAAGCGTGACCGCGGAGCCGTCGGGCGAGGGCGCGAATACCCGGACGTCGGGAGCGACCAGGGACAGCCCGTGGGCCTTGAGGTCCAGCTCGCGATGGACGGACGGCCGCAGCCGGCCGACCGTGTGGGCGAGCGTCGGGACACGGATCCCGGGCCCCAGCTCAGAGGTGTCGGCCGCCCCGCCCACCCGTTCGCGCCGCTCGAGCACGAGGGTTCGAAGGCCGCCTTTGGCGAGGTACGCCGCGGTGACCAGGCCGTTGTGGCCGCCGCCGATGATCACGGCGTCCCAGGGACGGGTGCCCGTCCCGCCGCCGGCGCCTGCCGTTGACCGCCCCGGCAGCGCGGGCTCGGGGCCGCCGAGCATCTCCCCGTCGGTCATCAGGCGACCCGCCTGCCGCGACCGCGGCCGCGCGAGCGCAGGACCTCGAGGGCCGCGATGCGCCCGTTGGCGCCCATGATCCCGCCGCCCGGATGGGTTGCCGAGCCGCACAGCCAGAGATCCCTGATCGGGGTCCGGAAGCGGGCCCAGCCGGGGACCGGCCGGCTGAAGAAGAGCTGCTCCAGGGAGAGCTCGCCCTGGAAGATGTTGCCCTCCGACAGGCCCGTCGTTCGCTCGATGTCGAGCGGCGTCTGGACGTTCCGGTGGAGGATCTTCGACTTGAGGTCCGGGGCGAACTCCGAGATGCGGTCCACCACCGCGTCCCCGAATGCCTCGCGGTTGTCGTCCCACGTCCCGAGCGACGGGTCGAGGTGGTACGGCGCGTACTGGACGAAGCAGCTCATGACGTGCTTGCCGGGCGGCGCCATCCCGGGATCAACGAGGGTCGGGATGATGATGTCGATGTAGGGCTTGCGACTCCAGCGCCCGTACTTGGCGTCGTCATAGGCCTGCTCCATCTCGTCGATCGACGGCGAGATCGAGATCGCCCCGCGGAGATGCTCGCCGGGGCCGGGCAGGGCGCTGAACGACGGCAGGCCGTCGAGGGCCATGTTGACCTTGCCCGACGAGCCCCGGAACTTGAAGCGCTTGACCTCGGTTTCGAAGTCGGGGTCCAGGGAGCCCGGCTCCAGGAGGTCGATGAACGTCCGCCGCGTGTCGACCGATGACAGGACGACGTCGGCCAGGATCTCCTCGCCGTCGGCGAGGGCCACCCCGATCGCCCGACCGTCGCGGACGAGGATCCGCCCGACCGGTGCCTCGAGCCGGATCTCGGCCCCGAGCCCGCGGGCCGCGCTGCCGATGGCGTTGGAGATCCCGCCGGTGCCGCCCTTCGGGATGCCCCAGGCCCGGAAGGCGCCGTCGATCTCGCCCATGTAGTGATGGAGGAGGACGTACGCGGTGCCGGGGCTCTTCACGCCCTGGTAGGTGCCGATGATCCCCGAGGCCGACATCGTGGCCTTGAGCGGATCCGTCTCGAACCATTGGTCGAGGAAGTCGGACGCCGACATCGTCATGAGCTGGACGAAGACCGCCTGCTGGCGCTCGGACAGCTTCTGGAAGCTCCGGAGCAGGCTCCCCAGCGGGAGGAGCGGCCGGGGGTCGTTGGAGGCCGGGTCCGGCGGCACGATCGAGAGGATCGGCTTGATGAAGCGGGCCATGTCGACCATCAGCTGGCCGTAGTCCTCGTAGGCCTCGGCGTCGTTCTTCGACCAGCGGCGGAGCTCGCGGATGGTCCGACCGTGATCGTTGACCCGCCACAGGTAGTCGCCGCTGGACTTGCCGTCGGCGCCCTTCGGGCCGTCGCCCTTGCGGAGCGGGGTGAACGTCCCGTCGAGCGGCAGGATGTCCAGGCCGTGGGCCGGCAGGTCCAGCTCCCGGATGACCTCGGGCCGAAGGAGCGACACGACGTACGAGAAGACCGAGAACCGGAAGCCCGGGAAGAGCTCCTCGGTGACCGCGGCGCCACCGAGGACGTGGCGGCGCTCCAGGACGAGGGTCTTCATTCCCGCCCGTGCCAGGTAGGCGGCCGAGATGAGGCCGTTGTGGCCGCCGCCGATGATCACCGCGTCGTAGCGTTGCGCCACGTGCCCTCCCTGGACGCCACCTTGCCCGAGGATGGTAGCGGGCGCCGGGCCGGATCCGATATCGGTTCCGTCCCGTAGGATCGAGACCGCCACGACCTGGCTGAACAACCCGAGGCTGCCCAGGGGAGGACCCGTGTCCGATCGCCGAACGCTCCTTCGCCAGACTGCCGACCTGGCCGCCGACTACCTCGAAGGGCTGCCCCGACGGAAGGTCCGGGCCAGCGCGACGCACGCCGAGCTCCTCGGTGCGATGGGCGGGCCGTTGCCCGAACGCGGCGAGGCCGCCGGCGAGGTGGTATCGGATCTCGCCACGGCGGTCGAGCCGGGCCTCGTCGCCAGCGCCGGGCCGCGTTTCTTCGGGTTCGTCGTCGGCGGCGGCGTCCCGTCGGCGGTCGCGGCCGATTGGCTGACGACCGTCTGGGACCAGAACGCCGGCCTGTATGCCCTTTCGCCGGCCGCGTCGGTCGCCGAGGAGGTGGCGGCCGGCTGGCTGCTCGACCTGTTCGGGCTGCCGGTCGGATCGTCGGTCGGCTTCTCGACCGGCGCCACGATGGCCTCGTTCACGGCCCTCGCCGCGGGCCGTCATCGCGTCCTCGAGCGGGCCGGCTGGAACGTCGAGGAGGAGGGGTTGACGGGTGCACCGGAGATCGCCGTCGTCGTCGGCGCCGAGGCGCACGTCACGATCGGGGTATCGCTCCAGATGCTCGGCCTCGGCCGGAACCGGGCTCACAAGGTCGAGGCCGACGAACAGGGCCGGATGAAAGCCGCGGCGCTTCGCAAGACGCTCGCCGGTCTTGGCGACCAGCCCGTCATCGTTTGCGCCCAGTCGGGCAACGTGAACACCGGCGCCTTCGACCCCGCGGCCGAGATCGTGGCGGCCGTCCGCGAGCTGCCGAATGCCTGGCTCCACATCGACGGCGCATTCGGGCTGTGGGCGCTGGCGACCCCGTCGCTCCGGCATCTGACCAGCGGCATCACCGAGGCGGACTCCTGGACGACCGATGCCCACAAGTGGCTGAACGTGCCGTACGACTCGGGCATTTCGATCGTCCGGGACGCCGACGCCCACCACGCCGCAATGACGCTTGGCGCGGCCTACTACGTCGAAACGGCCGGCGAGGAACGCGATCCCTACAACTGGGTTGCCGAATCGTCGCGTCGTGCCCGCGGCTTCGCCATCTACGCCGCGCTCCGCGAGCTCGGCCGGACCGGTCTTGCCGAGATGGTCGATCGCTGCTGCGGCCTTGCCCGGCGGATGGCCGACCGCCTGCGCGGCGAGCCGGGCGTGGAGATCCTCAACGACGTCGTCCTGAACCAGGCCCTCGTGCGCTTCTCGTATCCGGGCGCCGATGACACCGAGGCGGACGCCTTCACCCGCAACGTGATCGGCGCAATCCAGGCCGACGGCACGTGCTGGCTCGGCGGGACGACCTGGCACGGTCTCGCTGCCATGCGGATCTCGGTCTCGAACTGGAGCACCACCGAGGACGACGCCGACCTGTCGGTGGCGGCGATCCTGCGCTGCCTGGCGGCGGTCGCGGCGCAGCGCGGGGCCGCCACGTCGGCCGGCTGATCCGTCGGGAGCAACGACTCGCGCGTCCCGCACCCGGAGCGCCATACTCGCGACCAGGGCCACAGGACGAAGGGAGGAACCCGACATGGCACGAGCACTCGCCGAGATCGTTGACGGGCTCCGGTTCCGCACGTCCGCCTGGATCGACGGGCAGTTCGTGGCCGCCCGCGACGGCCGGACCTACGTCTCCGAGAACCCCGCCACGGGACAATCGCTGGCCGAGGTTGCTTCGTGCGGACCGGCTGATGTCGACGCCGCCGTGGCGGCCGCCCGACGCTCGTTCACGACGGGTGTCTGGGCCGACCTCTCGCCGACCGAACGCAAGAAGACCCTGATTTGCTTCGCCGACCTCATCGACGCGAATGCGGACGAGCTGGCCGTCACCGAGACGCTCGACGCCGGCAAGCCCATCAGCGACGTCCGGGCCCTCGACATTCCGGACACCGCGGCCACCATCCGCTGGCACGCCGAGGTCGTCGACAAGCTCTACGACGAGGTCGCACCGACCGGGCCGGGGGCCGTGGCCATGGTCGTCCGGGAGCCATCCGGTGTGGTCGGCGCGGTCATCCCCTGGAACTACCCGGCCCAGATGGCGGCCTGGAAGCTGGGCCCGGTCCTGGCCACCGGCAACAGCATCGTCATCAAGCCGGCCGGCCAGACGGCCCTGAGTCTCCTTCGGATCGCCGAGCTCGGCGGCGAGGCCGGCATCCCGGCCGGCGTCCTCAACGTCGTGCCCGGCAGCGGCGAGGTCGTGGGCGTCGCGATCGCCCGTCACCCCGACATCGATGTCGTCGCCTTCACCGGCTCGACCGAGGTCGGGCGGAGCTTCCTCCACCACAGCGCCGATACGAACCTGAAGCGGGTGGTGCTGGAGCTGGGCGGCAAGAGTCCCCAGGTGGTGATGGCCGACGCTCCGCCCCTCGACCACATCGCTCCAAAGATCCTCGACGCGATCTTTTGGAACATGGGCGAGAACTGCAGCGCCGGCAGCCGCCTCATCGTCCATCGAAGCCGGCAGAAGGAGCTCGTCGAGCGCCTCGTCGCGGCGGCGACCCGCGACTGGCTGGTCGGCGATCCCATGGACGACACGACGCGGATCGGGCCGCTCATCACCCGCGGCCACATGGAGCGGGTCCTCGGCTACATCGAGACCGGCCGCCAGGACGGGGCGCGGCTCGTGGCTGGCGGTGGCCGGGTCCGCGAGGACAGCGGTGGCCACTTCGTCTCGCCGACGATCTTCGACAATGCCACCAACCAGATGCGGATCGCCCGGGAGGAGATCTTCGGACCGGTCCTGACCGTGATCCCCTTCGATACCGAGGCCGAGGCGATCGCCATCGCCAACGACACGCCCTACGGCCTGGCGGCCTCGGTCTACACCGAGAACCTCCGGCTTGCCCACCGGATGGCGCACGCGCTGCGGGCCGGCACGGTCGGGGTCAACACCTACAGCGAGGGCGACCTCTCGACGCCCTTCGGCGGCTACAAGCAGTCGGGCTTCGGGGGCCACGACAAGTCGGCCCACGCCCACGACCAGTACACCGAGGTCAAGACCATCTGGATCGACCTCGCGGAGCCCGGCGCGTGAGCATCGGCAGTCCGTTCCACCCGCGGACCGCGCCCCTCAACCGGAAGATGGCCTGGCGCGAATGGTCGGGCTACTACGCCTCGTCGGCATACGCCGACGCCCACGACATCGAGTACAACGCCATCCGCGAGGCGGCTGCCCTGATCGACGTCTCGCCGCTGTACAAATACCGCGTGGCGGGGCCGGATGCGCAGCGGGTCGTTGACCGGGTCATCACCCGCGACGCCACGAAGCTCAAGGTCGGGCAGGTCTTCTACACGCCCTGGTGCGACGAGCACGGCAAGGTCATCGACGACGGTACCGTCCACCGCCTCGCCGAGCACGAGTACCGCTGGACGGCCGCCGATCCGCAGTATCGCTGGCTGTCGATGAACGCCCGCGGCCTCGACGTCGAGATCGAGGATGTATCCGAGGCCGTCGCCGCTGTGGCCCTCCAGGGGCCCTTCTCGAGAGCCG
>JBEPVB010000089.1:0-9641 GCA_041691215.1 Chloroflexota bacterium
CCATCCCCGACACCGTCGCCCACCCCCGCGCCGACGCCGGTTCCCACGCCCGTCCCGACGCCTCCGCCGACTCCCGCGCCGACCCCCGCGCCGACCCCCGCGCCGACCCCCGCGCCGACCCTGCCCCCGACGCCCGGCCCACGGAACGTCGGGAACTACCTGTGCATGACCTTGGGCGCGGCGACAACGGCCATCGAGGGCGACGGTTTCGTCGTCGGAACAGTCACCGCGATACCGGGCGGGACGGCCGATCCGACGTGGATCGTGGTCGGGCAGGATCCAACGGCCGGAACGAACCGCGCCTACGGCTCGCCGGTGAACCTCATCGTCTACGATCCCGCGTCCCTGGCGACCTGTCCGCCGGGTCCCTAGCGATCGACCGCTAGGGCTCCCCGTCGCCGAAGAGGGTCAATCCGGACGACCCCGGCTCCGCCGAGACGGTGACGGCCGCCGCCCCAACGACCGGGACGGGCTCGACCCCGCGGCGAAGCTCCGGTCGATCGACCGCCACGACCACGATTCGATGGTCGCTCCGGAGCTCGACGGGCACGAAGTCGCGGAGACGCGTCGAGTGCGCTGTCGCTGGATCCGCCGGTTCGCCGTCATCAGCGTGAGCGGCCACGGTTGGCGCCTCAGGCGGCCGGACGGCGCCCGGTTCCCAGCAGCCGCGCAGCTCGCTGCCGGCCAGGGGCGACCGCCTCGCGTCCAGTCCGCAGTACCCGACCTGGGCCGCCACGCTGCGCCGGAAGTTGCGGCACGTCGAACAGGTGGTCGAGGAGCGATGGCAGACCCAGCAGCGGGAAGCCTCCGCCTGGGGCGTGCCGCAGTGGGGGCACCGCCACATCGACATGCGCCGATGTTAGCTGCGATCCGTTGCCCCGTCGAGGGGGTTCTCGGGCGGCGCCGCCCGGCTCAGGGAACGATGGTGATCGTTCGATTGGCGGAGGTCGAGCCGAAGGTTGCGGTCGCCACCAGGACCGTTGCCAGGCCGCTACCCGGCGTCACGCCCGTGGGCAGCGTCGTCGTCCAGGTAGCCCGCCCGTCCGCGGTGCTGACGGCATCCTTGGAGATCGGCGGGATGCCCGGGACGGTCAGGGTGAAGGTCAGGTTGGCGCCGGCCAGCGGATTGCCGTCCGGGTCGGTGACGAGAACGCTCATCTGGAGCGATCGGGGCAGGCTCGAGACCGAGATCCGGTAGGCCGAGGCGCTGAGGTTGGCCGCGAGCTTGCCGCTGCCGCGGACCAGCGACAGCGCCAGCTGGCCGATGTTCCCCGCCGGATCCGTCCCGCTGATCTTGATGGCGTTGGCCCCCGGCTCCAAGGGAAGGTCGAGGCTGAAGGTCCCGTCGGTGGCCGCCAGCCCCGACACCGATGTCCCGTTGGCGTCGTTCCGGCCAAGGAGGGTCGTCCGTGGCTGGGTCGTGCCCTTGATGGAGACGATCCCCTTGTTGATCGTGACCCCGGCCTTGGGCGAGGACACCACGATCTTGGGCGGGTCCTTGTCGAGGATGTAGGTCACCACTGGCGACGGCGACGACTCGACCGCCCCCTCGACGATGGTCGCCGAGAGGTCGTTGCGGCCGGCCGTCAGCTCGACCGGCACGATCAGCGAGATCGTGGCGCCGACCGGCACCTCTGCAATCGGCGCGGGCGCCTGGCCCTCGAGGGCGAGGTAGATCCGGATGTGGGCGGAGGGGTTGCCGACGAATTCGATCGGGATGCTGACCTGGAGGTCGACCGTGCCAAGGTTGGTGTACGGCTCGGCCGGCGCCGCGACGGTTGGAGCGCCGGTCACGACCGTCTGCGTGGCGACGGGTTTCGATGTCGCCGTGATCTTCGAGACGAACCCCGACAGGGACGAGCCAAGCGAGCCGACAAGCGGCGCGAGCCCACCCGTCGCCGTCGTGAGGACCGCGATCCCGAGGACCACGATGGCCAGGACCAGGAGGGCCCGAGCCGGGGAGGGGATGCCCCGCCGGCGGCTCTCCAGGCCGCGCGCCTGGCGCAGCCGGTAGGCATCGGGCGCCGGCACCCGGACCCGCTGCGGCGCGGGGCGGCCGGTGCTCGGTGGGCGGGGGCGAACGTGGGACGAGCTCCCGCGGCGGGTCGGCATCGGCCCTATCGTCGCACGGATCGAGGACGCCACCACGGTCCATCCGTTCAGCGGTGTAGGCTCTTTGGGTCCGGCCTGCAAGCCGGTGGAACTCGTGGAGGGTCCGCTTGGACGGACGGGATCTGCGGCTGGCACGGCCGGTCCGCCCCGCAACGCGCGCGCGCCAGGACGGCCGGCCGGCCTTCGGCATCGGGCCGATTGCCAGGGTGCCCACGATGGCGGCCCTGGGCCGGGCAGGCAGGCCCGTCGGGCCAGGCCCCAACGCGATGGGCGCCGGACTCCCCCCGGGGGCTCGCCCGCAGACCGGGACCGAGATCGCCCGAGCCCGCGCCTTCGGCCTGCCGAACCTCCGCCGGAACGTCTGCCCCCACTTCTTCATGACCGGCACCCGAGGGGCCATTCCCATCCACGCCCCGCACCTGCTCAAGGCCCTGGTCCGCCAGGACGCGACCACCTCGCGCTGCCAGCTGCGCGGCGGCGTCCACCTGGAGCAGGGCTACGTCAACGACGTCTGCCTCTCGCCCCGCTTCAACCAATGCATCTTCTACGAGGAAGACCTGTCCGCCCATTGACCCGCCCCGATCGCGCGGGCGGCGCTCGATGAGCACCGGGCCCGGTGGACCCACCTCGTATCGGGCCGCCGTCGAGGCCCTCGAGGCGCGCGGCCGATTCGGGATCCGGCTGGGCCTCGGGCGAACCCGGGCGCTGCTTCGCGAGCTGGGCGATCCCCAGCTCGCCTTCCGGGGAGCGCTCGTCGCCGGGACCAACGGCAAGGGCAGCGTCCTCGCCCTGGCGGGCAGCGCCCTCCGAGCGGCCGGCGTGGTTGCCGGCGAGACCCCCAAGCCCCACCTCGTCTCGTACCGCGAACGCCTCAAGATCGCCGGCCAGCCGATCGATCCGGAGACCTTCACCCGGCTCGTCCGGGAGGTGCTTCCGGTCGCCGACAGGGTCGCCCGGCGGCACGGCAATCCAACGGAGTTCGAGCTCCTGACCGGGCTGATCTTTCGCTGGTTCGCCGAATCGAACGTGCGGGTCGCACTGGTGGAGGTCGGCCTCGGCGGGCGGCTCGACGCGACCCATGCCTGGGACGGTGGCGTGGCCGTGGTCACCAACGTCGCCCTCGACCACATGGATCGCCTCGGCGACACCATTCCGAAGATCGCCCGGGAGAAGGCCGCGATCATCGAGCGCGGCGACCTTGCCGTCACAGGCGCTACGGGGGACGCGCTGGCGGTCGTCCAGCGGCGAGCCCGGCGGATGGGTGCCCCCCTCCGCGAGGCGGAGCCGGCGGTCGTCCGGGCCATCGACCGGGACGGGCTGCTGGTGATGCTGCCGCGGCTCGGCGATGTACGGGTGGGGCTCCGGGGACGGCATCAGGCGGCCAACGTGGCCGTCGCCGACGCCACCCTCGACGCCCTCGGCGACGCCGGCATTGCGACCGTTCCGCCCGAGGCACGCCGGCAGGGTTACGCCGCCGCGACGTGGCCCGGACGGCTGGAGCTGCTGGTCGTGGCGGGGCGCGATGTGCTCCTCGACGGGGCCCACAATCCGGCTGGCGCGGAGGCCCTGGCAACGGCCATCGAGGACCTCCGCCCGAGCCTGACGGGCGGCGCCGCCGCCACGCCGCCGCGCCTGACCCTGGTGGTCGCCTCGATGGCCGACAAGGACGTCGCCGGCGTCATCGGGGCCCTCCGCGGGAGCGGCGCGGTGCGGGAGGCTCGCGTCGTGTGCACCTCGCTGGCCCTCGCCCGGGCGCTGCCGGCCGCGGATCTCGCCGCCCGCTGGCGGGCCGCCGGCTCGTCACGGGTCGAGGCAATCGATGATCCCGGTGCGGCGATCGAGGCTGCCCTCGCCGCCGGGGACGGGCCGATCGTGATCGCCGGCTCGCTGTACCTTGTCGGTGAGGCGCGCCGGAGGCTCGTGGACGATCCCGGGCTGCGCGACCCGGAGGACCTGCCCGCATGAGCGATCCCGAGGACGGCCGCCGCTCCCCACCGGCCAAGGCTGCGGTGGTGGCCCCGCGTCCCGATCTCGACGGTGGGCGAAGCAGCCCGGCCGTTGCCCTGCCGGAGGGTGCGCCAAGCGGGCTGCCGGCCGAGCTCGGCAGCTCCCGCATCGGCCGGCAGGCGTTCGTCTGGGGGAGCCGGACGTACGTCATGGGGATCCTGAACATCACCCCCGATTCGTTCTCCGGCGACGGGCTTCTCGCCGGTCGGGACGGGCCGTCGGGCGGGGCTGGCTCCGTCGACGCCGCGGCCGTCGACCTGGCACGGAGGATGGCGGACGCGGGCGCGGACCTCCTCGACGTCGGCGGCGAGTCGACCCGACCCGGCCACGAGGCGGTCGACGAGCAGGACGAGCTCGCCCGCGTCCTGCCGGTCATCCGGGCCGTCCGGGCGGCCCTGCCCCGGATGCCCATCTCGATCGACACGACGAAGCCCGCGGTCGCGGCGGCGGCGCTCGATGCCGGGGCCGACCTCCTCAACGATGTCTGGAGCGTCGCCGAGGACGACGGCCTGGCCCGCCTCGCCGCCGAGCGAGGGGTCGCGATCGTCCTGATGCACAACCGGGCCGAGGCGCGCTATACGAACCTGATGGCCGAGGTGATCGCCGATCTCGAGCGGGCGATCGAGCGGACGATCCGCCTGGGCGTTGGCTGGGACCAGATCATCGTCGACCCGGGCTTCGGCTTCGGCAAGACGGCCGAGCACAACCTGGTCCTCCTCCGGGAGCTGCCGAGCCTGGCCATCCTCGGCCGGCCGATCCTCCTCGGAGCGTCCCGGAAGTCGACCCTGGGCCGCGTCCTGGACCTGCCGGCCGACCAGCGCCTGGAGGCCACCCTGGCCACGACCGCCCTCGGGATCGCCGCCGGCGTCGACATCGTCCGGGTCCACGACGTCCGGGAGAACGTTCGCGCCGCGCGCCTGACGGACGCGGTGGTCCGCGGGACCTGGCCGGGTGGCAAGGCCTGATGGCCGATCGAATCGTCCTGGCCGACATGGTCTTCCAGGCCCGCCATGGTGTCCACGACCGGGAGAAGGTGACCGCCCAGCGCTTCGAGATCGACGTCGAGCTGGAGACAGACCTCCAGCCGGCCGGCCTCGAGGACGACCTCGCCCGGACGCTCGACTACGGGCGCGTCTACGACACGGTCAAGACGATCGTCGAGTCGACGACGTTCAATCTCGTGGAAGCCCTGGCCGAAGCCATCGCCCATGAGCTGCTCGCCGATTTCGCCGCCCTCGACGAGGTCGTGATCAGGGTCCGCAAGCCCCAGGTGGAGCTCGGCGGCCCGCTGGCCTACGCCGGCGTGGAGATCCGGCGGCGCCGCTCGGGGTAGCGGCGCCGACCGGACTCGTCAGTAGCCGTTGGCCGGCCCTAGAGATTGGGCGGCCGGGTCCCGAGGGTCAGCGAGAGGGTGATGGTGGACGAGCCGCGGAGGATCTTGAGCTCGACGGCCTGACCCGGCGCGAACCCGGAGAGGACGAGTTCGAGCGGATGCTCGGCATCGATCGCGTTACCACCGACGGCGGTGATGATGTCGCCGTCCTTGACTCCGGTCTTGTCGGCCGGCCCACCCTTGACCACGGCGTCCTGCGTCGCGCCCGAGGCGTCCTGGGCGGAGCTGACCAGGGCCCCGTGGTCCACGGAGAGGTGCTGCTCGGCCTGGAGCTGGGGCGTGATCGCCTTGTAGCGGATACCGATGTACGGCCGTTCCAGGTGCTTGCCGGCGAGGGCCTCCTGCATGATCGGGCGGGCGATGTCGATCGGGATGGCGAAACCGATGCCGTTCGAGCCCGTTGCGACCGCGGTATTGACGCCGATGACGTTGCCGACCGCGTCGAGGAGGGGCCCGCCGCTATTGCCGGGGTTAATGGCCGCGTCCGTCTGGATGAGGTTGCTGATCTGGGTCCCGCTGTCGACGGTGACCGTCCGCCCGGTTGCCGAGACGATGCCGGAGGTGACCGAGTTGGAGTAGGTGCCGAGCGGGCTGCCGATGGCGATCGCCAGCTGGCCGACCTTGAGGTCGGACGAGGACCCGATGGTGGCGGCGGTCAGGCCGCTGGCATCGATTTTGACGATGGCCAGGTCGGTCAGGGTGTCGATGCCATAGACCGTGCCCTTGTACTGGTGGCCGTCCTTCAGCTCGACGGTCAGGGAGCTCGCGGTGGTCCCGTTGGTGTTGGTCACGACGTGCTTGTTGGTGAGGATCCAGCCCTTGGCGTCGAAGATGATCCCGGACCCGACCCCCCGTTCGGGGATTGAGGTGCCGAGGGCATCGGTGGTCGTGCCGCTGACGAGGATCCGGACGACGGCTGGGCCGGCCTTGGCGGCCGCGTCGATGACGGCCGACGACTCGTCGATGGTCACGGGCACGTGAGCGCCGGCGGCCGTCACCGGCGTGCCGTTGCTGCCAACGGTCCGGTCGAGGGCGCCGCTCTCCTTGAGGGCCAGGAAGGTGCCGCCGCTGGCGAGCACGGCCGACAGGGCCGCCGCCGCGACGATGGAGCCGATCCCGGTCCGGCGGATGGGTGTCGTCGCCACCGGGCTCGTTGGCGCCGTCAAGAGCGGCTCGGGCTCGGGCTCGACGCTCGCGGCCTGGTCGGTCCAGCCGGCGGCGGCCCAGTCGGGTCGATGCTCGGGAACCGGCGCGAAGGCTGTCGTCTCATTGGCATCGGATACGCTCCCGGCCGCCGCGGATGCGGGCGGGGGAGCGGGGGTCGCGTCGGAGTTCGGCCAGTCGGGGATCGCCGGGACCGGCGCCGCTTCGTTGGCTGCGGCGTCATTGCCTGCCGCGTCCGGCGCGGCCGCGTCCGGCCAGCCGGCCGGATCGGTGGGATTCGTCATGCGATGGGTGCGCTCACTCGCTACAGGTTGAAGGGCGATTGGGGCTCATCCTGCAGTGTCCGCATTCACCTTGAGGCTGGCGGACGATGAAGTTTCCACCACGATCGCGTCGCCGGCAGTGGCCCGAGCGGGGCTAGATCCGTCGGCTCGCCGCGGATCACGAGGCAGGACGACGGTGAACGTCGATCCGGCGTTGAGGCGGCTCTCCACGCTCACGGATCCGCCGTGCATCTCGACGATGCTCCGGACGATGGCCAGGCCGAGGCCGCTGCCGCTGCCCCGCGCCTCGTTGGCCCGCGTGCCCCGGTAGAAGCGTTCGAAGATGTGGGGCAGCTCGGACGCGTCGATGCCGACCCCCGTGTCGGTGACCACGACCTTCACGCCGTCCGGGGCCGGCCCGACGTCGACCGCGATGTCGCCGCCACGGGGCGTGAACTTGATGGCGTTGCCGACCAGGTTCGCCACGACCTGGCCGACCCGCACGGGATCGTGGCGGATGCGAAGCGGATGCTGGGGCAGGTGGACCGCAAGGTCGATGCCCCTCCGCCGCGCCGCGGGCTCGGCCTGCTCGACCGCCTGCTCCACCGTGGACCGGATGTCGTCGGGCCGCAGGTCGAGCAGGACGAGGCCGGAATCGAGCTTGGACAGCTCCAGGAGGTTCTGGGCCAGCCAGTCCAGGCGCTCGAGCTGGACGCCGCTCGCCTCGAGGAACTCGGTCCGGGCCGTCGGATCCTCGCCCGCGCGCTCGCGGAGGAGCTCGTTGAAGGTCCGCAGGGCGGCGATCGGCGTCCGCAGCTCGTGGGAGACGTCGGCCAGGAAGTCGCGGCTCCGGTCGCGGTCGCGGCGAATGATCTCCACGCTCTCCTGGACGCGGTCGGCCATGGTGTTGAACTGGGTGGCCAATTCGCCGAGCTCGCTCGAGCCCCACTGGCCGGGATCGACCGGCACCCGCCGGGCCAGATCGCCCTCGGCCAGGCCGCGGCTCGCCTCGGTCAGGCGGCGAATCGGGACCGTGATCCGGCGAGCGAGAGCCGCCCCGGCCGAGATCGAGACAGCAAGGGCCAGGAGGCCGATCGCGGCGAGCAGGCCGGTCGTCGTCGCCAGCGCCGTCGCCCGGTAGGTGAAGGGGTTCGAGAGGGTGACCTCGATGACATACGGGGTGATCCCGCCGTTGACGGGGTAGTCGATCGTGTCGCTGGTGATCAGCTCCCGGGTCTGGCCAACGGGGGCGCCCGCCTGCAGCTCGGCACTGAAGTCTCCCCCGGAGGCAGGCGCGAACGTTCCGTTGGTCAGGGTTCCGAGGCGGATCCGAACGTCGGCTTTGGCCAGCCGATCGGCAAGGATCCGCTGCTGGGCGTCGCGGGTGAGCTGGACCACGACCGCCGCGTCGACGACGCTGTCGGGTGTCACCACGAGCCGCGTCCCGCTGGCGCTCTCCGCGACGAGGGCCACGTACTGCGCCACGCCGAGGGACCGGGCAGTCAGGTCCTGGCGCTGCTGCTGGTCGAAGTACTCACCGAGCCGGTTGAGGACCCCGACCGTGACCAGGCTCAGGGTCAGGGCCAGGATCGCCACGAAGGCCAGGGTCAGGCGACCCTGGAAGGTCTTCGGGGTCAGCCGCCGAAGGACCCCCACCTCAACGCTCGGCGAAGGCGTAGCCGACACCCCGGATCGTCTGGACGAAGACGGGGTGGGCGGGATCGTCCTCGATCTTGTCGCGCAGATGGCTGACGTGGACGTTGATCGTCTTCTCGTCCTGGTCGAGGGCCTCGTAGTCGCGGAGGAGCTCCAGGAGCTCGCCCCTGGTGTAGACCCGGCCGGGCCGGCTGGCGAGGTGGCGGAGGATCTCGAACTCGGTCGGCGTCAGGCTGATCCGCTTCGGGCCGCGCTGGACGCGCCGCCGCTCGAGATCGATGACCAGGTCGTCGTGGCGGATCACCCGACCACCCTGGGCGTCGGCGAGATCCCCGTAGGCTCGCCGCAGGAGGGCCTTGACCCGGCTCAGGAGCTCCCGCAGCCCGAACGGCTTGGTGACGTAGTCGTCGGCCCCGAGCTCCAATCCGATCACCTTGTCGACTTCGTCGTCCCGGGCGGTGAGCATCAGGACGGGCGCTTTGGACCCCGCCGCCCGGAGGCGACGGAGGACCTCGAAGCCGTCGATGCCCGGCAGGCGGACGTCCAGGATCACGAGGTCGGGGGCCTGGCCGATGGCGAGCTCCAGGCCCTCCTCGCCGGAGCGGGCCAGGGCCACGGTGTAGCCCTCCTGCTGGAGGGCGTACTCGATTCCGCGGGCGACCGCGTGCTCGTCCTCGACGATCAGGATGGTGCTGGACATCGGCGCGATCCTACACCGGGCCTCCCGAGGGGCCGCTCGGCGGTCGGGCGGGGCGCCTCGTGGTACCGTGACGCCTCCACGGAGGAAGTCGACGCTCATGTCAACCACGCGCCCGACACTCGAGGCCAAGGGTCGCGAGATCACCGGCAAGAAGGTCGCCCACCTGCGCCGCAACGGCCTGCTGCCGGCCGTCGTCTTCGGCCATGGCCTGGAATCCACCAGCGTTTCGCTCGATGCCCACGAGTTCGAGCTCCTGCGTCGAAAGACGAGCTCCAACGCCTTGGTCGACCTGTCGATCGACGGGGCGAAGGCCCAGCCGGTCCTGGTCCACGGCGTCCAGCTCCAT
>JBEPVB010000090.1:0-9531 GCA_041691215.1 Chloroflexota bacterium
AGCACGCGGTTCACATCCGCGGGGTCACTGGTTCGAATCCAGTATCGCCCACCATATTGACCCAAGAAAGGACCCGCACCTTCTGGTGCGGGTCCTGCTTCGTTCGGTCAGACGCCAGCGGCGTCATCTCTCGTCAGCACCTGTCGATCGGACCTGCGGGTCGGCGACGGCCGAACGAGTTACCCGATCCCGCAGCTCGGCGCGGATGGGTCCTGCAGGGGGGGTGTTCTCCGACGACGGCTCGCACTTCGCCGAGGTTGAACGAGGTGCTCGGCGTGGCAGGGCTCCCGCAGATCAACCCGTAGGACTGCGTCCGCGGGTCGTGAATTGCTCCCAGCTGCAGCCCATTTCCCGAGCGAAATGGTGCGAATCTGTAATGCGGAGGACAGCGCCTTCGCGACCGCGTCCTTGTGAGAATTGGGCGGCGCGCGCCCCCGGTGGAACGAGCGCGCGTGCGTGCGCCATTTCGATCACCTCGAGCGGACGCGCGCCTCGCCGACGGCATCCGGGGACCATCCTGGGACCGATTCAGAGGATCATGGCAGTCACGATGATTGGTCGGAGCGCGCCGGTAAATCTGGTCACGATTCCGAGCAGCGACGCAGCCTTTCGCGAGCACGTCGAACGGCTGGTGGCCAGGAATCCTCCGCGGCGGCCGGCCGACTTGCAGGCCCGCCTCCGGGCGATCTTTCCGCGCGTCTCGGTGCGTGAGCGGGCGCTCTCGGGCGAGTTGCCGATCTGGTACGTCTACCGCGATGGTGGCTGGCTGCCGTCGTTGATCGCGCGCTGGTGGGAGGTTCAGGACCTGCCTCGCCTGGCCGTCTCGCTCGATGGCTGGATCGTCGAGGCGGATCCCTCGGCCAGGGCCCTCCTCGGGATCGGCCCGGATCCGGAACCGCGGCACTTCACGGACTTCGTGGTTCCCGGAGCACTCGCCGATTCGCAGGCCCTCTTCGCGGTCGTCGAGGGGGGGCGCGATCTGACGGCCACGGTCCTACTCCGGCCGACCTCCGCCGAGGTCATCGCCGTCGATCTCCACGTCGGCCGGGTAGGGGACCAACTTCGCGCCGTCTTCCGGCTCGCCGACGACGTCGACGTGATGGCAACGGCCTCGGGGACGGACTTTCCGATGCCCGAGCTGGAGTGCCGGCCCGCGAGCGACGTGGCGTTCGGCGGCTACGTGGAGCTGACGCTATCTCGAATGCCGGAGCCCGACCCCGACCTGCTGGCGATCCGGCTGCGACGCCTCTACCCCCACGCGAACGTGCAGCGGGATGGATCCCGGTGGATCGCGACACGCGATTCCGCGGGGACCGGGACCGCGCCCACCGGCTGGTGGCGAGCTCCGGGCCTGCCGCGCGTCCGCTATGACCGCCAGGCGCTGATTCTCGATGCCAATCCGGAGGCGATCGCGCTCCTCGGCAGCGAGCTCGTCGGCCACTTCTGGCAGGAGTTCGTGACCCCGGGCACAACCGAGCAGGTCTCGACGATGCTGGCGATCCTGGCGGCGACCGGTGCCGCGGAGTCGCGCTTCCGGATGCCCCGGGCCGACCATTCGCTGGTCGAGTTCGATTCCTATACGACGGTCGAGGACGACGAGTTCGTCACGGTCATGCGACCGGTGCCCCGGGCCTGACGCGGCAGGCGAGGTCGGGACGAACTGGGGACTTGACACGGTGTCGTTCAACTAGCATCCTACGTTCAACATTGTCTGAACGCTCTGAGGATGTCTAATGACACCGGTCGCGACCAAGCGTCCCGCGCAAGGCGAGCCCGCCGCGGCAAATCCGGACGAGGCGGTGGTTGATCGAGCGCCGGACGCCGAGTTGCTGGTCTCCGACCCCGAGACGCTGAAGGCCCTGTCGGATCCGCTCCGTCTGCGGATCCTCGAAGCGATGGTCGCCCGCCTCGACGCCCCGTGGTCGGCGAAGGAGCTCGCGGCAAGCCTCGGCGTACCGCAGACGCGGCTCTACCACCACATGGAGCTCCTCCTCGAGCGCGGCCTCATCCGGGTGGCGGGCCAGCGCGTCGTCTCAGGGATCATCGAGACCCGCTATCGGGTCGCGGCCCTTTCCTTCCGCCTGGATCGGCGGCTCCTGTCGGGCAACGTGGAGCTCCAGGATGGCGCGCTCGACGTGCTCCACACGGTCTTCGACACGACGCGCGAGGACCTGGCCCGTGCCCTCCAGCGACACGCGCGAGCCGATCGGTCAGAGACTACCGACCCTGACGCCAGGGCACCGGCGCCGGGCGGGTTCGGGACGGATCCGGATCGCCCCATCCTCACCCGCGGCCTGGCCCGGCTCGGCCCCGCCCGCGCCGCGGAGTTCCGAGAGCGCGTCCTCGCCCTCATCTCCGAGTTCGAGTCGGACACGGAATCGGCCAGCGCCGAGACCTGGGGACTCCTGCTCGCCTTCTATCGCCAGGACGGCGATCCGGTCGAGGTCTCCCATGACTGATTCACCCGCCACGAGCCCGTCAACCAGCCTCGGCAATCGGGCAGTCCTCAGGATCCCCGCGTTCCGGAACCTCTTCGCCGCCCAGGCCATCTCGGATGTCGGGGATGGCATGACCTTCACGGCCCTCCTCCTCCTGGTCAACAACCTGACCCATTCGCCGGCCGCGCTGGCCGTCCTGTCGATCGCCGTGGCCGTGCCGTCGATGGTCGGTGGCGTCGTCGCGGGGGCCTACGCCGACCGCCTCGATCGACGCCGAATCATGATTGCCTCCGACACGGTCCGAGCGATCCTGGTCCTGGGCTTCGTCGTCGTCGCGACGGCCGAGCGGCTGCCGATCCTGTACCTCGTCGCCTTCGCCCAGGCCTCGATCGGGACGTTCTTCTCGCCCGCCCGCGGCGCCCTGATCCCGCGCGTCGTGCCGCCCGAGGGCCTCATGGCCGCCAATGGGCTCGGCCAGGTCAGCCGCACAGTCGGCGGGCTCCTCGGAACCGCCGTCATCGGCCTCCTGATCGCCACCACCGGCGCCTACTGGCCGGCCTTCGTCTTCGATGCGCTCACCTTTGGGGCCTCGGTCCTCATCGTCCTCCGGGTGGATCGGACGATCGGCCAGGTCGCACCAGCCGAAGACGGGCGGGCGCAACACGGCGTCGGCGCTTCGGCGGTGGAGGGCCTCCGCCTCATCGGCCGCTCGCCGACCCTCGTCGCGACCATCCTCGGCCTGTCGATCGCCGGCCTGGGCCTCGGCGCCGTGAACCTCCTGTTCGTGCCGTTCGTCGTCAACACGCTCCAGGCCTCGGCCGCCTGGATCGGCCCGATCGAAGGCGCCCAGACCCTGTCGTTGATCCTGGCCGGCGGGCTCGTGGCGATCCTGGCCCGGCGCGTGTCGGCCCAGGCGATGGTCGCCGGCGGCCTCGCCGGGGTGGGGGTCCTGATCACCATCCTCTTCGCCGCCCCCAGCATCTACTTCCTGCTCGTGATCGCCTTCGCCTTCGGCTGGTTCGTCACGCCGCTCCAGGCATCCACCCAGACGATCGTCCAGTCCGTCACCACCGACGCAACGCGGGGCAGAGTCATCGGCGCCCTGCAGGCCTCGATGTCGACGACCCAGATCGTCTCGATCGCCCTGGCCGGCGTCTTCGCCAGCGTCATCGGGATCCGGGTCCTGTTCCTCATCGCCGGCCTCGTCTGCCTGGCCGCGGCGGGCATCACCGCCCTCCTGTTCCGGGCCGATGCGGGGCGCCTGCCCGGAGCCGCCGGGCATCCGGCGACAGCCGGGGAACCCGAGGCCGACGGCCGCCGGCAACCGGCCTCGCCACCCGCGGTCGGCTGATCGGAGCATCGACGCGGTCCGACGTCAGGCCCGGGCGGGCCATCCCGTCCCACGATCCAGGCGGGCCATCGATGCCTGCCGAACCTCCTCCAGGTCGACGCCCCCGACAGCTCGGGGGCGTTTGGCCGTCCGGGACCCGATCGCCTCGGGGACGTCAGGGCGCGGCGGGTCAGAGCGCGGCGAGCCGCCGCAGGACCGCCGGCAGAATGCCACCCTGGCGGTAGTAGTCGACTTCGATCGGCCCGTCCAGGCGGCACAGGACCTCGAACGACCGGGCCGCCCCGTCGGCGTCCACGGTCTCCACGGTCAGGCGGCTCCGTGCCTCGGGCCCGCCCTCCACGCCGCGCACGGTGAACGCCTCCCGGCCGGTGAGGCCGAGCGCGGCAACGCTCTGCCCGGGCAGGAACTGGAGCGGCAGCACGCCCATGCCCACGAGGTTGCTGCGGTGGATGCGCTCGAAGCTCTCGGCGATCACGGCCCGAACGCCCAGCAGGGTCGTGCCCTTGGCCGCCCAGTCCCGCGACGACCCCGAGCCGTATTCCTTGCCGGCCAGGATCACGAGCGGCACGTGCTCGGTGGCGTACCGCTCGGCCGCCTCGAAGATGGTCATCTCCTCGCCGTCGGGGAGGTGCCGGGTGAAGGGCCCCTCGGTCTCGGGGACGAGGGCATTGCGGAGGCGGATGTTGGCGAAGGTGCCCCGGATCATGACCTCGTGCTGGCCCCGCCGGGCGCCGTAGGAGTTGAACTCCAGGGGGGCCACGCCGTGGCCCTGAAGCCACTGCCCGGCGGGTGAGCCGGCTGCGATCGAGCCGGCCGGCGAGATGTGGTCGGTCGTGACGCTGTCGCCGAGGACGACGAGCGCCCGGGCCGTCTCGATCGGAGCCACCGGCGCCGGCTCCAGGGTCATGCCCTCGAAGAACGGCGGCCGAGCGATGTAGGTCGATGCCGGATCCCAGGCATAGCGGTCCCCGTCGGGGATCGGCAGCGCCCGCCAGCGATCGTCGCCCTCGAAGACCGTGGCGTAGGTCCGGCGGAAGAGCTCCGGGTCGATCGAGTCCCGGATGACGGACTTGATCTCGTCGGGGCTCGGCCAGATGTCGGCCAGGTAGACGGGCCGGCCGTCGTCGCCGATGCCGAGCGGCTGGGTCGTGAGGTCGACGTCCACCCGGCCGGCCAGGGCGAAGGCCACGACAAGGGGTGGTGAGGCGAGGTAGCTCGCGCGCGCGAGGGGATGGATGCGGCCCTCGAAGTTGCGGTTGCCCGACAGGACGGCCGCGGCAACCAGCTGATGCTCCTCGATGGCGGCGGCGATCGGCGCGTCCAGCGGCCCGGAGTTGCCGATGCACGTCGTGCAGCCGTAGCCAGCCAGGGAGAAGCCGAGCTCCGAGAGGGGCGCCATGAGACCGGCCGCCTCGAGATAGCCGGTCACGGCCCTCGAGCCAGGGGCGAGGGATGTCTTCACGCTCGGCGACACCCGAAGGCCCCGGGCCACGGCATTGCGGGCCAGGATCCCGGCCCCGACCATTACCGTCGGGTTGGACGTGTTGGTGCACGAGGTGATGGCGGCGATCGCGACCGACCCCGTCCGGATCATCGCCCGCTGGCCGTCGATCTCGACGGCGTAGGCCGGGTACGGCGAGGCGTCGCCGTCGTCGGCGATCACCGGCGCGGCTGGACCTGGCTGGTCGTCACGGCCCGATGCGCTGGTGAACGACGGCGGGTCGCTGGCCGGGAAGGAGTCGGCCGAGGCGTGCTCGACCTCACCGCCCGCCGGTCGAAGGGTCTCGGCCTCGAGATCGCTGAGGGCCTCGACCCGGGCCGGGAAGTTGGAGCGGAAGTTCTCCCGGAGGGCCGTCAGGGGGACCCGATCCTGGGGCCGGCGTGGACCGGCCACGGCCGGATCGACGGTCGAGAGGTCGAGCGTCAGGAGATCGTCGAAGTCTGGCCCCGGACCCGGCTCGCGCCAGAGTCCCTGCTCCTTGGCATAGCGCTCGACGAGGGCCAGGCGATCGTCCGTCCTGCCCGTCAGCCGGAGGTAGGCCAGGGTTTCGGCGTCGATCGGGAAAAGGGTCGAGGTCGCCCCGAACTCGGGGCTCATGTTGGCGATCGTGGCTCGATCGGCCAGTGACAGCCCGGCCAGCCCGTCGCCGGCAAACTCAACGAACGCCCCGACGACGCCGAACCTTCGGAGCATCTCCGTAACGACCAGGACCAGGTCCGTCGCGGTCGAACCGCTCGGCAGCTCCCCGGTCAGCTGGACGCCCACGACGCGGGGCATCGGCTGGTAGAGCGGCTGGCCGAGCAGGACGGCCTCGGCTTCGATGCCGCCGACGCCATAGCCGAGGACGCCGAGGCCGTTGATCATCGTCGTGTGCGAGTCGGTCCCGACGAGCGTGTCGGGAAAGGCCAGCGGGCCGTCGGCGTCGGGCCGTTCGGTCACGACGGTGGCCAGGAACTCGAGGTTGACCTGGTGGATGATGCCCGTTCCCGGGGGGACGACACGAAGGTCGCGGAAGGCCGTCTGCGCCCAGCGCAGGAGCTGGTAGCGCTCGCCGTTCCGCTCGTACTCCCGGTTCACGTTGAAGGCGAACGAAGCCGCCGTCCCAAAGGCATCGACCTGGACCGAGTGGTCGATCACGAGGTCGGCCGGGACGAGGGGATTCACGCGCGCGGGATCGCCGCCGAGGTTGGCCATCGCGTCGCGCATGGCGGCAAGATCGACGATGGCCGGCACACCGGTGAAGTCCTGGAGGACTACCCGGGCCGGCATGAAGGGGATCTCGGCGTCGCCGCCCGTGCCCGGCCGCCACGAGGCCAGGAGCTCGACGTCGGCCGGTTCGACGATCCCGCCCCCGGCGTGGCGGAGGACGTTCTCGAGGAGGATCTTGAGGGTCATCGGAGCACGGTCGAGGTCGATCCGGTCGCCGATGGAGGCCAGCCGATAGATGGCCGGCAGGCCCGGCCCGAGGGGGCTCCGGGCACCGAACGGATCGCGGGTCGGCACGGAGATTCATCCCTCGCTTGGTGGCTACACTCGACGCGTGCAAGCGTACCCCGCCCGGGCCCCGGGCTCTTCGGCGGGCCGCCGGTGAGGGCCTGGGATGCCCGCTCGCCCCGCTCCCGCGAGGCGTCCGGCGACGGCCTGGGTGGATCAGGCGGGACCGAGGACGAGGGGCGCCTCCGCGAGCTCGCCGAGCGGGGCATCGACCTCGATCCGGTCCCGCCCGGCCAGCATCGCCACGGCGATGAGGTCCATGCCTCGGATCACGAGCACCCCCACGCTCATTCCGGGCCCGACGAACCGCCGCTCATCGGCATCGTCGGCGCCGGGGCCGTCGGGACCGCCCTGGGCGTCGCCCTGTCCCGTGCCGGCTGGCCCATCGGAGCGGTCGCGGCGCGAGACCCGGCCCGCCGCGAGCGGTTCCGGAGCCTGGTCCCCGGCGCCCGCGGCTTCGCCGAGGCGGCGGCCCTCCTGGACGAGGTCGAGCTGGTCATCCTGGCCGTTCCCGACGACGCCCTCGCCTCGCTGGCGGGGCAGCTCCGGCTGTACAGCGGACAGGCGATGATCCACACCTCGGGAGCCCTGGGAGCCGACATCCTCGAGCCGGCCATGGCCGCCGGGACCCAGGTCGGCTCCTTCCATCCGCTGGTGGCGTTTGCGGATGTCGAGCTGGCCGTGGCTGCCCTGCACGGGGCGACGGTGGCCATCGAAGGCGACGACCAGCTGGCCGGCCTCCTGGCCCGCATGGCCGAGGCGATCGGCGCCTCCGCCGTCCGGCTCGCGCCGGGCCCCAAGGCTGCCTACCACGCGGCCGCCGGCCTGGCCGCCGGCGGCGTCGCGGCGCTCCTCGCCGCGGTCGCCCACCACGGCGCCGTCGCCGGCCTGGACGAGGCGGGTTCGCTGGCCATCTATGGCCGGCTCGCCGAGCAGACGCTCGCCAACGCCCGCGCCCTGGGGATCGCCCGGGCCCTGACAGGGCCGATGACCCGCGGTGACGTTGGGACGCTGGACCGTCACCTGGAAACGCTCCGGGTCCACGCCCCGGACGTCCTGCCCCTCTACAGCGCTTCGGCCGAGCGGGAGATCGCCCTGGCCGAGGCGCGGGGCGTGCTTGCACCGGAGGCTGCCGCCGAGATGCGTCGTTCGCTTGCGCGCCAAGGCTGAGGCGCTACCATGTGGCCAATGGAGCACAGCATCGCCGCGAAGTACGCAGCGCGCCCGGCGGCGAGCTTTCCACGGCCCTCGGTTCGGGTTCGGGAGCGACGCCTCGGCCTCCGCTCGGCGGTCGCCTTCCGAGCAACCTCCGGCCGGGCAACCGTCCTGCGCCGCGAGCCTTCGAGCCTCGCCCTGCTCCGGGGCGGCTCGCGGGCCATCATCCCTACCCGCCCCCCGCGGCCTGCCTCCGGCCAGCCCCGGCCGGTCGTCTCCATGACCTGGTCGCGCTCCGTTCGCCTTGGCCGATCGAGCGCCGCCACGGCGCCGTGGCTCGTCTGAGGACGGCCACCGCGACCTCCGCTGGTGGCATCGTCCATACCCTCGTGGGTGGCAGGCCGTCCCTCGTCATCGGACTTCGACGTCGGGATGGAGACCGGCGCGGCGGGACATGGACCCTGCCAAAGGGCACGCCCGACCCAGGTGAGAGCATCGAGCAGACGGCCGTTCGCGAGGTCCGCGAGGAGACGGGCCTCGAGGCCCGCATCGGCGCCCCCTTGCCGTCCATCAGCTATCGCTTCTTCCAGGACGGGGTCCGCATCGACAAGACCGTCCATTACTGGCTCATGGAGCCGGTCGGCGGCGACCTCAGCCGCCACGACCACGAGTTCGAGCGGGTCCGCTGGGTTTCCTTCGACGAGGCTCCGGGGCTGCTGACCTTCGAGACCGAACGGGCTCTCGTGGCGACGGCGCGGTCCGTCCTGGCTGGCGGAGGCGGGGCCTCCTTCCCGGGTCTGTCGCCGGCACCCTACCGGCCCGAACCGTCGACGTGACCGAATCGGCCGTCGTGCCGCTGCACGAGACCGCCCTCGTCACGGTCCACCGCGCCCTCGGGGCACGCCTCATCGAGTTCGGCGGCTGGCTCATGCCCGTCCAGTACTCGAGCATCCTCGAGGAGCATCGGGCGGTCCGGGAGCGGGCCGGCGTGTTCGACCTCTCGCACATGGGCGAGCTCTTCGTCGACGGGCCCGCTGCCGGCGACGCCCTGGCCGCCGCGCTGGTCAGCGACCCGCGGACCCTGGCGGTCGGCCGGGCGCATTACTCGATGATCTGTGCCCAGGACGGCGGGATCATCGACGACCTGATCATCTATCGCCTCGCCAGCGACCGCTTTCTGGTCGTCGCGAATGCCGGCAACGCGGCGACCGTCTCGGACGAGCTGGCCGATCGGCTCGAGGGCTGGAATGCGGTCCTTGACGATCGGTCGATGGCCACCTCGCTCATTGCCATCCAGGGCCCCGCGGCGGCCGCCATTCTCGCGCCCCTGACCGACGTGGACCTGGCCGGCCTCCGCTACTACGCGATCGCCGAGGGCGAGGTGGCCGGGATCCGGGCCCTCGTCGCCCGGACCGGCTACACCGGTGAGGACGGCTTCGAGATCTTCGTCGACTGGGCCCGGGGTCCGGACATCTGGACCGCCCTCGAGGCGGCCGGCCGGGCGAGCGGCCTCACTCCCTGCGGTCTTGGGGCCCGCGACACCCTCCGGCTCGAGGCCGGCATGCCCCTCTACGGCAACGAGCTCGACCGCT
>JBEPVB010000091.1:0-9305 GCA_041691215.1 Chloroflexota bacterium
ATGGCCTGCGACGTCCGCGATGACGAGGCCGTCGCCGCCGTCATGAAGCGAGCCGGTGATGTGTTCGACGGGCGGGTCGACATCGTGGTCCATGCCCTGGCCAACGCACCGCGCGCCGCGCTCCAGGGACGGTTCACCGACACCACCCGCGCGGATTTCCAGGCGGCCCTCGAAGTCAGCGCCTACTCCCTCGTGGCCATCGCGAGGGCCGCGGAATCGCTCATGCGGCCCGGCGCCTCGATCGTGACCCTGACTGCGATCGGCTCGCGCCGCGTGATCCCGGGCTACAACGTCATGGGTGTCGCGAAGGCCGCTCTCGAAGCGTCGGTCAGGCAGCTTGCCGTCGACCTCAGCCCGCAGGGTATTCGCGTCAACGCGGTCAGTGCCGGGGCCGTTCGGACCGTGGCCGCGATGGGGGTCCCCGGGTTTCGGTCCCTCTATCGCCAGGGCGCCGCTCTAGCGCCCTTGCGCCGCGGCCTCACGAGCCGCGACGTGGCGGCTGCGGTGGCGTGGCTGGCATCGGACGGCAGCGCGGCGATGACCGGCCAGGTCATCGAGGTCGATGGTGGCTGGAGCATCCTCGCCCTGACCGGGACTCCGACGTCCGACTGATGCGAGACCGGCATACGGACTGGGCGGCGTGACGGGCCGCCGGCTCCAGGCCCCGCTCCTCGCCCTCATCGCATATGTCGCCGGGGCGATGCTTCTGACCGCCGCGGTCTGGGGATCGCCCACGACGCACTGGGCCGGTCGATGCTGCGATCCGGAGCAGTCGATGTGGTTCCTGGGCTGGACACCCTATGCCCTCAGCCACGGGCTCGATCCGTTCTTCACGACCCAGATCGACGCCCCGGCGGGCGTGAACCTCATGTGGAACACGTTGACGCCGCTTCTGGGGCTCATGGCCTGGCTCCCGACCGCCATCGGCGGGCCGATCTTCGCCTACAACGTGATGCTCGTGGTCGGGATCGCCCTCAGTGGATGGACCGCCTTCCTGGCCTTCCGGCGCTACGCAGACCACGATGCAGGCGCCTTCATCGGAGGTGCGGTGTATGCATTCTCGCCCTACATCGCCTCCCACGCCCAGCTGCACCTCAACCTCACGACGGCCTGGGTTCCGGCCCTCTTTCTTCTCGTGCTGGACGAGCTGCTCGTCCGGCGCAGGCGACCCGCCTTGCTCCTGGGGATCGCCCTCGGCCTCCTGAGTGTCGTCCAGCTCCTCATTGCCGAGGAGATCCTCGCGACCAGTGTCATCGCGGCGGGGGTCCTCGTACTCGTCATGGCGGTCTTCGGCCGCGCGCAGATGGGTGAGGCGATTCGCCGCCTCAGAACGGCGCTGGCGACGGCGGCCGTGACCTTCCTGGTCGTTGGCGCCTGGCCGCTCGCCGCCCAGTTTCTGGGCCCCCGGCGGGTCGTCGGGGCGGTCCAGAACACGATCCTGTTCTCGACCGACCTCCTCAACGTCGTCCTCCCGACCCCGTATCAGCTCATCGCTCCATCCGCGGCGACCGCGATCTCGCGCAACTTCAGCGGTCTGTACCACGAGGCGACCGGCTACCTGGGACTGCCGTTGCTTATCCTCCTGGTCGTCATCGCCGTGGAACGTTGGGACGACCGGAGGGTCCGGCTCGCCCTCCTGGTCGGGCTGATCCTTCTGGTGCTCTCGCTCGGGGCGCACCTCCATGTCGGCGGGACCGACACCGGCCTGCCGATGCCGTGGTTGGCCCTCGGCTTCCTGCCGTTGCTCGAGCATGCTGTCCCCGACCGGGTCACGATCTTCGTCTGGCTGGCCGTCGGAGGCACCATCGCAATCGTGGCCGGCGATTGGCTGCGACGCGGCCGGGGGGGCGCCGGGCGACTCCTGGTGCTTGCCGCTGCCTTGGCGTTCATCCTGCCGGTACCGCTCGCCCGGAGCTCGATCGCCATTCCCGCCTTCTTCCGGACATGGAGTGAGCAAGGCATCGCGCCGAGCGACACGGTGCTGATCGCGCCATTGCCCGGCAACGGATCGGAGACCGCGCCGATGCTCTGGGCCGCTGTCGCGGGCCACGGGGTTCGGATGGCCGAGGGGTTCGCCTTGATCCCGCTGGCCGACGGTCGAACCTCGGCGGTGGGCCCGGCGACCGCGCTCACCGACGCCATGCAACATGTGCAGGCCGGACACGGCGGCCTCGTCGCCCGCGGCGCGGTCCGGGCGCAGATCGGGGCCGATCTGCGGGCCGCGAACATTCGCCACGTGATCGTCGGGCCGATGGCCGCCCAGGCCGAGATGGTCGCGTTCTTCAGCGATCTATTCGGCCGGCCGCCGGAGACGACGGGCGGCGTCGAGATCTTTCGTTACGTCGATGTCACGGGCCTCGGGCCCGAGCCGCCTGCGGCCCCGTGACGGCAGGCGCGCTCAACGCCAGCGCCCTGACAGCCAGCCCGTGACAGCCGGGTCCGCCGGACGTCGTAGCCTTCGATGATGACCGCCGCCCCCCGCACGCTCCTCGACCTGCTCGATGGCGCCGTCGAGCGATTCGCCGACCGGCCCGCGCTCTCGATCCGGCGCGAGGACGGCTCGCTGCTGTCGTGGACCTATCGCGAGCTGGATCGGCGGACGAAGCTCGCCGCGTGGCGGCTCCGGGCGCTCGGCCTCGAGCCCGGCGATCGCATTCTGACCTGGTCACCCTCGACCCCCGAGCTGGCGGCCACGTACTTCGGGGCGATGCGGGCTCGCCTGGTCCTCGTGCCCCTCGATCTCCGGATGTCGATGGAGGCCGTCGAGGGCATCGTGGCTGCCTCTGGAGCGAGGCACCTGATCCTCGGTACCGGCCGGGACGCGTCGAATCCCGCCGACGCCCACCTCGAGGCCTTCCCGACGACGACGGTCGACCTGATCGCCGCCGACGCGGATCCGTCGCTGCCGCCCGACTGGGAGCAGCAGGTCGAGGCCTGGCAACTACCCGCGCCGGACGAGATCTGGGAGCTGGTCTTCACGTCGGGAACCACGGGCGCCCCGAAGGGCGTGATGCTTGGCCATGACAACCTGTCGGCCTCGATCGCCACCTTCCACGACATCGTGCCCCCGATGGAGCACCGGATCGTGTCCCTGCTGCCGCTCAGCCACCTCCTCGAGCAGGCGGTCGGGCTCTTCTATGCCCTCGACGTCGGGGCCGACATCCTGTACGTCCGGAGCCGCAACCCGCGGGTCATCTTCGATGCTCTCCGGGAGCATCGAGTGACCTCCCTGATCGTCGTGCCCCAAGTCCTCGACCTCTTCTGGAGCGCCATCAGCCGGGAGGTCGAGAGGCGCGGCCGAAGGCGCTCGTTCGATCGTCTGCGGGCCGTCACCCGGCATCTCCCGGCCTGGATTCGGCGGCGCGTCTTCGGCAGCGTCCATGCCCAGCTCGGCGGCCACTTCCGGCTGTTCGTGTCGGCGGGCGCCTTCCTGCCCCCGGCGCTCCAGATCGCCTGGGAGGATCTCGGCGTCATCGTCCTCCAGGGCTACGGCTCGACCGAGACGGGGACCGGCACCTGCACGACCCTCGACGACCACGTCCCGGCGACGGTCGGCCGGCCGCCGGCCGGGATCGACCTCCGGATCGCTGCCGAGGGCGAAGTCCAGTTCCGCGGCCCGACCCTGTTCCACGGCTACTGGCAGGCGCCCGAGAAGACCGCCGAGGCCTATACCCCCGATGGCTGGTACCGGACCGGCGACATCGGGCATCTCGACGCCGGCGGGCGCCTCCTCCTGTCCGGCCGGATCAAGGACATCATCGTCCTGCCCAACGGCTTCAACGTCTATCCCGAGGACATCGAGAACGCCCTGCGGATCGCCGGGATCCGCGACTCGGTCGTCCTCGAGACGAGTCCCGGGCGCATCGAGGCCGTGATCCTGGCACCGGTCGGCTCGGACGCCACCCCGAGCGACTCCCCGGCGCGGGTCGACATCGATGCTGGCGTCAAGGCAGCGAACTCGACCCTCGGCCCGAACCAGCGGATCGCCGCCTGGCGGCTATGGCCGGATCCGGATTTCCCGCGGACCCACACGCTCAAGGTCCGGCGCAATGAGGTTCGTGCGTGGGCGGCCGTCGAAACCCCGCTGCCCGTTGGCGGCCAACCGGCGAGCCATTGACGCGGCCTGGGCCGCGCTCGGAACCGCAAACCTAGCTCGGGACCGGGACCCCGAAACCGAGCGCCTGGAGGGCGGTCGAGATGGCCGTCGCCTTGGCGGAGTCCGGCGAGTTCGCCGCGGCCCAGGAGTAGAAGACGACCGTCGAGCCGACGACACGGAGGGTGAACTGCGTGTCGGGCGTGAACTGGACGCGACCCACGCCGCTGGCGAGATAGGCCGCCTGCTCCTGGGCCGCGGCGGTCGCGTCGCCGGTGCTGAGGAACTCGTAGATCACGATCCGGCCGTGGTCCAGATCGCTGGGGATGATCGCCCGGACCACGAGCCGGGGTGCGGTCGCGAGGCGGGCCGATTCCGCGGGCCGGTACGGCGAGGCGAGGTCCTCGAGCTGGAGGTTCTCGCCGGCCAGCGCGGCCGCGATGTCGGCGCGCGTCGCGGCCGCGGCGGCGCCCGCCGGCGGGGTCGTGGCTCCCGCGGGTGGGAATGTCGGAGCCCCTGGGGCGCCGGCCTTGCCGGCCACGAACGCGGCCGCGATCACGACGACCACCACGACGATGATCGCGATCGCCAACGCCCGGCGATTGGCTCCAGCCCGGTCCGCCGTCATCCCGGCGGCCACTCGAACGGCCGCCCGCCCATGAGGTGGAAATGGAGGTGATCGACCGTCTGCCCGCCCCACGTCCCGACGTTCGTCACGATCCGGTAGCCGGCCTCGGCGATGCCCTGCGATCGGGCGATTCCGGCGGCCATCGCGAAGATCCTGCCCAAGAGGTCGCCGTCGGCGGCGGTCAGGTCGGATGCCGACGGGACGTGCCGCTTCGGCAGCAGCAGGATGTGGGTCGGGGCTCGCGGGGCGATGTCGCGGATGGCCAGGACGACGTCGTCGTCTTCGACCACCGTCGAGGGCAGCTCGCCCGCGACGATCCGGCAGAAGAGGCAGGCCGGGTCGCGGCCGGCAACGGTCGAGCTCACCAGAGGGCCGGCTTCGTGCTCATCAGGAACCCGATCGTACCGATCATCGCTGCCATCACGTAGGACACGTAGCGCTGGCGCCGGGCGCGCTCGGCCCACACGCGATCGTCGGTGCCGGCCTGGATCCCCAGGAGCGGCCGGAGCCTCGGTCGCTGGACGAAAAAGGCCAGGATCAGGTTGGCGGCGTAAATCCCGAGGGCCACCAGGAGCCACGGCTTGGCGAGGAGCGATGCGCCGAGGACCGCCACCAGGGCGGCACCCGTGATTGCCAGCCCGATGCCCACCACGACGGTGCCGGTCGATTGCATGCCCAGCAGGGCCTGCACGACCGGGCTCCCCGAGTCCACCGTCGCCCGCCGGGTGCGGAGCGCGAACGGCAGCAGCAGGGAGGGCAGGAACAGGCTGATCGCCAGCACGACGTGGGCGATGAGGAGCAGGGGGAGGACGAGGCCGGGCATCGCCGGGATTGTACGGGCGGACCCTCAGTCGGGCCGGCGCATCGCGAGGGCCACCCAGTCGCCCTCGACGGAGCGCTCGACGAGCTCCAGGCCCGTGGCCCGAAGGGCGGCCAGGACGTCCCCTTCGCGGTCGGCGAAGATGCCCGACGCGAGCAGCAGCCCACCCGGCCGGAGCTCGTCACGGAGCCCGGCGGCGAGGCTGATGAGCAGCGCTGCGATGAGGTTCCCGAGGACCACGTCGTGGGGTCGTTCGCGGCTCGGCAGCGAGCCGGCCCGGGCTCGGACGCGGTGGCCGAGCCGGTTCCGCCGGGCATTCGCGGCGGTCGCCTCCACCGCGATGGGATCGGTGTCGACGCCGAGGACGGAGGCGGCCCCGAGGCGGGCGGCGGCGATCGCCAGGATGCCCGAGCCGCAGCCGACGTCGAGGACCCGGCCGCCGGCGAGCTCGCCGCGATCCGCCGCCGCCTCGAGGGCAGCCAGGCAGAGCCGGGTCGTGGGGTGGAGGCCGGTTCCGAAGGCCATCCCCGGATCGAGGGCCAGGACCACGTCGCCGGGCGCAGGGCGATGACGCCGCCAGGTGGGCCGGATCACGAGCCGGCGCCCGACCCGCATCACCGGGAAGTAGGCCTTCCAGGCGTCGGCCCAGTCGGCCTCGACCACGGGGCGGGTCCGAAGCTCGCCGATCGGCCGGAGGCCGAAGGCCTGGAGGTGCCCGAGGGCCGTCTCGACATCGGTGACGCTTCGCCGGACCGAGGCCGCGTCCCCGGCCGGAAGGTACGCCCGGACGACGGCTGGTCGGGTCGGATCCACCCGCGCCCCGAGGCCCTCGTCGACGAGCTCGAACGCCGGTTCGACGCTCGACCCGCCCGGAGCGAACCGGCCCAGGATCTCGCTGACGGCCTCGACCGCCTCGATGTCCGCCTCGACCGCGAGCTCGAGCCAGCTCGAAGCTGGCCTCGCGCCGGCCTTCCCGGCAGCCGGTGGCTCCCCTCCCCTAGCCGAGGGCGTCACGTACCCGATCGAAGATCCCGCTGCCGTCGGCGACGATCTCGCCGGCGGCGTCGGCGTAGGCCTTCAACGCCTCGCGCTCGGCCTTCGAGAGGTGGGTCGGCACGTCGATATCGACGATCACGTGGAGATCCCCCCGCGAGCCCCCCCGGCGAAGGTGGGGCACGCCGCGGCCACGGAGGCGGATCTCGGTGCCGGGCTGGGTCCCGGCCTTGACCTCGACCTCCTCCTCGCCCTCGACGGTCGGGACCAGGATCCGCGTCCCGAGGGCCGCCTGGGCGAGGCCGACCGCGGCCTCGTAGTAGAGCTCGGTGCCGTCGCGCTTGAGGGACGAATGGGGCGCCACGTGGACCGCCACGTAGAGGCTGCCGGCGGGCCCTCCTCGCGGGCCCATCTCGCCCTCGTTGCTGAGGCGGATCTGGTGGCCCTCGTCGATGCCGGCAGGGATCGTGACCCGCAGCGAGCGGCGATGCTCCGTACGGCCGTCGCCGTGGCAGGTCTCACATGGCGTCTCGATGACCTTGCCGTCGCCGTGGCAGCGCGGGCAGGCCGTGACGTTGACCATCTGGCCGAGCATCGTCTGGCGGATGGAGCGGATCTCGCCGCGGCCATCGCACTGGGGGCAGGCTACGGCCTGGGTGCCCGGCTTGGCGCCCGTGCCGGAGCAGGTCTCGCAGCGGCCGAGGACCGGGAACTCGAGCTCCTTCTCGGTCCCCAGGACGGCCTCGGTGAAGCTGATCCGGAGGTCGTAGCGGAGATCCGAGCCCGCGGCCCGCCCGCCACCCCCGCCCCCCCCGCCCCCCGCGGCCCCCCCCCAGAAGGCGGCGGAGAAGTCGGCGCAGCCCCCCCAGCCAGCGAAGTTCGGGTCGCCCTCGACACCGGCGCTGCCGAAGAGGTCATAGCGCTGCCGGCGCTCGGGGTCCGACAGCACCTGGTAGGCCTCGTTGATCTCCTTGAAGCGCGCCTGGGCGGCAGGATCCGTGTTGACGTCGGGGTGCCACTGCTGGGCGAGCTTTCGGAAGGCCTTCTTGACCTCGGCGTCGGTGGCGCCCTTGTCGAGACCCAGGGTTGCGTAGTAGTCGGTGGTCGTTGCCATGCAGGCGGAAGGATACGGGGGAGTGGCGACGGGGTGCCGCGACAGACCTCTCGGGGTCCGTTATGGCAAGGCCTACCCAGGGCTCGCGCTCGGGGCCCCCGACGTGTAGTCCGCCGCGAACGTCCCCGTCAGACCGACGACGAGGCTCGGGTGATTGATATCGGACAGTCGATCTCCCGGTGATCCCGCCCGTCCCGGTGGGCTGTAGGACCGCTGTGCACGAGACGCCGGGGGGCGTGCCGTCGTGACCCAGCCCGAAGCCGCCGGAATACGGGTCGGCGAAGCCGCCGACCACCGCGTTCTCGATCGCGTAGCCCACGCCGAGCGTCCCATCCTTGGTGGACAGCGTGCCGGTCGCGTGCTGGGTCGCGGTGTAGATGCCGAAGACATAGAGGCTGTCACCGCTGGCTAGGGCGATCAACGGATACAGCTGCCCGCCAGCCGGCCCGCCGCTTCCTTCATTCGCAAAGACCAGCGCATCTGAACCGCCGGTCCCTTCGCCCGTGAGTCGGAATGCCGCGGTTCCGGTGTCCCGCGGCTGGTTGAACCCTCCGCTGGGAACGCTTGCCCCGGGTCCCGTCGCGGAGTGCCAGTCGGCCGGAATCGAGACCTGCACGGCGAGCCGCGTCAGCGCATCGAGGGGCAGGGTGTCGGCGGAGATTGCCAGCTGGAGCTCGGCGTTGGGGAACCATGTGACGATGCCCGCCGGCGGAGCGGTGTGGGCGTAGAACGCGCCGCTCCCGAGTACCGGAACGGGATCGCCCTGGCCCGGCTGGAGGTTGCCGTTCTCATCGACGCTGGGACCGCCGTACAGCCGCTGCTCCAGGGCCGTGAGGTTGAGGTGCGAGCCGTCGTTGAAGGTCCAGGTGCAGTCAGCGGGTTGTCCGTCATTGAGGTAGTTGTAGCCCTCGATCGTGACCGGCGTCTGGCCCGTCGCGGTCGCGACGTCCGCCGCCGTCAGCCACGGATCGCAGTGCGTGTCGGCGAGGTTCGCGGACGTCGCCGCAGGAGCCCCGGGGATGGCCACGGCATGGGCGATCGACGCCATGGTGGCCTGATCGAGGGTCGAATGGAGATACAGCATCCGTGCCGGGTTGTCGCCGGTTCCCCAGCCGAGCGTGTTGGGTGAGCCGGCCAGGTACGCCGCCGCATCGCCGAGGCCGGCGACGGTCGTGCCGAGGCTCGCCAGCTTGAACGTGACGTACGACTGGTCGAACTCGTAGTTCAGGTCGAGATCGAAGGCGCGGCCGTCCGCGAGGCGCCACTGGCAGATGACGTTCTTTGGCCAGTTCGGATTGGTCGGGCCAACCTGCTGGCCCCTCACGGAGCTCGGCGGCGCCCCGATCGCGGCGCTGATCGCCGACGGGCTGAGAAGCGGGTCGCAGAGGGGGTCCGACGCAGCCGCGCTGCTCACGCTCGGCAGGACCGAGGCGCCGGCCGTGTTTGCCCCGGTCGGCGCGGCGCCGTGCCCCCCGAGGAGGATAGCGCCACCCACGACCGCGACCGCGACCACGCCGACCGCCGCTGCCGCAGCGGCAGCGGGCAGCCCCAGGATCGTCAGGCCGGCGGCGCCGGCGGCGCCGGCGGCGGCGCCCCCCCCCGCCGCCGCGCCCGCGGCCGGCGCAGCCAGGCCCGGCGCCGAGGGCGGCGGCGGTTC
>JBEPVB010000092.1:0-9262 GCA_041691215.1 Chloroflexota bacterium
TATGACGTGACAGCCCCATGAGGGGCGATAGTGGAGCCGAGATGGATCGAGACCTAGTCATCGCAGCGAGAGGCGGCGACGGCGATGCGTTCGGCAGGCTGCTGGCGGATTCGATCGACCGCTGCTACGCCCTGGCCTACCGCATCCTCCGTGACGTCGAGCTCGCTCGCGATGCCGTCCAGGTCGCGCTCCTGGGAGCGTGGGAGGATCTACCGACCCTTCGCGATCCCGATCGGTTCGACGCGTGGCTGACCCGCCTCGTCGTCAACGCCTGCTACGCCGAGGCGCGCCGGGAGCGGCGCTGGACGGCGAAGCTTTGGCTCGTCAAACCCGAAGAACGGGCTCTCCCCGACGCGGCGATCTCGGTCGCCGATCGAGACGAGCTCGAGCGCGCGTTCCGGCGCCTGCCGATGGATCAGCGCGCGGTGGTGGTCCTCCACCACTACGAAGGCCTCTCGCTCGTTGAGGTCGCCAGGGTCCTGCACATCCCAGCCGGGACCGCTCGCTCCCGGCTTCACCACGCGACCCGCCAGCTGCGGGCCGCCGTCGAGGCCGATGCCCGCCCGGCATCGATCTCGGAGGGACGCTCGGCATGAATCGCCCCAGATCATTCGAACAGCGTCTCGAGTCCTGGCTCGAGGAAGGACCCGCCTCGGCGCCGTCCGACCTCCTGGACCAGGTCCTCGTCTCGGTTCCCCTTGATAGTCCACGTCGGCGCCGATTCGGCGCCGCCAGGAGGCTCGCCGTGCTTTCCTCAACCGCCAGATTTGGGGCGGCCGTTGCCGCCGTCCTCGTCATCGGCGTCGTCGGCTTCAGCCTGATCATGTCGAAGGCACCGCCCATCGGCGGCGTGGGCGCCTCGCCGACGCCAAGCCCGATCACCACTGGGCTTCCGACCTCGGGTGGGCCAGCCCTCTGCCTGCCGGCGAATCTCGCCGCACGGATCGTGTCCTGGGACGGCGCTGCGGGATCCCGAACCGCGTCCGTCGTGCTCAAGAACACTGGCACGGAAGCGTGCATCACCAACGCGGTCGATCGTCCGCAGCTCGTCGGCGGCGATGGGACAGTCCTGATCGACGGCGCCGCGGCCGCCGGCCCTGCGGCGATCACGCTCGGGGCAGGCCAGACCGTGACGAGCCTCGTCCAGGACGGGAACTACTGCAACGACATCCCGACCGCGCCGATCACGCTCGCGTTCGTCCTCTCGAACGGTGGCGGCAGGGTCGTAGCGACGCCGCTGTCATCGACCGACACGTCCGGCCTGCCGCCCTGCAACGGTGCCGGGTCGGCCGCGACCATCGACATGCATTTCTGGGCGCCGTGATCGCCTGACCCGCCTGCCGGCGGCTCCGCCGGCACGCAAACAGCGGCCGATCGATGCTTGGGGCGTCGGTCGGCCGTTCGTCGTTCGATGCCCGATGATCGGCGGACACGCGCCGCGGAGGTTCGAAAGCGTTCCCCGGTCAGGTGGGCGATGCGATCGGCCGGATCTCGACTCCGCCATGGGCGGCCGTGGCCTCGGGGATCAGAGAGGCGAGCCTGATAGCCTCGTTGATATCCGGGGCGTCGAGCAGGTAGTAGCCGCCGACGATCTCCGGCGTCTCGTGGAACAGCCCACTCGTGACGGATGGATTGCCCGACGCGTCCGCCCGAATGCTGACCGCGTTGGCCGGCGACTCAAGCTCGTTGACGCCGAGGATCGCGGGGCCCGCCGAGGCTATGAGCACCTGGTGCCGAACCGCATTCGCCTCGTGCCACTCTGCGGGCAGATCGGCCCAGACACGCTCGTTGCCGTAGATCAGAACCAGGTACTTCGCCATCCACGCACACCTAGCCGCTTTCGGATTCCGGGGTCGCGCCCGAGCGTACGTCATGCACTCCGTCTTGGCGTCGCTCGCCGTCCCGAACATCGCCACAAGAGTTCGGTTGTGGTTCGGGTCTAGACTTGAGCTACCTCTTGCTTCGTCGACTGGCGAAGACCTTGGCCTCGGCCGAGTCGGTGAAGCCGTAAGCCGCGGCGGCTCCCAGGAAGAAGATCGTGGCGACCAGGCCAATCAACGTGTTCTGAGCGCTGCCCGCCAATGTGCCGACCATGGTGCTCAGGAAATACGCAACTGCTGCGAAAAACAGACAGGTGACTCCGCGCACGACGTCGATTCCTCCCTCGCTCTCGATCATCGGCCCCTGCGGGGCGATGTCGCTACCAGACGGGACAAGTAGGACCGTGACGGCTCGGAGCAGTCGCTTGGCGTGCGGGAAGGTCACCTCGCTCTCGCTATAATCCGGCAAACCGGGAACGTCACAGGCCGGTCCAGGGATCATCATGCGTACGTTCGCACTCGCGGCAGCTCTCCTACTCGCCGCCTGCTCTGGCTCGACGACGTCAACGGCGAATGCCTCACCGACCGCGCCCGGCCCTAACCCGACGCCGAGCTCGACCGCACCTATCGAGACGGCGACCGCGAGTCCAAATTCGAGCGGCCCGTGTATTGATCGGGGCACGCTTGCGGACAACGGCGAGGTTGTCGTGACGAGTCTGACGGGCCTGGTTGCGGACTTGAAGGCCCCGAATGTGGCGCGGGCCAAGGCCGATGCGATTTCGACGGCCGCCGGCATGCGAAGTCTCGCGGACCTCGTCAGTCCGGTGCAACCGGAGGCAGCGCAGGACTTTCGGACCGCGGCGAGTGACGTCGACAGCGCAGTACCGGAATTTCCCGGCGGCCAGTCGCTCCTGGACAAGGCCCAGACGAGCCTCTCGGCGGGCTTCTCATTGGCTCAAGATGCGGTGTGCCCCGAGTAGGCGAGAGCGGAATCGAGTGGGCACGAGCCTCGAGGGCCGGGCCGTTCTGGCCCAGCGGGCAGGTCCCCCGGGCCTGCCTGGATGTATCGCGTGCCCGTCGCTCAGGGCTCGCCAATGTCACGTGCGAGATTCCTAGCGACCAGCTTGTGGCCGGTCTGCTCCATGACGAGACCGCGGGTGTCATCGAACCGGACGCGCATTGTCGTGCCGTCCGGGTCGACCGACCAGCGGGTCACCTGTACGAGGGTCTCGCCGCTGAAATTCGACTCCTCGATCGTGCGGTCGTCGATCGAGCGCACTGACACGCCCGTGAAGCGCGGGTCGCCGCGGTAAGGCGCAACCGTCCCGTCGAGTTTCGCCGCGAACGAGCGACCTAGCGCATCGACCATCGTCAGCGTGCCGTCCGCCACGAGGTACGTGGTGTCCTCATCGTGATTGATGAGATCCATCTCGACGACCTTCCATGTGCCCGACAGCAGATGCGCACCCGCCGTTGCCAATCCGATGCGCCGGGTAGTGGTCCCAAACAACACCGCGCGTGCTTCGTTGGCGGGCCCAGGCATGAGCGGCGACGTCATTGGGACGAGTTCGTCCCCGAGCTTCATCACGGCCGTGTACTCCTCGGCCGTGCTCTGGCCATCGGCGGCGACAACGGTGGTGGACTCGAAGACGACAGCTCCACGCCGATGCCCGACCCGGCGCACCGACCAGTCGTCGACCACGGTGACGGCGAAGGCGTCGAACCTCGGATGCCCCTCCACGACGTGACCCTGCCCGTCCGCAGGGACTGAGAACGGCGGATGGCACGAGTGGCAAACGTAGATCCCGCCGGCAACCTCCAGAACGTCGGGGGCCTCCTCGGGGCCGGGCGGACCGTAGTCGGGACGCCAGGTCCCATCGAAAACGCTCATCTTGACCTCGCTCCGTTGGCGTGAAGTCATCTGAAGATGTGGCAAGCCAGGCGGGACCCCAGGGCTCGTGGCGGACGTTGTGGAGCTCGAGTGCGGGCTCGCTCTTGGTTCGCGCGCTACTGGACGGTGAGCGTCCCTGACTCGAGCACGTTCCCGCCGATGTCAGTGACTTCGAATGTATACGTACCGGGGAACGTAAGGCCGGCACCCGAAATGGTCGAGCCGAAGACGTCACCCGAGCCCTGGAGATTTAGCCCCTGATTGACGATCGGTCTGGCCGTTCACCGAGATCCGCAGGTTCGCCTGCCCGGTGCCGATCGATCGAGTCAGATGACCCACGTAAGCGACCGTTGTGCCCGCGCTCACTGACGTCGTCTTGCCCGAAATCGCGAAGGTGGACGGGTCGAATGACGACCCGAACCAGATGGTTCCCGCAGGGGGCGCGGCTGCCCCGCTCGGGCCTGCCCCGAGCTTGATGACTCCTGTCCCGATCAGCGCTGCGACGACTACGGCGATAACGACAAGAACCACGACGACGCTGACCAGCCTCGAGGGCGAGGCCGCGGCGGTCGCGCCGGGCGAGACGGTCGGTGTCGGCGCTTGAGCCGCCACTCCGGGCGCGATCGGGGCCTGAGCCCGCAAAGCGGTCTCAACTTCGGCCGCGGCCAAGGCGGCGGCGACGCCAATCGCCTGGTCCGGGAGGTATGCATAGACGACGGTCAGGACCTGCTGCCCGAGGGCGGTCGTCCAGTCCTCGGACGTCGGGACGTAGCCGGCGGCGGCCCCGCCTCGCGCATCGGCGTGATACGCCTGTTCGGCGTCCTCCCGCGACCCGCCCCGGTAGACGACGGTCCGGTTCTCCGGCATCGGCTGCACTCCTCCCCCACAGGCCCGAACGCCTCGGAGAGTACGCCAGCGGACAGCGGGCATCCTCGTGGGCGCGAAGAAGCCAACCCTCGGGCAACGATCAACCCGCTAGAGCCTGGCGCGAGTGCCATCGTTGGCTACCCAGCCATTCGGGCCCTCGATCCTGGCGGAGGTGTGGCCGACACGCTCCCGACGCTACGGTCCGGTCACGATCGGGTCTGGATCGGCATCGGCGCCGGGCCGCTCACGCCCAATACCTTCATGGGTGAATTCGACGTCGCGCCGTAAGCGCAGCATCTCGCCCGACCTGAGCCACGTCGGCCTGACGCGCTCAGTCAATCGTTGGTCAGAATCCGCCTGGGGTTCAGCACCGTCATCTGGTCGATCTCGGCCTCGGACACACCTCGCTCGCGAAGGCGCGGCAGGAAGCTCTCCTGGAGGTACGTGTAGCCGTTGCCCTCGTAGTGGCGGAGCTGCTGGTTGTGGCAGACGTCCTGGCTCACGAGAACGCGGTCGGCGTGGCCACGCGACAGGAGCTCCAGCAGGAGGTCGATGACGCGCGGCTCGCCGTGGCGCTCCTGGGGCGTGAACGACATCCCCAGGAAGTCGAACTCGATGCTCGCGCCCCGGCCGATGATCTCCAGGTAGTAATCCAGCCGGGGATATGAGTCGGCGTGGCCGATGACCACCCGCGCCGGATCGGCGCCCTCGGCCTCGAAGACGCCAAGCTGGGCCAGGCCGACGTCGCTCATGACGACATGCGTCGTGATCGCGAGGCCGGTTCGTCGGGAGGCCTGGGCCGCGGCCCGGTGGACGCGCTCCTCCTGGGCCGAGAGCCATGGCTTGTCGGTCCCGATCTCGCCGATGATCCCGGGCCGGACGGCGGCATCGAGAGCGTCCACCGTGATCCCGTCCTCGATCTCCCGGACGAGCTCATCGGCGAGCGACTCGACCGACCGCCGGTCGATCAGGGCCTCGGCTGGGTAGTAGGCCTCCCGGTACCAGCCACAACCCATGACGAGGTGGAGGCCGGTCGCCCGCGCGAGGGCACTCAGCCACGCTGCATCGCGACCGACGCCGACCGGGGTGACATCCACGAGGGCTGATCCGCCGGCGTCCCGGAACCTCGCCAGCTCGGCGCTGATCACCGGCTGGTCGCGGGTCAGCTCCCAGTAGTCCCAGCGGTTGGGGATCTGCCAGAGGGTGATCGCGGTGTGCTCGTGCGGGAGGGTGAAGCCCAGGCTCGCGGGATCGATGGGGCCGAGCACCGTCTGCACGTGAGGCGTCCGCGAGGTCGACATCGCGGCGGAGTCTACGCCGCGGAACCCTGCCCTCGGGTGGCGCTGGGAGGCCCGAGCAGGGAGTACGGATCGGGCTCGACGGCGGGAACCACGGGCCGCTCGGGGTTCGCCGCGGCGGCGATCACGAGGGCCAGGAACTCGCGCGTATCGCGCTCGACATCGGCCCGCCGGAAGGCAGCGCCCTGCTCGGCTCGGACCAGCAGCATCCCGTCGAGGAGGGCGATGTAGCCGCGGGCCACCGCCCCGGCATCCATCCAGCGCGGCAGCTCACCGCGGGCGATCCCCTCCTCCAGCAGGAACGTGCCGGCCATCACCAGCTGCTCGCGACGGCGGCGGAGCATCTCCCGCGCGGCCGGCTCGGCGTCGGCCTGGGCCCACGCCTGGACGAGGAAGTCGGCGTTGCCGGGTCCCGCCTCGGTGTCCTCGGCGCTGTCGAAGTAGAAGCCGATCGCGATGGCCAGGCGTTCGGCGAGGGTCCGGCCGCCCGCCAGGCGCGCGGCCAGCTCACCGAGGCCACGGCCCGATGCGAGGTCGCAGGTCGCGAGGAAGAGGTCATCCTTGCCCTTGAAATAGGTGTAGATCGCGCCGACCGACAGCCCGCTCTCCCTGACGACGTCCTGCATCGTGGCGCCGTGGAAGCCGCGCTCGCCGAAGACCCGGAGGGCGGCGGTCACGATCCGCTCCCGGACCTCCTGCCCGTGGGCAGGCGTTATACGGGGCATTGGTGCGCGTTGAGCATGGCGAACATGACTTCCCCATGGTAGGCCCATCGACCGCGCTCGCGCAAGGATCGGGCCTTGACAAGAAGAATGGGTATTCTCTATCGTTTGGCGAAAGCCACGTCAGCCGGGCCTGCGGGCGCCATCATCGCCAGGAAGGATCTCGATGTTCGGTCGTTGGGGCGCGTTCGTCTATCGACGACGCCGGATCGTCCTCCTCGTCATGCTCGTGCTCGCCGGCGCCGCCGCGCCGCTTGCCGCCGGGACCGCCAGCCAGCTATCCGCGGGTGGCTGGCTCGACAAGAGCTCCGAGTCGGCCACCGTCGCGTCACGCCTCGAGACCGAGTTCGGCGGCGGACGTTCGGCGTTCATCGCTCTCTTCCGGGCTGATACGGCCGGCGCCGATGCGAAGAGCGCGGACTTCCAGGCGGCCATCGCGACGACGCTGACCGGCGTCAAAGCCGACAGCCGCGTCAGCGGGGTCACTGGCTTCGCAGAGACCCAGGACGATCGCTTCATCAGCATCGCCGGCGACACCGCGTACGTGGTCATCGGGCTCAACATGACCGACGACCAGTCGGTCGCGGCCGTCGATTCGATCCAGGCGAAGCTCGCCCCGCCGGCCGGCTACTCCGTGGCCCTGACCGGTTTCGGGCCGATCCAGAAGGACTCCGCCGCGCTGTCGGAGAAGGATCTCCAGCGGGCCGAGACGGTCTCCCTGCCGATCGCGGCCCTCGTCCTGATTCTCGTCTTCTCGTCGATCATCGCGGCCGGTATGCCGCTGGTCGTGGCCGGCCTGGCCATCCCGACGTCGCTGGCGATCATCAACCTCCTCGCCCGCCAGACCGAGATGAGCATCTACGTCCTGAACATCGCGACGATGCTCGGCCTCGCCCTGGCGATCGACTACTCGCTCTTCATCACGAGCCGCTTCCGCGAGGAGTTGGCCAAGGGCCGGAGCGTCGAGCAGGCCGTGATCATCAGCGTCAGCACGGCCGGCAAGGCGGTCCTCTTCTCGGGCATCGCCGTGGCCATCGGGCTGTCCGGCCTGCTCTGGTTCCGGGCCAGCGCGCTGAGCTCGATCGGGCTCGGCGGCGCCGTCGTCGTCCTCTCCTCGGTCATCTTTGCCCTGACCTTCCTGCCGGCCCTCTTGGGCGTCCTCGGGTCGCGCGTCAACGCCCTGTCGGTGGGCGGCCTCATCGGCCGGATCCGCGGCCGCGGCCGCCGCGAACGCGCCGAGGTGCCGGCCGCGCGACGGTCCCGCTGGGAACGCGTCGCCCTCGGGGTGATGCGGCGGCCGTTTGCCGTGCTCATCCCCGTCCTCATCGTCCTGTTCATCGCCGGTTCGCCGTTCCTTCGCCTTCAGCAGGGCGTCCCCGACGCGAGCATCTTCCCGGCGGGCCTGCCCAGCCGCGACGCCTGGGTCGCCCTCGTGAGCGACTTCCGGCCCGGCGAGACCTCGCCGATCGACATCCTCGTCGATACCTCGGCTGGCCCAACGGATCCGGCCTCCGTCCAGGCCGTCATGGACTACACGACGGCCATCGCGAAGGTCGATGGCATCGATCGCGTCGAAGGCCCGTTCAACCTGACGGATCCGTCGACGGGCGCCGCAATGACGGCGGCCCAGGTCGCCCAGCTCTACGCCGCGCCGGCCGGATCGCTTCCCCCGCAGCTCGATGCCGCAGTGGCGGCGCTCCGCAAGGCCTACATCCGCGATGGCATCGTCAAGCTCGACGCGATCAGCCCCCTCGAGCCGTCGCAGCCCGCCGGGACGGCCGTCGTGCCGCGCATCCGCGCGATCGCGCCGGCGGCCGGCATCAGCCAGGTTCAGGTGGGCGGCGTGGCGGCCATCTCGGCCGACTTCCTGGCCAGCCAGAACGACCGCCTGCCGTGGGCCGTCGGAACGACCCTCCTGGCCTCGGCGATCATCCTGTTCCTGCTCTTCGGGTCGCTCGCCATCCCCCTCAAGGCCGTGGTGATGACCCTGCTCTCCCTCTCGGCGAGCTTCGGGGCCCTGGTCTGGATCTTCCAGGAGGGCAACCTCCACCAGGTCCTCGACTTCAACCCGATCGGGTTCACCATCGCCGGCAACCCGATCATCATGTTCGCCGTCCTGATCGGCCTGTCCATGGACTACGAGGTCCTTCTCCTGTCCCGGATCCAGGAGTCGTACCGGCGAACGGGCGACAACACGGCGGCGGTCGCGGAGGGCCTGGCGAAGACGGCCGGCGTGATCACCGGGGCCGCGATGATCATGGTCGTCGTCTTCTCGTCCTTCGCCCTGGCCGACGTCATCACGATCAAGAGCATCGGGGTGGGCATGGCCATTGCCGTCTTCGTCGACGCCACGATCGTCCGGGTCCTGCTCGTCCCGGCGACGATGCGCCTGCTGGGTGCATGGAACTGGTGGGCGCCGGGTATCCTCGGACGGCTGGCGGATCGGCTCGGCTTCAGCCACGTGGAGGAGGACCAGGTCTCCCTCCCCGAGCCGGGTCCCTTCACCGCCTGAGCGAGGGTCGAGCGATGAGCATGGACAGCAACACCGGGCCAGGTGCCGCCGGGCCGTCGGGTGCTCCGACACCGTCGAAGCCGGTCAGCGGGCCGGTCGTCTACGGCTGGCAATGGGGTCGCGACGAGGATCGTCGACCGGGGCTGCCCTGG
>JBEPVB010000093.1:0-9140 GCA_041691215.1 Chloroflexota bacterium
CGAGCCCGAGGTCCTCCTCCTCGACGAGCCCCTGTCGGCCCTCGACGCCAAGATCCGGGTGACCCTCCGCCACGAGATCCGGACGATCCAGCGCCAGCTCGGGATCACGACCGTGTACGTCACGCACGACCAGGAGGAGGCCCTTTCCCTCTCCGACCGGGTCGTGGTCATGAGCGAGGGTCGGGTGGAGCAGATCGGCTCGCCCTTCGAGATCTACAACTTCCCGGCCACGCCGTTCGTGGCCTCGTTCGTTGGCACGCTCAACATCCTGCCGGCCCAGGTGATCGACGCCGGCGCCGGCCGCCTGTCCGTGGCCGGCCAGGAGATCCACATCACCAGGACCGTTCAGGGCCAGGCCGGGTCCACGATCTCGCTGGCCCTCCGCCCCGAGATGGTCACCCTGGGTGAAGGCGTCGAGGGCTCAAACCACCTCCGCGGCACGGTTGCCGACGTCACCTTCCTGGGCTCGATCGTCCGGCTCCGAATCAACGTCGACAAGGAGCTGATCACCCTCGACGTGTTCAACGAGCCGACGCTCCATCTGCCCGAGATCGGCACGGCGATCAGCATCGCCTTCCCGGCCGAGGGTCCGCTTGTCCTCGGCGCGGCCCCCACGCTTGCGGCCGTCAACGTGATGGACGAGGCGCACCTGTAGCCGACGGCGGCGCCGGCAGGTCATCGAGATGAACGCCGGCGCGTCCATGGCCGACCGCCTGGCCGGCATCGACCTGGCCATCTTCGACAAGGACGGCACGCTCATCGACTTTCGCCTGATGTGGGGCGATTGGGTAGCCGCGCTCGCGTCCCAGCTCACGGCGGCCCACGGGGCACCGCTCGAGGCGATCGTCTACTCGATGATGGGCGTCGACCGCGAGACGGGCCTGGTCCAGCCCCACGGGGCGCTCGCCGCGACACCCATGCGGCGCCTGCGGGCAGCGCTCGTGAACGCCCTCACCAGGCACGGCGTGGCGGCCGGCGAGGCCGAGCGCATTGTCAGCGCCGCCTGGCACAGCCCCGACCCGGTGACCCTGGCCCGGCCCCTGGCCGACCTGCCGGCGCTCTTCGGCGGCCTACGCGCTCGCGGAATCAGGGTCGCGATCGCCACCAGCGACGATCGCGAGCCGACCGAGCGGACCCTCGAACACCTCGGTATCCATGGCCTGGTCGAGGCCGTCGCCTGTGCCGACGACGGCCGGCCCGTGAAGCCGAACCCGGATGCCGTGCTCTGGATCTGCCGATCGCTCGACGTCCCGCTCGAGCGGACCGCCGTCATCGGCGACGCGCCGGCCGACGTGGCGATGGGCCGGGCGGCCGGGGCCGGCCTCGTGATCGGGGTCCTGACGGGCGTCGGCGATCGCGCCGCGCTGAGCACGTACACCGACATCGTGATCGATTCGGTAGCCGACCTCCTCCCCGCCACATAACCCGGGCGAGGCCCAGGGTCGGCCGCCGAACCCACGAAAACGGCGCCCGAGCGAGTCGCTGGAAGCGGCCAACCGGCGGGACCCACCGGTACTCCCTTCCTATCGTTCCGGACCACCCTCCACGCCTACGGTTGGCGAGGCGCGTTGTGCGCCTGCACCGCTCAGCTACCCGATCGTCCCGGAGGCATCGCTACAGCGCGGATGGCGCTTTCCACACGGACCCCGATTCCGTCGGACCTCCTGACCCTGGAGGAGGCAGCCGTGGTCGCCCATGTCCATCGGGACACGGTCCGGGCCTGGTGCGTCAGCGGACGCCTGCCGTCGATCACCGGCGCCACGCGAGGCGACCGTCGGGTCCGGCGCAAGGACCTCGCGGCCATGCTGACCGAGCGGCGTCGCGGCCTCGACCATCCGGCCCGCATCCCGTCCGAGCGAGCCTCTGCCGCTGCCCTGCCCGCCATCATCCCGGCCGATGCCCGGCGCCCGGGCGAGGTCCTGAGCCCCGGCGATGCCCAGCGGGACGGCGACGCCTCACGGGGCGGCGATGCCCTGCGCCGCCTGGCCTCTGAGCTGTCCGGGACCGACGACGTCGACACCATGTTCGACGAGGTCCTCGACGACTCGATCCGGCTCTTCGGGGCCGACCGGGTCGGCCTCTGGCTGTGGTCCCCGGAACAGGAGCGGCCGCTCCGGCTGGCCGCCGCCCGCGACCTGCCCGAGGACGTCGTCAGCTACATCCGGACCCTGTCCGTGACTGCCGACACGGCCGGCCTGCGAGCCATCCGGACGGGGACCGTCCTGGTCTTCCGCAACGCCGATGATCCGGGCATCTCGCCCGACCTCCGGATCCTGTATCGGTCCCACGGGATCACGACGGTCTGCTTCGTGCCCGTCATCTTCCGGGGCGAGCCGCAGGGCGTCATCGTCCTGTACCACCACGCTGCCCACGACTGGACGCCCGACGAAGTGGCCCTCGCCCGGAGCTTCGCCGACGGGATCGCCACCGCCCTCGGGAATGCCCGCCTGGTCGAGTCCGTGCAATCGCTGGCGGCCCGGCTGCGGGCCGTCCAGGACCTGGCCGCGCGGCTCAACGGCCTGACCGACGTCCGGGGCATCGCCGAGGCGATCGTGGCCGAGGCCGATTCGCTCATCGAGTTCGACACCATCCGGATCTATCGGGTGGACCAGGCCAGCCAGGTCTGCGAGCCGATCGGCTTCCAGGGCGTCTTCATGGGCACCGCCAGCCCGACCCCGGATATGCTCCGTGTCCCCGTCGGCACCGGCCTCACCGGCTGGGTCGCCGAGCACAATGAGATCATCGTCATCGGCGACGCCCAGGCCGACGGCCGGAGCGTCATCGTCGGCCAGGCCGACGGACCGGAATCGATGCTCCTGGTGCCGATGTCATTCGAGGGCGTCGTCCAGGGCGTCATCGTCCTGTCGCGTCTCGGCAAGGACCGCTTCCGGGCCGACGACCAGACCACCCTCTCGATCTTTGCCGGCTATGCCGCCCAGGCCCTCGTCAACGCCGAGCGCCTGGCCCAGCTCCATCGTCAGCAGGCTGAGCTGGAGCACCAGCTCGTCAGCCAGCGAAATCTCATGGCCGTCAACGAACGCCTCCTCTCGACGCTCGATCCGTCGGGCGTCCTGGAGCTCATCGCCGATTCGCTCAAGGCCGTCGTGACCTACGACTCGCTGACCATCTATCGCGTCGACGTCGAGCGGGGGGTCCGCCATCCCGTCATCGCCCGCGATCGCTTCGCCGACGTCATCCTCGGCTACGAGGCGCCGCTCGGCACGGGGATCACCGGCTGGGCCGTCGACCACCGCGAAGCGGTCCTCGCCAACGACGCCGTCAACGACCCGCGCTCGGTCCAGATCCCGGGTACGCCCATCGAGCAGGAATCGCTCATCGTCGTGCCCCTGATCGCCGAGGGCGAGGTCCTCGGGACCCTGAATGTGTCCCGGATCGGCGAGGTCGACTACAAGTTCAGCGAGAACGAGTTCGAGCTGACGAAGCTCTTCGCGGCCCAGGCCTCGATCGCCCTGCGCAACGCGGAGGCCCACGGCGAGGTCAAGGTCCTGGCCGAGCGCGACGCGCTGACGGGCCTCCGGAACCATGGCTCCTTCCAGCGCGAGCTCGGGAAGGCCATCGACGACGCTAACGGGCGGCCCTTCGCGGTCCTGATGATGGATCTCGACCGCTTCAAGACCTACAACGACACGTTCGGCCACCCGTCCGGGGACGACCTCCTGCGCGAGGTTGCCCGGGCGATCGAAGCGGCCACCCGGGCCGGGGACCGTGCCTACCGCTACGGCGGCGACGAGTTCGCGGTCATCCTCCCGGAGAGCGGCCGCCTGGGCGCGGACGAAGTTGCCGAGCGGATCCGATCGACCGTCGAAGCGCTCCGCCCACCGGGCTCCAGCCCCTCGGTCTCCATCAGCATCGGCGTGGCCTGCTTCCCCGAGGACGGCGTCGCCAAGGATTCCATCGTCGAAACTGCCGACGCCGCGCTCTACCTGGCCAAGGGCTCGCGGCTGCGGGCCGGCGCCCGGGACCCGCTGATGGCGGCCCTCGACGAGACCGCCGGCGTGCTCCTCGACGGCGGCAGCCCGGCCGAGCTGCTCAACTCGATCCTGACCCGGGCCGGGCGCCTCCTCGGCACGGAGCACGCCTACCTCTACCTGGTCCACCCGGACGGGGCTCACATGGAGGTCACCGCGGGCCAGGGCCTGTTCGCCGACTTCGTCGGCCACACGATGTCGGTGGACGCGGGTGTCGCGGGTGCGGTCTATCGGACCGGCGCGCCGGTCGTGGTCGAGGACTATGCGGCCTTCGCGGGTCGGTCACCGACGTTCGAAACGGTGCCGATCGGCGCCGTCGTGGGCGTGCCCCTGACGACCCGCGGCCGGGTCGTGGGCATTCTCGGCCTGGCCGGCGGACCGGTCGAGCGCACGTGGCACGTGCCCGAGGTCGAGGCCCTCAACCGCTTTGCCCAGCTGGCCTCGATCGCGCTGGAGAACGCTCGGCTCCAGGAAGCCGCCCTCCGCAGCCCGATGGACAGCGTGACCGGCCTGCCGGCTCGGGCGCGGCTCCTCGAAGCGATCGAGGGAGCGCTCCGCTGGGACGGCGCCGACGACGAGGCACCGCCGTCCGTGTCCGTCATGCTCCTCGATGTCGATCGCTTCAAGGTCATCAACGAGAGCCTCGGCCACGAGGCCGGGGACCGCGTCCTGGCCGAGGTCGGGCGCCGGGTCGGCGAGGTCCTCGGGCCGGACGACATGGTCGCCCGCTTCGGCGGCGACGAGTTCGGGGTCCTGCTCCGGCCCGCCGACGGCGATCGAGCCGTCCTCGTCGCCGAGCAGATCCTGAGCGGCCTCAAGGCACCCCTCGACCTCGACGGCCGGGTCTGGTTCATCTCGGCGAGCATCGGCTACGCCGTCGGATCACCGGGCGTTTCCAGCTCGGGCGATCTGCTCCGCGAGGCCGAGGTGGCTCTCGTCCAGGCCCAGGGCGAGCCCACCACCCGGATCGCCCGGTTCGACCCCCTCCGCAGCCGCGAGGCCCTCGAGCGAATCGACATGGAGGCGGACCTCCGGGCGGGCATCACCCGGGACGAGCTCGTCGTCCACTACCAGCCCATCGTCGACCTCCGGACCGAGCGAATCGTGGGCTTCGAGGCCCTCGTCCGCTGGCAGCACCCCGTCCGAGGGCTCGTCCCGCCGGCCGCGTTCATCCCCCTCGCCGAGGAGACCGACCTCATCATCCCCCTCGGCGCCGTCGTCCTCGAGAAGGCCTGCCGCCAGGCCCGCGAGTGGCGCGACCAGTGGCCCAGCCAGCGCCTGGTCATGAGCGTCAACCTCTCGCCCCGCCAGTTCGCCGACCCGGGTCTGGTGTCGTCGATCGCGGCCGTCCTTCGCGACACGGCCCTCGAGCCCTCGGCCCTCGAGCTCGAGATCACCGAGACCGCGGTCATGGACCGCAGCGAGGTCGGGATGCGCGCCCTGGCCGACCTCCGGGCCCTCGGGGTCCGCTTGGTCCTCGACGACTTCGGCACGGGCTATTCCTCGCTGGCCTACCTCCGCCACCTCCCCCTCGACACGATCAAGGTCGACCGATCGTTCGTGACCGAGCTCGACGAGGGCGACCCGAACGTGGCCATCGTCCAGGCGGTCCTGTCCCTGGCCCATGGCCTCGGCGTGAGCGTCGTGGCCGAGGGCATCGAGACGCCGGAGCAGATGAATCGTCTGCGCGAGCTCGGCTGCGACCTCGGCCAGGGCTACGTCTGGTCACGCCCGGTGCCGGCCCAGAAGGCGACGGCGATGCTCGCCGCCGGGACGAGTCAGCGGCGGTTGCCGAAGAGCCGCAGCAGGAACAGGAACAAGTTGACGAAGTCGAGGTAGAGGCTCAGGGCGCCGAGGACGGCGGCCTTCTCGACGGAGCCGGTCTGGGCGACGAGGGCTCCCGAGGAGATCCGCTGCGTGTCGTAGGCGGTCAGGGCCGTGAAGATCACGACCCCGATGAGGGAGATGACCCAGGTCAGGGCGCCGTTGGCGAAGAAGACGTTGATGAGCGACGCCACGATCAGCCCGAAGACACCCATGGTCAGCGTCCCGCCGAGGCCGGCGAGCGAGCGCTTGGTCACGAGGCCGTAGACCCCGGCCGCCCCGAACATCGCCGCCGCCGAGACGAACGCCGTCGCCACCGACTGGCCCGTGTAGAGCGAGACGATGACGGCCATCGTGAAGCCGAGCGTCGCCGCGTAGACGAAGAAGAGGCCCAGGGCGAGGGTCGCGTTCATCCGCCGGATGCCGAGACCGATGGCCCAGACGACGGCCAGCTGGCCGATGAAGATCAGCAGGAAGTAGTCGGAGACCTTGGCCATGACGCTCGCGTTCGCCTGGACGACGAAGGCGACGCCAGCGGTCAGGAGAAGGCCGGCGAACATCCACAGGAAGGCCTGGCTCAGGAGCGCGGCGGCGATCGCCGGCGAAGGACGGACGTCGGTCGCCGCCGTCGGGGTGGTGGAGAAGCTCATCGGGTACCTCCGGCCGGTCCAGGCACCCGGGTTCGCGCCGGCCGCGCGACCCGGGCGGGCGTTGCCGCCCGTGATTCAACTTGTTCGGCGGCTCGGGCAAGGACCCACAGGAGGTCCGCCAGCCGGTTCAGATAGGGCACAAGATATTCGCCCGGCACAAGGCCCTCCCGGCGCAGGGTCACGGCCCGTCGCTCGGCCCGGCGCAGGACCGTCCGGGCCAGCTCCAGGGCCGCGCTCGTGAGGGTCTCGCCGGGAACCACGAACTCCGTCGGCATGGTGATGGCGCCCTCCGCGTCCACCAGCAGCCGCTCGATGTCGGCGAGCATCGCGGCCGAGACGCGGGTCCGCCCATCCTCCAGCCGATCCCAGGCGTCGGGGGTCGTCGCCAGCTCGGCACCCACCACGAACAGCTCGCGCTGGATACGGAGGATGAGCTCACCGAGGCCGCCCAGGCTGGGGCCGAGCGTCCCGATCCGGCGCTTGACGCCGAGGTTGGCCCGGGCCAGGCCGAGCGCCGCGACGGCCTCGTCGATCGTGCCATAGGCCTCGGTTCGCGGATCGTCCTTCTGGATCCGCTCGCCGCCGAAGAGGAGCCCGGTCGTGCCGTCATCGCCGCGGGTGGTCGCGACGAGGGAATCGATCGGGGAGCGGCGGCTCACGTTCTGCGGATCACCACATGAGGCCGGCGTCGCGGGGATCCCAACGCTCGGCGAGGAGGGTGACCTTGACGTCGTGGTCGACGACCGATTCCGCCTGCTCCTTGACCTGGGCGATCATCGAGCCGGCGTAGGGACAGAATGGCGTCGTGAGGATCATCTTGATCTCGGTCTCGGTCTCACCGAGCAGGATCTGCTTGATGAGCGCGAGCTCTACCACGTTCATCCCGATCTCGGGGTCCACGACGGCCCGCAGGGCGTCGAGGATGGCAAGCTCGGTCGCGCGGCGCTCGGCATCGAATGCGGGGGCGGCTGCCTGGATGGGGTCGGCGGTGTCGGTCATGTGTCCTGGGGCGCTCCGGTGCTGGAAGTTCAGCCTACCACCAGATCGCGGAGCGGCCGGTGCGGGCCACGTGGCGTCGCTAGGCGCCTGGGGCTCGCTCCACGGGCAAGCCAGCCTCGGCCCAGCCGTTGAACCCACCGATCATGTCAGTCGCCCGCGAGAAGCCCAGGTCGCGGAGCGTCGCCGCGGCAAGGCTCGAGCTGTATCCATCGGCACACACGAGGATGACCCGTCGATCCCGATCTGACAGGCGCTTGTCGTCGTGGCCCGAGGTGGGATCGAGGCGCCAAAAGAGTACTGATAGCGGCACGTGGACGGAGCCCGGGATCACGCCTCGCTCGCCACGCGCCTCGGCGCAGCGCGTATCGATGATCAGGGCGCCAGCGTCCGCCTCCTCGCGGGCGGCAGCCGCATCAAGGCGGTCGAGCCGTGAGCGAGCGACCGCGAGCAGGTCCGCAATCGTCCCGGTTCCCATGATCTCCTCCCTCCCTCCTGGTCCTTTTCTCTCAGTCAATCCAGCGGACCTGAATGGGCGACCCAAGACCCGGCAAGGGCAAGGATTCCGCCTCGGCCTCGACAGCCTCGCGCTCCACCCGTGATAGGGGTTGCCAGGATTGAATCGTGATGTCCCGGTCCGCGCGCCGCCACGTTCCGACCAGGTCACCCCCCACGAGGACGGCGCCCGGCCAGACGCGCGACGTCCAGAGCAGGCTCCGACGGGCGGCCTCGGGAACGAGCAGCTCGCGTGCCGATCCCTGGAGGAGGAAGAACGTATCGCCGCTTGGGAGGAGTCGGGCGCCCGTGCCGGGCGCCGCGGGGGCTCGAAACCGCGTCTCGTCAGCGGCGAGGATCCACCCCTCACCGATCGAGGTTCGCACCGGCGCCAGCTCTCCGGCCAGGGCCTCAAACGCGGCAAGGGCCCGTGGCGGCTTGATCCCGGCCCAGCTCGCGAAGGCCGTGGCCGTCGTCGGACCGAAGACGTGGAGGTGCCGCCGGGCAAGCTCGAGGCGAGCCTCGGCCGGGTCCATCGCCGGCGGCGGCACGGTCCACACCGTGGGCTGTCGCGCGCCGTCCCAACGGATCAGCACGGTCCCGGTCGTCGTGGCGTAGCGGAGGCTGTTCGGGTTCGCGCCCAGCCCCCGACCGGCCTCGCCGTAGGTCATCCGGCGGCCCCCGAGGAAGTCGTGCAGTCGCGCCGCCGTCTCCTCCGCTCGCCGCCGGCCTCGCTCGTCAGTGGGCAGCCTGCCAAGGGTGAAGACCGGCACATCACGAGCCGCGACGACGTAGGCGCTGAAGCGCGGTCCCCAGAGCTGGATGAGCGATGCATCTTCCCAGGTGCCAGGCTCGGTTCCCGCGACCCGGGCGTGGATCGAGAGCAATGCGGCACGCGGCATGCTGTCCTGGAGGCCCGCGAACGCTGCCTGCTCGAGGGACCGCGGGCCGGGCGGGAGCCGCTCGTCGAGCCCATTTACGGCTCGTCGATAGGCCAGGATCTGGGCGCGGGTGAGGTCGAGCGTGTGCCGGGGCACTTCGAAAGTCAATCCTCGGGTCTACGGTTCGCGGAAGCGTCGGGCCGATCGACGCCCGACATCGCCGCTAGCGCCGGAGCAGACGACGAAAGAACCTGCGCCGGGTGCTCGCTGGAGATAGCGCTGAAGCAACGACTCGGGACCGCGTC
>JBEPVB010000094.1:0-9037 GCA_041691215.1 Chloroflexota bacterium
GACACCCTCCGGCTCGAGGCCGGCATGCCCCTCTACGGCAACGAGCTCGACCGCTCGACCAATCCGTTCGAAGCGGGCCTCGGGCGCGTGGTCAAGCTCGACAAGCCCGGTGGCTTCGTCAGCCAGGAGGCCCTCGCGAAGGCAGCCGCGCAGGGGCCTGCCCGCCACCTCGTCGGCCTCGAGATCACCGGCCGGGGCATCGCCCGTCATGGCTATCCACTGCTCCGGGACGGCAAGCCGTCGGGAGTCGTCACCTCCGGGACCCAGTCTCCCACGCTGGGCCGGCCGATCGCGATGGGCTATGTCCACGCCGGCGACGAGGAACCGGGTACGATCCTCGACGTCGAGATCCGCGACCAGCCGGTCGGAGCCACCATCGTCGCTCTGCCGTTCTATCGCCGGTCCCGCTGACCCGGGCCGAGCATCAGCCGCGTGAGTCGGGTCACGCCCGAGGAGGACGAGCCGCGATGGTCCCGCCGGAGCTCCACTACACCAAGGATCACGAGTGGATCCGGCTCGACGCCGACATCGCCACGATCGGGGTCACCTCGTTCGCCGCGGAGCAGCTCGGTGACGTCGTCTTCGTGGAGCTGCCGGAGGCCGGGGCGACCCTCGTCCAGCACGCGACCTTCGGCGTCGTCGAGTCCGTCAAGGCCGTCAGCGACCTCTTCGCGCCGGTCAGCGGCGAAGTCGTCGAAGCCAATCCGGTGCTCGCCGGCGAGCCGGAGCTCGTAAACAGCGATCCCTACGGGAGCGGCTGGATGATCCGCATCCGGGTCAGCGAGCCAGGCCAGGTCGATGCCCTGCTCGACGCCACGGCCTACGAACAGCTGACGGCCAAACCTTGATCTGCCCGGGCGTCGAGGTCCGACCATGCCCCGACGGCTCGCCAGCCTCTGGTCACCAGGGGCGCCGGTCGCGGCGCCGATCGGATGCTTCGCAGCCGGTCGCGATCGATTTGCAGGCGCCTTCCGCGATTTGACACCGTGTGGGTGCCTGCCCATAGTACCGGCAGCGTAGGGAGACGCGGCTCACCCGTGCCCCCCGTAACTGTCCCGTCGCTCGACCTCTCGGGATCTTCCCGGCCTGGCGAGTCAGGCGGCCGTTAGGCGATGCGAGATCGCCATATTGGAGGAGCATTGAATGCGCAAACCGATCTTGGCGTTGCTCGCGATCACGTCGATCGCGTTCGCCGCCTGTGGACCCGCGACGAGCCCGAGCCCGACAGCTGCTCCGGGCACGCCCGTGGTCACCGCGGCCCCGACGCCGACCCCGGAGACGGTGGATCTCACGAACTCCAAGTACGCTCCGGAGGCGGGGACGCCGGGCGGCCAGCTGGTCTTCGGCGACTGGCAGGAAGGCCACCAGTTCAACCCGTACTACATCACCGGAGTGACCTCCGCGAACGTCGCGTCCGCGACGTGGGCCTCCCTCGTCGTTTCGACGAGCGACTACAAGTACCTGCCTGACCTCGCCAAGGAAGTCGCGACGACGCAGAACGGCGACGTCAAAGTTCCTGGCGACAACGGCGACGCGATGACCGTCACCTGGAAGCTCAAAGACGGCCTGAAGTGGTCCGACGGCCAACCGTTGACCTGTGACGACTTCCTCTTCACGCTCAACTGGGTCATGGACCCGCTCAACGTCGGCGTTTCCGGCGGTACGACGGGCTACGCGGACATCTCCAAGATGGAGTGCCCGGACGCGACGACGATCGTCGAGCATTTCAAGAACATCTACGAGGGCTACATCAACCTCGGCACGCCACTCCCGGCGCACTACGTGAAGGGCTTCGCGATGGCGGACCAGCAGAAGGGCGCCGGCTTCCGGCCGGCAGACATGCCCAAGGTCCCGGTCTCGGGCGCCTTCAAGTTCGAGTCGGTCACGCCCGCGCAGGAGCTGCGGCTCGTCCGCAACGACAACTACCTGGGCTTCAAGTCGGCCAAGGTGGCCAACCTCGACACCCTGATCTTCAAGTGGTATGGCTCGGAAGATGCCCTCATCGCCGGATACGCCGCCGGTGAGATCGACATCGCGACGGACCTGGTCGAGGCCGACCTTGCGACCTTCGACAAGAACGGCAAGAAGGCCGACATCCGCAACATCCCCTCGCTCACCTACGAGTACCTCGCCCTCAACTGGTTCGACGGCACGAAGGTCGATCCGACCACCGGGGTGGGCCATTGCTCGCCGGCGGCCACCGTCGCCGATCGCAAGGCCGGGGCAGCCCCGGGCACTGCTTGCCCGGTGTCCGATCCGGCCTTCCGCCTGGCGCTGACCCAGGCCATCGACAAGAACGAGATCGCCACCCGAATCCTCGGGGGCCTCGTCAAGGTCGCGAACACGAATGTCGCGCCCGACGCCTACTACTTCCTCGATCAGCCGCCGGCCAAGTTCGATCCGACCGCCGCCATGGCGACGCTCGACGCGGCTGGTTGGAAGCCCGGGTCCGACGGGATCCGAGTCAAGGACGGCCTGCGCGCCAAGATCGAGCTCTGCAGCACGACGAAGGCATCTCGCGTTGAGTCCCTGGCCCTCATGGTCAAGGAGTTGAAGGCCGTCGGGATCGAGGCCGTCGCGGCCAACGGTAGCCCGACGGACGTCTTCAACGACTTCCTCAGTGCGACGGCCGAGACCCCCTGCAACATCTACCGTGGCAATTTCGACGTGGCCGAGTTCGCGTCGAGCGTCTCGATCGATCCGATCGGGAACTACCAGAGCTACCACAGCAGCCAGCTCGAGCCCAAGGGCTCCAACCTGGCAGGCGTCGTCGACCCCGACATCGACAAGTCTCTTGATACCGTCAAGAACACCGTCGACTTCGTCGCCGTGCGGCACGCCATGGAAACCTTCCAGAAGATCTACGTCGAGAAGACCGTGGAGATCCCCCTGTTCTTCCGCGGCCAGATCGATGCTGTCTCGCCGAAGGTCGGCAACTTCTTCAGCAGCCCGACCTCGGCCGGGCCTACGTGGAATGCCGTCGACTGGTACCTGAAGCCCTGATCGGAGCGATCTCTCGGTCCGAACAGTCGTGAGAACTGCTTGGGGGCACCCGCCTCGCGGGGGCCCCCAAGCCCCTATCATCCCCGCGGGTCTTCGGCCCGTGGGCGTCAAGTCGCCGGAGCGTTAGAGCAGAGGGCCACGATGGCGAAGTACGTCGTACGCCGGTTGATCCAGGCGATCCCCGTGATCATCGGGATCTCGGTCGTCATCTATGCGATCATGCTTGCCGCTCCTGGTGGGCCCGTACAACGGTTCGCCAACAATCCCAAGGTAACGAACGAGCAGCGCGCTGCCTTCGTGAAGTCCTGGGGCCTGGATCAGCCAATCCCCGTCCAGTACTGTCGCTGGATCGGCGCCTGCGATCCCGACCATGGCGGCATTGCCCTCCTGCGATCGAACGGCGTGCCGAACATCCTGCCGGCCAACGTCGGGGGCGGCAAGAACGGGATGCTCCACGGTGATCTCGGGTTCTCCATCGACACCGGCCAGGCCGTGAGCGAGCGGATCGGCCTCGCGGCCCTGCCGACCTTGCTCCTCGCGGGTTCGGCCCTTCTCATCTGGGTGACGCTGGCGATCCTGCTCGGCGTCTTCGCCGCTCTCAAACCCTATTCGCTGTTCGACAAGGTCGCGACGATCTTCTCCTATGTCGGCTTCGCCGTGCCCACCTTCTGGCTGGGCTTGATGCTGATCCTGGTCTTCGGCGCCGACCTCAAGGTCCTGCCCGTCAGCGGGATGACCGACACACGGTTATCGCCGCCCTTCGGGTCACCGGCGTACTGGACGTACTTCGGGAAGGTGCCGGTGACGGCCTTCCTCGACGTCGCCAAGCACCTGATCCTGCCTGTCATCACCCTCGTCGTCGTGAGCATCGCCGGAGATTCGCGATTCGTCCGCGCCAGCATGCTCGAGGCGCTCGGCCAGGACTATGTTCGGACGGCGCGGGCGAAGGGTCTGCCGGGGCGTGTGGTCGTCTTCCGACACGCGCTCCGGAACGCGCTCCTGCCGGTCGTGACGAACATCGGCCTCGAGATCCCCTTCCTGTTCTCGGGCGCGATCGTGACCGAGTCGATCTTCTCGTGGCCGGGTGAGGGCAGGCTCTTCATCAACGCGGTCAACGGCTTCGACTACACGATCCTCATGGGCATCCTCTTCATCACGGCGATGCTGACGGTGTTCGCCAACCTCCTGGCGGACGTCCTCTACGCGGTCGTCGACCCGCGCATCAAGTACTAGCGCCTCGCGAAGATGACGCAGCAGACCGTGCCTCCATCCGACCCGCTCGGCTCTGGGAATCCTGACGGAGCCCCCGAGCGGGCGCCCGCCGACTATGAGGTCGAGCTCCGCTCCCTCAGCCAATCGGAGCTGGTCTGGCGCAAGTTCCGGCAGCACCGCCTGGCGCTCATGGGCCTCGGGATTTTGGTCTTCCTCATTCTCGTTGCGCTGATCGGGCCGTTGTTCCTGCCGTTCACACCCGTTCCGCCGGTGCCGGACAAGATCGTGTTCAGTGGTCGTCCTCCGTCCCTGGGCCATCCGTTCGGGGAGACGGGCGGGCTCCAGGCCGATGTCCTGATGCTCGTCGTCAACGGGGCCCGAACGTCGCTCTTCCTGGGCTTCACGAGCATGGCCATCGGGGTCACGATCGGGACCATCGTCGGCGCAATCGCGGGCTACCTCGGCGGGTTCATCGACAATCTGCTGATGCGGCTCGTGGACGTGATGCTGAGCCTGCCGCTGCTCTTCGTGATCCTCGTCGTAGCCCGGTTCTTCAGGGACGCAAAGGACAACGTCTGGTCGATCATCATCGTCTTCGGTCTCTTCAGCTGGATGGGCGTCAGTCGCCTGGTGCGGAGCCTCTTCCTGTCGATCCGGGAACGCGAGTTCGTGGAAGCCGCGCGGGCGGTTGGGGTGAGTGACTTCCGGATCATCTTCAAGCACATCCTGCCGAGCGCCCTGAGCCCCGTCGTCGTCGTGGCCTCGCTCCTCATCGGTGCCAACATCTCCGGCGAGGCGTTCGTGAGCTTCCTCGGCTTCGGTGTCAATCCCTCGACGCCAACGTGGGGCAACGTCCTGTCCAACGCCTTGTCCTTTATCGCCCAGGGCAACTGGTGGTGGCCGCTCTTTCCCGGCCTCGCGATCATCCTCACCGTGCTCGCCGTCAACTTCGTGGGCGACGGGCTCCGCGACGCCTTCGATCCGAGAAGCCGGGCGTGACAGAGGTGATCGACGCGGGCGTAGTTCGTGGCGTCCCGCCACCGTCTGACGTCCTCCTTGACGTCAGAAATCTCAAGACCACCTTCAAGGTCCTCGACGGACTCGTGCCCGCCGTGGACGGCGTCTCCTTCTCCCTGAAGCGCGGCGAGACGATCGGGATCGTCGGCGAGTCGGGTTCAGGGAAGAGCGTGACGGCCCTGACCGTCATGCGGCTGCTCGACATCCCGCCCGCCCAGATCGACCCGCGGAGCGAGGTCTGGTTCGACGGCCAGGAGATCCTCGGCATTCCGATCGACCGGATGCGGCGGATCCGCGGCAATGACATGGCGATGATCTTCCAGGAGCCGCTGACCAGCTTGAATCCGGTCTTCACCGTCGGCGACCAGATTGCCGAGCAGGTCCGGACCCACAAGAAGGTCAGCAAGCGGGCTGCCCTGGACCGGGCCATCGAGAGCCTCCAGCTGGTCGGCATCCCGAGCCCGGAGCGACGGATCAAGCAGTATCCCCACGAAATGTCGGGCGGCATGCGCCAGCGCGTCATGATCGCGATGGCGATCTCCTGCGAGCCGAAGCTCCTGATCGCCGATGAGCCGACGACCGCCCTCGATGTCACGATCCAGGCCCAGATCCTGGAGCTCCTGAAGTCGATCCAGCAAAGGACCGGATCGGCCTTGATGCTCATCACCCACGATCTCGGCGTCGTGGCCGAGATGGTCAACAACGTCATCGTGATGTACACCGGCGAGATCGTGGAGCAGGGGACCGTTGAAGAGGTCCTCATCGAGCCCCGGGCGCCGTACACGATGGGCCTGCTCGAATCGATCCCGTCGGTCGAGAAACGAGGGGGGCGTCTGTCGGCCATCAAGGGCGTGGTGCCTTCGCCCTTCAACCTGCCGCCGGCCTGTCGCTTCGAACCGCGCTGCCCCTATGCTTGGGATCTCTGCCGGCAGGTGACGCCGGCGCTCAACCCGGTCGGTTCCGGAGGTCGGTTGGCGCGCTGCCATCTGTACTCCCAGGCGGGCGCGTCCCGCCTCAGGCCGGCGCTCGACGCGCATCGCGCCGCCCTCACGGCCGGGCGCCGCATGACGTCCAACCGCAGCTGATCGAGGAGACCGAGCAGGGCATGGATTCCACCGCCGACCGCGGCCTCGCGGAGCCAATCATCAAGGGTCGGCTGCGTCGCCGGCCGATCGGGCCGATTCTCCGCGCCCGCGCGATCATGGGCGGCATCATCGCCCTGGTCTTGCTCGTCGCCGGGACCCTCCTGATGACGTCGCTGATCTTCCATTCGTCGGGTTCGGGCTTCGGAGACCTGCCGAAGAAGCCCGGCCTGCTCATCCAGATATGGCCCGCATACGTCGCGGCGGCGCTGGCCTGGATTGCGGGCCGGGGCTTCCGGGACCGCCGCCTCTGGGCGCTGGGGCTCGCCCTCCTGGTCGGCCTGAGCATGGTCGTCGGGGCGGTATTCCTGGTCGCCTCGACATTCACCCCGGCTGGCCGCAAGCCGATCGACGGGAACGTTGCCTTCGGGATCGACACCCTCGCCGTGTTCCTCATCGTGCTCGGCGGACCGCTCGTCTGGAACCTTGTTCGGGGCATCAGCTGGTTCACGGATCGCGAGGCAATCGGCGAAATCAAAACAGCCGAAACGATCAAGGCGGAGGCGGGGCGGATCCTCGCGGCCGGCGGCCCGGCCGCGGTGGTTGCCGCGCGGCCGAAGGACGAGCCGCTCGTCTCCGTTCGCGGCCTCAAGAAGCACTTCCCGATCATGGGTGGCGTCCTTCGCCGCCGCGTGGGCACGATCTACGCCCTCGACGGCGTTGACTTCGATGTCATGAACGGCGAGGTGTTCGCCGTGGTCGGGGAGTCTGGCTGTGGCAAGACCACCCTCGGGCGGACGCTGCTGCAGCTGACGCCGTCCACGGCCGGCCATGTCGTCTTCGACGGCTACGAGCTGGCTGACGTCGACGCGGACGACATGCGTCCGCTCCGGCGGCGAATGCAGATCATCTTCCAGGACCCGTTCGGATCGCTCAACCCGCGGATGCCGATCAGCGACATCATCGGCGAGGGCCTGTACGCGCAGGGCATCAAGAATCGGAAGGAGCGCGACCAGCGGGTGGGGGATGCCCTCGAGCTGGTCGGCCTTCGGCGCGCATACACGCGCCGGTATCCCCACGAATTTTCGGGCGGCCAGCGCCAGCGGATCGGCGTGGCCAGGGCGCTTGCCCTGAACCCGGACTTCGTCGTCTGCGACGAGCCCGTGTCGGCCCTCGACGTCTCGATCCAGAGCCAGGTCCTGAACCTCCTCCTCGACCTCAAGCGCGATCTCAACCTGACGTATCTCTTCATCAGCCACAACTTGTCGGTCGTCGAGTACTTCAGCGATCGGATTGCGGTCATGTACCTCGGCAAGATCGTGGAACTCGGAACAGTCGAGGAGCTGTACCGGAATCCCCGCCATCCGTACACCGTGGCCCTGCTCTCGGCGATCCCGGTGGCGGATCCTCGACGGCGGACGAAGCGCCTTGTCCTCAAGGGTGACGTCCCGTCGCCGGCCGCGCCACCGTCGGGCTGCCGCTTCCATACGCGCTGCTGGCTTCGGGAACGCCTCGGCAACCCCGAGCAATGCGTGACCACCGAGCCGCAGCTCCGGGTCCTTGATGTGGCGTCCCACACCGCTGCCTGCCATTTCGCCGAGGAGATCAACGAGACTGCTGTAGGCGAGACGGTTGCGACCCAGTCCGCGGTGGAGACGGCCGTCGCCCTCGAATGACCCATCCCGGACAGGTCCGCCGCTCTGCCAGCGGCTGGCGTTCCCGAGGCGGGCGGCGCCTTGTCGGCCTCCTGGGCCCGTGGGGTCTTGCGATCGCCCTGGTTGGCTGCGTCGGATCGGGCGCCTCGCCGACCTCGAGCCAGACGGTCGCGCCGGGTACGACCTCATCGGGCTTCCCGGTTGGTCCGCTCCCGACGAACTGGCCATCGAACGTCGTCGAGGCCGCCATCGAGCTCGCTGCCGCGGATGCGAGCTTCGCTCAGATGAACAAGGACGTCGCAGACGCCGTCACCGGAGCGGATCCCCGCACGATGCTGACGGTCATGACCGACGCGCTGACCTTCCTGCAGGCCAATCAACGATCAATCCCGGCCCTCCAGGCCTATGCCCTTACGAAAGATCTGGGCGACAAGCTCGGGGCCGCCTACGGTCAGATGATCAGCGGCGCACAGGCGATCGTGGGCGGCCTTCGCTCGGGCAAGAGCGCGTCCGTGCAGCAGGGTTTCAACGACTTCTTTGCCGGCGGGGCGGCCTACGCCCCGTTGACCGGGCCGCTCGGCGACTTGGCCTCGCAGGCAGCGCTCATGAAGAAGCACCTCTCCCAGTAGGGCCCGTTTCCGAGCGGCGATCCGGCCGTCGCGATGATGGAGGGCTCGTCCTCGCGTTCGAAAACGTGACGTCGGAGATCTGACTCGCTACGATGGCGCCGACCGCAGGCCCGGTGGAGTGCCTCGTGGCCTCGCACCCCGGCCGCGGGCCGGGCTAATTGGAGGAGCACCGTATGAATCGTTTGCGGCTCGGCGTCGTTCTCGCCGCCACCGCCATCGTCTTCGCCGCCTGTGGAGGCAACGCATCGCCCTCACCGACGACGGCGCCGACCAATCCGCCCGCCAGCACCGGCTCGACGCCGGCCCCCAGCCCGACCGAAGCGATCGTCAACGGCGGGACCTGGATCTTCGGCTCGGCCTCTGATCCCGCGACCCTCGACGCCATCCTCATCCAGGACGGCGAGTCGTTCCGGATCGCGCAGCAGATCTACGAGACTCT
>JBEPVB010000095.1:0-9035 GCA_041691215.1 Chloroflexota bacterium
TGGTCGAGCTGGCTTCGCTCGTGGTCGAGCTGGCTTCGCTCGTGGTCGAGCTGGCTTCGCTCGTGGTCGAGCTGGCGGTCGTCGATGTCGACGTGGACGACGTTGAGGTCGACGTCGTCGTCGTGCCCTCGGTGCAGTTCAGCGAGTTCGACTTGCTGGTGAAAACCGACCCGTCCGTGTCCTTGGCGAAGACGGCCAGGACGCCGCCCTTCGTCGTGGTGAACCCGGTCGTGACGTTCAGCGAGAAGCTGATCGTGCCCGACAGCCCCGCGATGCTCACCTTGACCTCGTTGTTCTCGGTCAGGGCCGGGTCCGCGTCGGAGCCGCCGTTCGGGGTCAGGTAGATGATCACGTAGGTCCCGACGCCGCCGGTCCCCGTGATCGTGAAGTGGCCGGAGACGTTGGCGACGACGTTGCTCTGATCGCACGTCATGACGGCGTCGGCGACCATGGTCGGGGTGATGCCGTCGGTGTTCGACGTGTGCCCGCTGTTCGGCAGGTTGTCGTCCGAGCCGGGGCCGCCGGCGAGGGCCGTGCCGGGCGCAAGGAGCGCCAAGGCGAGCATCGAGGCGACGCTCAGCCATCCGACCTTGCGGATGAGTGCGATGCGCTTCGTCGTGTGCTTGAGTTCCATCGATTGGTGCCCTCCGAGACTGAAGTTGGTTGCTGGCCTGATGTACGGCCTGATGAGAGAGATCCACCTCCCGATCCCGAGACACGGGCGGCAGGGGATCGCAAGAATGGCCGAGGGTCCTGCCTCCGTCCAGTACCTCTGGAGCACACAAATCCGACCCGGACTCCACCCGACTGCACCTATCCGCCCAACAATGTGGTGCCCGTTTGCAACAGGTCCCAGGACGATGGTCCGTGGTCGGAGGTCGGAGGTCGGAGGTCGGAGACATGCAACGAGGGCCGACGCGTTCCTGGCGTCAGACCCTCGTCGCGCGTTCTGGGTTCGGGTGTCCCGGATTAGCGGCGGCGGGAAGCCCCAGCCGGCGTCAGGAGGAGGAAGCCGGCGAGGACCGCAGCCCCGACGAGGAACAGGATCCGCCAGCTGTCGTTCGACGGGCTGGCCGGCCGGCTGAGCGTGTCGGTCGGCGGGAGGGTGATGTTCGGCGTCGGGGCATCCGTCTCCCCCTGGAGGCTCTGGCTTGACGTCATCGAGGTGCTGACCGAGGACGTCTCGGTCGTGGAGGTCGACTCGCTCGTCGATGTCGACGCTGACGTGGAGCTCGAGGAGGTCTCCGGGGAGACATCGACGAACGCCTGGGCCTGGTCGCTCACATGGACGCCCTCGCCCCAGCCGTCGACCGTCGCGGTGTTGATCGTCGGGACGGTGATGAACGTTGTGCAGGTATAGATCCAGGTCTCGGCCCGATCAAGGCGGCCATTGCCGTCGATATCGCCCGAGACATAGGCCGGTGAATCGCACTTGTTGTCGACAAGGTTGATCTTCGTGATGCCAACCTCGCCGGGGTTCGTCACGGTATACGCGTAGGTGACGCTGCCGCCGGTGGCCGGGACGATGGTCGGATCCGCGGCCTTGACCAGGGCGATTGCCGGCCGATCGAAGCGGACCTTGAAGTTGTCGTTCTTGGTCTGCGCACAGCTCAGGAAGTTCAGCGTCCTGGAGTCAGCAGCAAAGCCGGGGCAATCCTCGACATCGGCCTTGGCGCCCATGTCGACGCTGTACTCCGCGCCGCTGTTGGGCGTCGTGTCGAAGGGCGCGAGCCGAACCGGGAGGCCGCCGCTGCAGCCGGCACTGCCTTCGCTGTGCGTGCCGTTGCCGTTGCCGGCGATGACGCCGTTGGTGACACGAACCTGACGGGCCGAGATGGCGTCCGACGAGAGGAGCGTGGCCCCGGTCGGGTCCGTGACCTGGAAGTAGTAGTCGCCGTCCGGCAGGCCGCTGCCGTTCCCGCAGTTCTGGGGGCCGCCGTTGAGGAAGACGTCGTTCTTGTGCTGGTAGACGTTGGCGTTGACCGTCGTGCCGTCGGCGAGCGAGGTCCAGATCGCGCCCGTGAAGGAATCCTGGGAGAGCGCGGCGTCCGCACCCGGAGCGAGCAGGGCCAGCGAGAGCATGGCGGCCACCGTCACCCAGCCGAGCCTTCGGACGGTGGTGGTTCTCGCAGCTGAAAGCGGTTGGTCCATGGATGTGTCCCCCGAGAGAATGAGAGATGGATAAGGGCATACCGCCCCCGGTGCGCCTGTGCACCGGGCCGATGCTCAGGATGACCGACGGCGATGCCCTCGTCCAGCGATTCGGGACATTTGTCGGGCGGATTCGATGCCGGCCGCCGGGGGCATCGGGCGGGCGGACATGAAGGGACGGGGCGCACTCAGGCCGTGCGCCCCGTCCTGGTCTCGGGGACCCTAGGTTCGGGCTCCGGGAGCCCCCCGGCTACTGCCGGCGGATGCGCACGCGAATGCGCTCCCGGCGAGGCCGGCGAGGCGTCGGGGCGAGGTACCCCGCAGCGAGGCCGATCCCGGCAAGGACGAGCAGGGTGAGCACCAGGCCGAAGCCCGGGTTGCTCGGCGCCTGGTCGCCACTATTCAAGGTGTCGGTGGGCGGCAGCGTGATCTTGGGCGCATCTGTCTCGCTCTGGACGGCCTGGACGAGGACGTCCGACTTGTCGGTGCTGGGCGAGGTCTGATCACTGTCGATCGTGGCCAGGTTCTGGAGCGGCTGCGGGCGCTCGAAGGCGTCGTTGAGGACGGTGACCCCGTAGGTCACCGAGCCGTCCGCCGTCACGTTGGCGGCGGTCCAGGTCAGCGTTCGCGATCCGGCGTTGTAGCCCTGGAAGGTGAACTCGGCATTGTTGGTGGCCGAGCCGGTGACGTAGGCGAGGCCGGCCGGCAGCTTGTCCGTGATCACGCCGTTCGTGACAGGCCCTTCGCTGAGGTCGTAGGCCAGGGTGTACGTCAGGGTGTCGCCGATCTTGGCGATGCCCGTGCCGTCAACCGTGCCGCCGGTGTTGCCGGTGTAGCTCTTGGCGATGACGAGCGCCGGGACACGCACGCTGGCGTTGTCGTCGTCGCTGACATCCACCCCGGGCTGCTGCTCTGTGTGGCCGGTCGCGACGGCGATGTTGATCGTCGACACGAGGACGGTCAGGGTGACCGAGCAGTTGGCCGTCTGGCCGACGTTGAGGGTCCCGATGGTGCAGACGTCGATATCGTCGGACGCATCGGCGGGCGTGCCGTGGTCGTCGACCACATGGACGCCGACGAGGTCGACCTCACCCGTGTTCGTGACCGCGTAGTGGTAGGTGACGTTGGCCGTGCCAGGCTCGACGACAAGCTCGGCGCCATCGGCCGCGTCGCCGGCCGTCTTGATGATCTGGATCGCCGCGCCGACGACGTCGACGATCGCGTCGTCGCTCGAGGACACGTTGTCCTGGGGCTTCTGGGTCGTGTGGCCCGTCGCCACGGCCACGTTGGTCGTGTCGTGGCTGACCGTGAGTGTCTTGTCGCAGGTGGTGCTGGCGCCGACGGCCAGGCTCTGGATCGTGCAGACGGTGATGTCGTCAGCCGTGTTGCCCGGCGTGCCGTTGTCGTCGACGACGGTGATGTTGAAGAGATCGAGCTCGCCGGTGTTCTCGATGGCGTAGTGGTACGTGACGTTGTCGGGGAACGACTCGGTCGAGTACGTGCCGCCGTCGGGAGCGTCACCCGCGGTCTTGACGATGGTGATGGCCGGCGTCAGGAGGGTCACGTTGGCGTCGTCGGTCGACTGGACCGTCCCGCCCGCAACCGGCTGGCCGCTGGCCGTGCCGATGTTATGGACCGTCTTGCCGTCGTCGGCGATGGTCAGGTTGGTCGAGCAGGAGAAGACCCACGACTCGCCCGGCTGGAGGGTGTGATCGGCGTTCGTGTCGCCGATGTTGTGGCCGGCCGTCTCCGCGGCGGAGACCGGCGAGCACTTGTCATCGCTGACCGTGACGCCCGTCAGGCCGTCCTGATCCTGGGTCGTGACGATGTACTTGTAGACGACGTTGGAGTCGTCCTGGGTCTCGTAGACGGCGCCGTCCGCGGCCTGGCTGCCCAGGCTGGAGCCGACCGTCTTCACGATGTCGATGTTGGGGTTGACGACGTGAACGCTGCCGCTCGCGTCTTCATTGGCGGCCGGAGCCGCATTCTGGAGCTCGTCGATGCCGTGACCCAGGGCGCTCCAGGCGACGTTGGTCGTGCCGGCGTCGGCAACCGTGCAGGTGAAGTTCTCGGACGCGTTGGGAACCAGCGTGCCGGTGAACCCCGCATCGACCGCTGTCCAGGTGGCACATGGGCTGCCCGTGACGTTGACGCCGGTCAGATTGCTGTCGCCGGTGTTCTTCTCGTTGACGGAGATCGTGGTCGAGCCATGGGCGACGACCGGGTTCGGGACCGCGGAGACGAAGGTCAGGACGGTCGCCGGGTTGATGACGTCGATGCTGCCGGCTTCGTCCTCGTTGGCCGCCGGAGCGGCAACCTGGAGCGAGTCCGTGCCGTGGCCGAGGGCCGTCCAGCTGACGTCCGCGGTGCCGACGGTGAAGGTGCAGGAGAAGTTGACCGACTCACCGGGGGCAAGGCTCCCGATGAAGAGGCCGGCGGCGTTGTTCTTGCTGCCCGCGGCAACCCAATTGGCACACGAGTTCGTGCCGGTCACGTTGACCGCGAGGAGGGTGTCGTCGCCCGTGTTGGTCTCGACGACCGTCAGGGTGACCTGGCTGCCGTGCTCGACCTTGGTCGGGCCGCTGACGAAGGCAAGGGTCGTGGCCGGGGCGATCACGATGACCGTCCCTGCCTGGTGCTCGCCGGCCGTTGGGGCCGGGGCGCCGAGCGCGTCCGTTCCGACGCCGTCGGCGGTCCAGGACTTGTCGGTCCCGTCGCCGGCGGTCGTGGTGATGGTGCAGGTGAAGTCGGCCCAGGCGCCGGCCGCCAGGGTGGCCACGCTGGCCGGGCTGAAGGCGGCGCAGGCGCCGCCCGCGACGACGTGGACGCTCGTGAGAGGCCCGTCGCCAGTGTTCGTCTCACGGACGACCACGGTGACGGTGTCCCCGGCATGGACCTTGACCGGCGCGCTCTGGATGGTCAGGGATGTCGAGGGGCTGACCACGTCGACGCTGCCCTGGACATGCTCGTTGGTGGCCGGAACCGCGTTCTTGAGGGCGTCGGTGCCCTTGCCGTCCGCGCTCCAGGCGAAGTCGCTGGCCGGGGCCAGGAAGGTGCAGGTGAAGTTGACCGATGCTCCTGGGGCGAGGCTCCCGCTGACGGCGCCCGGCGCCGTCCACAGGCCGGCGCAGGCGCCAGTGCCGTCCACGTGGACGCCGCTGATCGTGCCTTCGCCGTCGTTCTTCTCGTTGACGATGATCGTCACCGAGTCGCCGGCATGGACCTGGACCGGCGCGTTCTGGCTGATCGTCAGGAGCGTCGCCGGCTGGAGGATGTCGTAGCTGCCGCCGACGGTCTCGTTGGCCGAGCTGGCCTGGGCATTGAGCTCATCGAGCCCGGTTGCCGTGGCCGACCAGGAGAAGTTCGAGACGTTGGGGACGAGGAAGGAGCAGGTGTAGTTGACGGATTCGCCGGGGTTGAGGGTGCCGCCGTAGGCGCCTCCCCCGTTCTTGGTGCCCGCCGCGGTCCAGGTCGTGCACGAGTTCGTGCCCGTGACTTGAATGCCGTGGAGGACGGACTGGCCCGTGTTCGTCTCGGTCGCGCTCAGCGAGATCGACTGGCCGACGGTGACGAAGCTGCCGTCGGCCGGGGTCGCGCTACCGACGACGAGGGTCGTGGTGGCGGTCTTCCGCGGGTCGTCGAACTTGACGTTCACCGAGCCGTTCGGCGCGACCACGATGCCCGTCTGACAGGCCGGGCTGGCGAGGTTGTAGCCGGCCGGGGGCACGGTCTCGCAGATGGTGTAGGTGCCCGGCTTGGCAGGGTCGATGTCGATGATGCCGGCGGCCGGATTGGAGTCCCCGGTGCCGTTGTCGACGACCGTCAGGAGGTTGGCAGCGGAGCCCGGGGTCGGGTCGCCCGCGACCGTGAAGGTCGCGCCGCCAAGGAGGGCGCCGTTATCGCTGCCGGCGTGCTTCTCGATGCGGATCTTTCCGCAGGTATTCAGGTCGATGGGGAACGGCGTCGACGTGTCCTTGAGATCCGAGCTCAGGAGGTCGCCGCCGGAACGGGTCCGTATGTGACCCGAGGCGAAGCCTGGGCAGGAGGGATCAATGCCGAGGGCATGCAGGTCGAGTCCGAGCTCGGCAAATGAGAAGGCGCCTTGGGCATACCCGAAGCCCTGGTCGGCCATGTCCACGAGATTGACGGCGGCGTGGACGGCCGCCGGGTTGCTGAGGTCCGTGCTGACCGTGACGACCTGACCGTTGGCGGTCGTCGTCACGCCCGTGATCGTGTGGACCTCCACCTCCGGCTGCGTGCCGCCGTTCGCGAAGTCCATGCCGATGATGACGTCGCCGATGGTTCGATCGGGCTTCGATACCCCATCCGCCCAGACCTTGAAGGCCTTGCGGTTGAGCTCGAACGTCATGTGTGTCGTGCCGTTCGTGATGACCCGCTCGGCGCCCGCATAGAAGTAGGCGTTCGTGCCGACGAACTTGGCATAGGCCATGACGTGCTTCATGTCGTCTTTGCCGGGCGTGACGGCCTTGGTCTGGTAGGCCCAATTGGTGGTGTCCAGCTCCTTGCCGAACTTGAACCACACGTCAGCCGCGTTGTTGTAGAGGTCATCGACGATCCCGCCGGCTGCCGCCGGACTGCGCCAGTCGATCCCGTTGGTCATCGGGAGGCCGCCGTCGACGACGGCCGCGGCAAGGCCACCGGGGTTGGTCGAGGCATCGCCCGCGAGGAGGTTGCCGTCGATCTCGAAGCCCTGGACCGTGCCGGCCTTGAAGGAGGCCGCGGCCAGGACCGGCTTTGCGCCGGCGAGGGCCCCGTACTGCAACAGGATGGAGAAGATGAACAGTACGAGCCACGACAGGGTGAGACCCCTTCGCGTGCCCTCGTGACGAGCTACGCTCGTTCCCCGAGACGCCATGGTGCCAGCCTCCGATGTGCCGAAGCGACGATTCGTCGTCCTCGCGGTGCCGGAGGGGTCCCGTGTGCCCCCCGGCACGGGTGGTGATCCGTGGCCGGATCAAAGGGTTTCGCGGTGCAAAGCGGGACACCGGCGGAACCCAGTCCGGTGGATTCAGCACCGAACGGACTGCGAACAGTAGGGGCGGGTACGGTGAGCCACCAGTACCACTTTCTATTGGTAACTACCCCTAACCGCACCAGGGTTCGCGGTTTCGGTGCGCCTCGGCACCAGGCTCGGGGTGGACGGTCCTCAGCCGGCCCCGGACCAATGGCGACGGCTACCATTGGCGGGCATGTCCACCCCCCCAAGCTCCCCCGAAAACCTCACGATCCGCGATGCCGCACGGGGGGCGATCGAGCGCGCCTGGGTGGCGGCCGCCCGCTCCGGGACGCTCCCGGCCGGCCCCGATGCCGTCGATGTGGCCGTCGAGGTCGAGCGGCCGGCCAAGCCCGAGCACGGCGATATCGCCACGAGCCTGCCCCTCCGACTTGCCCGACCGCTCCGGATGGCGCCAGCCGCAATCGCTGCGGCGCTCGTCGAGGCTATCGAGGCGGGCATCGGCGGCCCGGCCGGCGAGAGCCCCTTCGCCAGGGCGGTGGTGGCCGGGCCGGGCTTCATCAACCTCCGCCTCGCCGACCCGGTCCTGGAGACGCTCCTCTCGGCCGCACTCGCGAGCCCCCGGATGTGGGGACGGGCCGCGTCGGGCTCGGGCCGCCGCGTCAACGTCGAGTTCGTGTCGGCGAATCCAACCGGGCCGCTGACCGTCGGGAACGCCCGCGGCGCGTTTGCCGGCGACCTCCTCTGCCGCGTCCTCGAGGCCGGCGGCCAGCGCGTCACGAGGGAGTACTACTTCAACGACTCTGGGACCCAGGTCCGGAACCTGGGGGCCTCGGTCCTCGCGGTCCGGGCCGGCCAGCCCGTCCCCGAGGACGGCTATCACGCCGACTACGTCGCCGATCTCGCCCGGGAGCTGCCGGCCGAGATCGCCGGCCGTGCCGCCGACCCCGACGACGCTGGGGCTTGGGAGGCAGGCCGCTGGGCCTCGGAGCGGATCCGGGCCGGCATCGAGGCGACCCTCGAGCGCCTCGGGGTCGGCTTCGACGTGTGGACGACCGAGGGCAGCCTCCAGGAGAACGGCTGGGTCGAGCGGGCCGTCGAGCGCCTCCGGGCGGGCGGCCACCTCTACGAGCAGGACGGCGCGACCTGGTTCCGGTCGACCGGCTTCGGCGATGACAAGGACCGGGTCATCGTCCGCTCCAACGGCAGCCTCACGTATTTTGCCTTCGACATCGGCTACGTGACCGAGAAGCTCAGCCGCGGCTTCGATCACCTCATCTACATCTGGGGGGCGGACCACCACGGGACCGTGGCCCGGGTCCGCAATGCGGCGGAGGCCATGGGCTACGACAAGGCCGCCGTGGAGATGATCCTCACCGGCTGGGTCCGCTTCGTCCGCGACGGGGTCGAGGTCTCGATGTCCAAGCGGGCGGGTACGTTCGTGACCCTCGACGAGCTCCTGGCCGAGATCGGGGCGGACGCTGCCCGCTGGTTCTTCGGCTCGCGCGGGGCCAACGTCAATATCGACTTCGACATCGAGCTGGCGAAGAAGCAGTCGGCCGAGAACCCCGTCTACTACGTCCAATATGCCCATGCCCGGATTGCCTCGATCCTGCGCAAGGCGGCGGAGGCCGGGCTCGCGACTGCCGGTGATCTCGCCGGCGCCCTGGCCCAAGAGCCGGCGGCTTCCCTGGCCCGGACCACGGCCCGCTACCCCGAGGTCGTCGAGGACGCCGCTGCCGCCCAGGAGACCCAGGCCATCACGACCTACGCCACGGAGCTGGCGACGGCCTTTCACGCCTTCTACCGCGACGCGAAGGTGGTCGATCCCGCGGCACCGGAACGATCAGCCCATCGCCTGGCCCTCGTGGAGGCGACCCGGATCACGCTCGCCAGCGCCCTGGGACTC
>JBEPVB010000096.1:0-9031 GCA_041691215.1 Chloroflexota bacterium
AGGTCGACGAGCGTCGAGGAGTCGATGTCGATGTTGCGGTAGCCGGCGTCGATGGCCAGCCGGCAGGCTCGCCGGATCTCTTCGGTCATTGGCTCCGGATCGGCGGCGTATTTCTTGGCGTTGAACTGGTAGTGGTCGCCCTGGAGGAAGACAGGCCCCTTCCAGCCCGCCGCGACGGCGCCGGCCAGGCAGGCGGTGGCGTAGTCGATCGGCCGCTGGAAGCTGTACGTCTGCTCGCTTCGGGCGAGCTCCAGGATCACGGCCCCAACGCCCGCGGCGGCGGCGGTCTCGAAGATGACCCGGGCCATGTCGAAGGTCTGGGCCCGGATGTTGATGGCCGGGACGGTGAAGCCCGAGACCTCGCCGCGGGCCCGGGCCATGTACAGGTCGTGGATGCTGGCCGAGGGCGCACCGGTGGCTTGGGATGCCTCCCAGGCGAGCCACTGGGCGGCCGCGACGGCTCCCTCATCGCTACCGAAGGCGGCCGTCCATGCTATGTCGCGGATGGCTTCGCCCCGAAGGCGCGTCAGGTTATCGACCATGACCCGACCGCCCTCGATGTGGAGAGCGCCTCGAACGCGATCGAGGAGGTCGGCGGCGGAGGTGGCGACGTAGGACATCCGGGCGGGCTCCAGTCGGTCGGTGGCGACCTGGGCTATAGCTCGCCCATTATCGCCGCGCGCGCTGTCGGCCGGCGCGGTGACCCAAGCGGATGTCGGTCCGGCGCCGGTCAGCGGCTCAGTGGAGCGGCTTGATCACCATAAGGAAGATGATCGAAACGATCAGGATGGTCAGGACGATCCCGCCCTGCTGGACGGCCCTGACAGCGGCCATGACGGCCGGCGGCGGGCCGCTCGGGGCAGTGCCGGGCGCGGGCGGAGGCGGCGGCGTCGAGGTCATCTCGATGAGCTTCGCGGTGCGAGGGGTCTGGACGAAGATGGCAAACGTCAGGGCGATGACGTACAAGACGATCCCGAGGACCAGCCAGTAGTTCGTCTGCTCGAACAGATGGCTGAGCCGATCCGTCGCGAGCAGGAGCCCGACCCCGGTAATGCCCTGGAACACCGCCAGTGGCTCGGTGATGCGGCCGGAGATGCGATGCGTGACCCGGACCGCGAAGTTCGCGTGCATTGGCTCCTTGCCGCCCATGCCGCCGATGATCGGAAAGGCAAACGTCGGCCCGAAGGCCACGATCGCCCCGAAGATGTGCAGCCACAATAGCCACGGGAACCAGCTCATCGACGCCTCCGTATCTGAACCCTCGCGAGCCGGGCGCCGATGGCGGCAGACCTCGGGCGGCTCGCGGGCCAGCGCGAACGTAGCCCGATCCTAGCGCCTCATCGGTAGCGCGGGAACCCGAAATCAGCACCCGCAAAGCTCGCCGCCGCTGCGCGGCCGCGCGCTGCCTCGCCGCCTCGCTACCCTGTGGCCCCGCTGCCCGACCTCAGTGCCCGCCGCTTCCGTGCGCGTGCCCGTACCCCACCCGATAGCCGGCCACGAGCCGACCGACCTCGGCGATCGAGGTCACGCCGGCCACCGCCAGGCCGCCAAGGTCATCCCGGCGGTGATGCAGATCCGCCTCGAGGTCACCGCTGCGCCGGCCAAGCCTCGCCGCGATCTCCGGCAGGACGCCCCAGGCGAAATGCTCGAAGGCCTGCCGGGCCGGATCCCAGGTCGCCAGCACGGCCGGCCCGAGGAGCTGCGCGTGACCGTGCTCGTCGCGGTGGAGTGGCCGAACGTAGTGTGCCGCCCGGACGCGGATCGTCGCCGGCGTCGCCATGGACGGGTCGGCCGCGGCCACCGGCGGCGGGGCATCAACGTTCAGGACCAGCACGCAACCCAGGAAGGACAGCTCGTCCTCGGAGAGGCCAGCCGGCGGGTCGCCCGAGAGACCTGCCCGGACGATTTCCAGCGAACCCCCGATTGCGACGCCGCCCGGAGACTCGCCGTGGATCAGCGCCCGTGCCGAGCGCGCCTGGAGCGGTGCGGCCAGGTTGTCGGCGTCGACGGCGGCGAGACCCAGATCCGGCCGGAGCGACGCCAGGAGGCCGCGGAGGACATCGCCGGCGGCACCCGACTCCTCGAGGCCAGCAGGAGCCGCGACCACCACCGGGATGCGGCCCTCGACGAGCAGCCAGATCAGGGCCGCCAGCTCCGCATCGAGCGTGCCGCGTCGGACGAGCTCGACGATCGACGGTGGCTCGCCCGGAACCGGCGGTTCCGGCAGGGGGCGGGCAAGCTCGGGGAGTTCCATGCGCCCAGCGTATCCGAGGCCGTGGCGATCACCCCCGAGCCGTCAGAATTGACGCGATGACGACATCAAGCGTTGGGATCGCCTCCCTGTCCGCCGCATGGCCCGCGGTCGAGGGCTTCGTTCTCGAGCGGGGCGACCAACCGTGACAACGCTGAACGTCCTGCCGCTGACCAGGAAACGCGTCCCCGACCTCGCAGACCTGTTCGGCCAGGGAGGCGATCCTCGCTGGTGCTGGTGCGCCTACTTCCGCGTGCGGGGCCGTGATTGGACCAATTCGACGGGCGCGGAGAATCGCGAGGTCCTCGAGGCCGCCGTGGCGACGAACGCCGCCGAAGATCGGGCGCCCGGGCTCGTCGCCTACGAAGGCTCCGAGGCGGTCGGTTGGACGAGCGTCGGGCCCCGTGAGGACTACGAGCGGCTCGCGTACTCGAAGGTCCTGGGGCCAGTCGATGACACCCCGGTCTGGTCGATCGTGTGCTTCGTCGTCGGGCGCCGATCGAGAGGACGCGGTGTCGCGGTTGCGCTGCTCGACGCGGCCATCGCCTATGCCCGCGATCATGGTGCGACGTCGCTCGAGGCCTATCCCGTCGAGGTCCCGGAAGGCGCACGGATCGCCTCGGCCAACGCGTATCACGGCACCCTGTCGATGTTCGAGCGGGCCGGCTTCGAGGTCGTCGAACGACGCCAGGGCAACGCGACCAGCCCCGCCCGGCCCATCGTCCGCCGCCACCTCTGACGCCTCAGTCGCTCCAGCTCGATTGCCTGCCTGGCTGGTCCCGCAATCGCCCCGCCGCAGACGCGCAACGCAACCTGACTGAGGCTGCCCTAGGACGCCGGATCGACCCGCAGCGGAACGGGCGTCATGCGCGGCGGGCGGCGACCGGGCTCGGCAGCTCCGCGCGAGCCAAGCCCCAACCGGACGCCTCGTGATCCCGGCTTCCCGACGGCACCGGCCGCCGGCGCGACACCGGTCGTCGAGACGTGGCCCCCGGCAGCAAGGAGCGCCCCGACCGCGGGCTCGGACATGGGTCGGGCATACAGGAAGCCCTGGCCCAGCCGGCAGCCGAGGGCCACGAGACGGGCAGCCTGATCGGTTGATTCGATGCCCTCGGCGATTGCTTCGAGATCGAGGGCCCGGGCGAACTCGAGGGCCGCCCGGACGATCGCATCGTCTTCCCGACGGATGCCCAGCCCGGCGATGAACGACCGGTCGATCTTGAGCGTCCCGACGGGCAGCCGCTGGACGTAGGACAGGGACGAATAGCCGGTCCCGAAGTCATCAATCGCGAGCTGGACCCCGAGCGCCCGGAGCCCGTCGAGCGCCGCGTTGACCGCGGTGTCATCGAGGAGCATGGCGCCCTCGGTGATCTCGATCTTGAGGTGCCGCGCCGGCAGGTGGTTGGCTTCGAGGGTCTTCCGGATCCAGGAGGTGAGGCGAGGCTCCTGGAGCTCGCGGGGGGCGAGGTTGATCGCCAGGACGAGCTCCGGGTCGGCCCCCGCGTCGAGCCAGGCACGGAGGTTCGCGCAGCCGGTCGCGAGAACGAACCGCCCGATCCTGGTGATGAGCCCGGTCTGCTCGGCCAGCGGTATGAACTCCGACGGCGGCAGCAGGCCGCGCTCCGGATGACGCCAGCGGACGAGGGCTTCGAGCTCCCGGACACGCCCGGTCTCGAGCTCGACCACGGGCTGGTACTCGATGACGAGCTGGTCCTCATCGAGGGCCCGGCGCAGCTCGCCTTCGATCTCGAGGCGCTGCCAGGCGCGGGTGTCCATCGCCGCGTCGAACGTGTCGTGGCGGCCCTTGCCTCGGGACTTGGCCTCGTAGAGGGCCATGTCGGCGCTGCGCATGAGGTCCTCGGGCGCCGGGCCGCGCTCGCTCGAGAGGGCGATCCCGATGCTGGCGCTGACGACGACGTCGCGACCCTCGAGCAGGAAGGGCGCCCTGAGGTGCTCGAGGATCCGGTCCGCGATCGTGCGGGCGAGATCGATATCGTCGACGTCCTCGAGCAGGACGGTGAACTCGTCACCGCCGAGACGGGCCGCCGTATCGCTCGGCCGGATCGACTGCCCGATGCGTTCCGCGACCTTGATCAGGAGCTCGTCGCCGGCCTTGTGGCCGAGGGTGTCGTTGATGACCTTGAAGTCGTCCAGGTCGATGAACAGGACGGCGGCCTTTCGGCCGAGGTCCTCGACCGGCCGTGACCCGCGTCGGAGGGCCGACGACAGCCGATCCCGGAAGAGGGCCCGGTTCGGGAGGCCGGTCAGGGCGTCATGGAGGGCTTGGTGCTCGAGCTGGGCCTGGAGCTGCTTGCGATCGGTGATGTCGCGAGCCACGAACGAGGCGGCGACGGTCTGGCCGGCTTCGTCGTTGATCGGCGACGCCGTCATCGAGACGTCGACGGTCCGCCCGTCGGCCACGATGATCCGCGTCTCGTGGCCCTTGACGGCCTCGCCGCGCATGGCGGCCCCGACCAGGTGCGGCGCATCTGAGACACGATCCGCGGCGAAGAGGGTGGCCAGCGGCGTTCCGACCATCTCGGCCGCGTGACGGCCGTCCATGCGCGTCGCGCCGTCGTTCCAGGTCCGGATCGTGCCGTCGGGACCGACGCTCATGATGGCGTCGTCGGCGGACTCCACGATCCCGGCCAACCGTCGATTGGTGAGGACCGCCTGGCGGAGCTTCAGGTTTGCCCCGGTCATCCGCATCGCGAACCACAGGCTGGCGGCGATGATCAGGGCCACCAGCGGCCCGATCGTGACCAGGAGGAGGAACGCGCTCCGGTCGACATCCGCGTAGAGGGTCCGGTCAGGGATGGCGGTGATGATAACGTCGGTGCCCCCGAGGACACGCCGATAGGCGGCGGTCACGGCGTGCTGCCCGTCCCGGTAGGTGACGATGCCGGCACTCCCCCCGGCCAGCACCTGTCTGACCGCGGCGCGCCATGAATCCGAGCCGACGCCGGTCGCATCTGGAAAGGCCGTCGAGCCCGTGACCTGGGCGTCGGGGTGGACCAATAGACGGCCGTCCTCGTGGATCAGGATCGGTCCGATGAAGGAGGCCGTGGAGGCGCCCGATCCAAGACCGGTCGTCGCCGGATCGGTGCCGCTCCTCGTGCCGCTGGCCGGCCCGGCCGTGGGCCCGGCGACCGTCCCGACCGACCCGATGGCGATCTCGCGCTGGTACCAGCCGATCGGGATCTCCAGGTGGAGGAGGCCCAGGCGGTGCCCATCGTGGCCTCGGATCGGGGTGGCGATGCCGATGACCCAGCGATGGGAGTCGGGCGAAACGTAGGGGTCGGTGCGGTCGACCTGGTCGAGGCCCATCGCCATCGTCGGGATGAAGGCCGGGTTGGTGTGGCTCTCGTCGGCCGACAGGTCGGACGCCGGAGCCGTCACCCCATTCGTCCAGCGGGCCATCTCCCGGCCGTCCGTCCGCAGGAGGCAGATCTCGTCGACCTCATAGCGCTGGCCCATGTAGGCGATCGCCCGGTTCGCCTCGTCGAAGCTGGCCTGGTCCTGGAGGCTCGCATCGTGTTCGAGGAGGGCGGTGAAGACAATGTTCTTGCTGGCCAGCCGGATGTCCTTCGAGACCTGCGTCACGAGCCCCTCGAGGGCGATCGCCTCGGCGTCGGCGCTCCGGTTCAGGCCGGCGATGGCCTCCGCCCGAGCGGTCGAGGCGGACGCGACGACGACCGCGAAGCCAGCCACGAGGGCAAGGCTGAGCGTGAGGGCCACGAGGACGGCCACCGGACGCCGGTCCGCGACGCGGCGAAGCCGCTCGAGGCTGGGACTTGTTGCGGGGAGCGCGAGCTGCATCCGATGGATCGTGGCTGCACCGCACCGGACCCGCCATGACCCATTTGGACCATGACTCGCTTGGCGGAACGTGGGCTCAGCCGGTTTGGTCGGCGTGCTCCCACCAGGTCACGGTAGCGATGATGCCAACGACCGCAGCAAGGCCGACCAAGGCGACGCCGGCCGGACCGACCGGCTCCACCTGGGCGCCACCCGCCCCAGCGAGGATGGCTGGTACTGCCCACGGAAACAACGCCCCCCAGCCGAGGACGGCGAGGACCTGAGAGGCGGCCACCGTGGCAACTGCCCAGCCAAGCGGCGCAATGTAGCCGCGACCAACGCCGGCGAAGAACGCGGTCATGCCCTGTAGAGCGATCGTCATGAGCGAGGCCAACGCGATCGTCGAGAGGGCCTCGATCGCTGCCGGGCCTGACCAGTCGGGAAGGCCGATCAGCCAACCGGTCGAGAGGCCGAGGAGGAGGACCCACGCGGAGATCCCGACACCCCACACCACGATGACCAGGGCCTTGGCGATGACGATCGTCCGGCGCGGCGTTGCGGCGGCGAGCAGCCCGCGGACAGTCCGGTCGACGAACTCACGACCAAAGATCCACGCGCTAAGGAACGCGAACAGGATGGCTCCGCCCACGGTCACCGCCTGTCCGAGGAGCGACCAGAAGGTCGGCCAATCGGCAGTCCCAGCGGTCAGCTGAGCTTTGGCCCCGAGCAGTCCGAGGGCGCGGGCCCGGTCCGGGTCCTTCAGGATCACCATGAACAGACCGATGATCAGGGGTGCAAACGAGAACCCCCCAGCGACGCCCCAGGGAACGCGGGAGCGGCGGCTCTTCAGGAACTCGGTCGCGACTGCTGCGCGGAGGCCGGTCACGCGGCACCCCCCTCGTCCCTGGTGAGGCGCATGAAATGCTCCTCGAGCGATTCTCGGGTTATCGCGAGGTGCGTGGGGGGCACCCCCGCCGACACGAGGATCTCGGCGACAGTTCCCGGCGATTCGAGGGCCATCGGGTCGAGGAGCTCGAGTCGCGATTCGCCTCGCCAATGCGGCGAGAGGCCGGCCGCCAACAGGGCAGCCCTGGCAGCCTCGAGGTCCCGAGCCTCGACTTCCAGGCGCCGGTGGCGCCGCTGCTCCAAGGCGGCGCTGTCGAGCTCCTCGACCAGCCGACCTCGATGCACGATGCCGATCCGAGTCGCGAGCAGGTCGACCTCGCCGAGGATGTGACTGGACATAAAGATCGTCACGCCCTCGTGCTGTGCCAGATCGCGGAGCAGGTCGCGGATCTCGATGACGCCCGCCGGGTCGAGGCCGTTGGCCGGCTCGTCAAGGATGAGGAGTTCCGGACCATGCAACAGGGCGCGGGCGAGGGCCAGGCGCTGGAGATTTCCGAGCGACAGCGCCGCCGCCCGTCGGCCGGCGTAGGCATTGAGCGCGAGCCGGTCGATCATCAGGCCCACACGGCGGCGATCCTCTACTCCGGCCAGTCGACGAGCAACGTCGAGGTTCTCCACGACCGTCAATTCGGGATAGGCGGTCGCAGTCTCGACGAGATGACCGACGCGACGCCACAGGTCGTTCGCCCCCGAGCCAACGCGAACCCCGAACAGATCGGCGTGTCCGGAAGTTGGCCTGATCATTCCGAGCAGCATCCGGATCGTCGTCGACTTCCCGGCTCCGTTGAGGCCAAGGAAGGCGTAGATCTCGCCTCGAGCGACCCGCAGGTTGACGCCGTCGACCGCGAGGACGTCGCCCCGGTACCGCTTGGTCAGTGCGTGGGTCGCAATGGCTTGTTCGCTCATGCGACAAGGCTAGACGAGCCCCGCGGAATCCAGGCATGCCTCCACACCCGTTCGACCCTCGCCGTCGGCCGGGCCCGCGCGCTGAACGCGGTCCCAGCCACCCGAGGCAGGCTCGTCTGTTTTCGCCGTCAGCATCGTCTCGAGCGCCGTGGCTGCTAGTTGCCGGACTTGGCGAGCGCGTCCGAGCGGGCGCGAAGGTGGATCGAGACGCCGTACGTCTCGAGCGTCTCGGGATCCTGTCGAGGAGCGACGGTCAGGCGCCAGTCGTCGCCCCGCCAGCGAATCCAGCGGGCGAGAGGACGCCCGCGCTCGATGACGGCGTCGAGGACGACCAGTGCTGCCCGCGGCAGGCTCACGAGCCCTTCCCGGGCGGGCACCCCGATGGCCTCCGACCCGAATGCGGCAACGAACGCCGGGTTGCCATGGACGACGAGGTGGCCGGGACCCAGGCACATCGCCGCGGGACGGCGATCCTCGGGCCCGCGACCCGCCAGGTGCGGAAGCTGACGCGACGGCCCGGGGGTGGTCACGTCATCCCGGCCTACTCGAGGTAGTCCTTGAGTTTGCGCGACCGCGACGGGTGGCGAAGCTTCCGGAGCGCCTTGGCCTCGATCTGGCGGATCCGCTCGCGGGTCACGTTGAACTCCTTGCCCACCTCCTCGAGGGTCCGGGCACGCCCGTCCTCGAGCCCGAAGCGGAGCTGGAGCACCCGCCGTTCGCGGCCGGTCAGCGAGTCGAGGACGGCCTCCACCTGCTCCTTGAGGAGCTGGTGGGACGCGGCCTCGGCCGGGGCCAGGGCGCCGCGGTCCTCGATGAAATCGCCGAGGTGCGAGTCCTCCTCCTCGCCGATCGGCGTTTCGAGCGAGACCGGCTCCTGGGAGACCTTGATGATCTCGCGGACCTTCTCCGGGGTGACCTGGACCTCCTGGCCCTTGGACATCGCCTCGGCGATCTCCTCGACGGTCGGCTCCCGGCCGAGCTCCTGGAGGAGCTGGCGCGAGACACGGATGAGGCGGTTGATGGTTTCCACCATGTGGACCGGGATCCGGATGGTCCGGGCCTGGTCGGCGATGGCCCGGGTGATGGCCTGGCGGATCCACCACGTGGCGTAGGTCGAGAACTTGAAGCCCTTCTCGAAGTCGAACTTCTCGACCGCCCGGATGAGCCCGA
>JBEPVB010000097.1:0-8945 GCA_041691215.1 Chloroflexota bacterium
AGCTCGGCGTTGCCTTCCGTCGCCGCCCGATGGATGCTGGACCAATGGACGAGCATCGTGGACGGACGCTGGCGATGGTTGCCGCCTTGATCCTCGGCGCAATCGCGATCGCCCTGGTCCTGACCGGCTGGATGCGAGGCGGACTGGCAGGCCCGGCCATCGCGACCGGGCCGCCATCGGCCGCGCCGAAACAGGCCGGCGGGATGGCGGTGATAACGGTCGCCGACGCGATCAAGGTCCAGTCCGGCGACAGCGCGGCCGATATCGCCGTCGCCGGCTGGTACCAGCAGTCCTACGCGCTGCCATGCCCCGCGCCGCTCCAGCCCATGGTCCCCCTCCTGAACGGGGACTGCACGATCGGCATGACCTGGCTGATGGAGAACGCCGAGTCGCTCATCCACGCCAGCCGAGATGCGACCGGCGGGACCAACTCGAGCGGCCCACCCGCCGGCCCCGCCGTCCATCCGGTCTTCGACGGCCCATCGACTGGCTGGGCCAATCCACTGCCGGAGAACGGCGACTCGGTGCCCACGCCGGTCGTCTTCATCGGCCATTTCGACGACATGCGATCCCAGGGCTGTGCACCGGCAGACCGCCAGGCCTGCCTCGATCGATTCGTGGTCAAGGTGGTCGCCTGGGCGAACGGCGTCGACAATCCGTGAAGCGCGACTACGCCTCGGGCGCCTCGTAGGCGATCCGGCCGCCGGCCACGGTCAGGAGCACCCGGCCGGGCAGGTCGCGGCCCGTCAGCGGCGAGTTCTTGCCCTTCGAGGCCAGCGTTTCTGCATCCACGCGCCACGTGGCCGAGCGATCGAAGACCACAAGGTCCGCTGGCTCCCCTTCGCTGAGCCCGGCTCGGCCTCCGCCGGGGGCCCGGTTGCCAAGCACATGCGACGGGCCCGTGGTCAATGCCGCGATGGCCGTCGCCAGGGGCAGCGCACCGGCGCCGACGGCGGCGAGGACCATCCCGAGGGCGGTCTCGATCCCTGATATCCCGTTCGCCGCGAGCCCGAACTCGACCGCCTTGTCGACCTCGGCGTGCGGGGCGTGGTCGGTGGCGATGGCATCGGCCGTACCGTCGAGCAGCGCCGCCCGGCAGGCGGCGGCATCCTCGGCCGAGCGCAGCGGCGGGTTCACCCGGAGGGACGGATCGAACGCGCCGGCCGAGATCGCGCCGTCGCCCCATGGATCCCGGGCCACGCCTTCCCCATCGAGCGCCTCCCAGCTCCATCGCCGCGCCCCGGCGATCCATTCGTCGGTCAGTGCCAGGTGATGCGGCGTCACGTCGCAGGTGACCGGGAGGCCGGCGGCCTTCGCCTGGCGGACGAGCGCCAGCGACGCCGCGGTCGAGAGATGGGTGAGGTGCAGGCGGGCTCCCGGTACGTCGCGCAGGACGTCGGCGAGGATCGCCAGGTCGCGCCCGACGGCCCCGGCCTCGGCCGCGGCGGGCCAGCCGCGAAGCCCGAGGACCGTCGAGATGCGGCCGTCATTCGCCTCGGCCCCGCCCGTCAGGGAGGAATCCTCGGGGTGATCGACGATCGGCAGGCCCAGCATCCCGGCATAGGCAAGGGCGTTCCGCAGGAGCGATGCCGAGCGGACCGGCGCGCCATCGTCGCTGAAGCCGACGACGCCGGCGTCGGCAAGCTCCCCCATCGCCGAGAGCTGCTCGCCGGCACGGCCGGCCGAGACCGCGCCGAGCGCGAGCAGGGTAACCGGCGACCCGGAAGCAGTGGCCACGTCCCGGATCCGGCCCAGGACCGACGGTTCGTCCATCGCCGGAGACGTGTTGGGCATCATGCACACGGCCGTGAAGCCGCCATGGGCAGCCGCGGCGAGGCCTGTCGCGACCGTCTCCGCGTCCTCGTTGCCCGGCTCCCGGAAATGGGCGTGGAGATCGATGAACCCGGGTGCCACGACGACGCCCCTCGCGTCGATTCCCTCGGCCTCGTCCCCATCGAGCCACGTCACCGCCTCGAGGATGCCGTCGGTCACCACGATCTCGCCCGGGCCCTCGCGCCCCGTGGCCGGATCCACGAGCCAGGCGCGGCTGATTTCGAGGTCGGCGAGCCGGGCGCCGACGCCCGCCGCCGGCGCGGCGTTCGATCGCGGCGCCGTCCTCGTGGTCACGCTCGGGGTCCGATCGTCACGCTCGCGTCCCGGCGAGGAGATACAGGATCGCCATACGAACCGCGACGCCGTTGGCGACCTGGTCGGTGATGAGCGACTGCGTCCCGGACGCGACGTCGGGCGCGATCTCCACGCCCTCGTTCATCGGGCCCGGGTGCATGACGAGGGCGCCGGGCCGGGCCAGGGCGACGCGCTCGCGGGTCAGCCCGAAGCGGGCAGCGTATTCCCGGAGCGACGGCAGGAGCCCCGACTCCATTCGCTCCTTCTGGATCCGGAGGGTCATCACGACATCCGCGTCCCGAAGCGCGGCCGCCACGTCGGACGTGGCGGTGAACCGGCGTGAGCCGCCGACCCCGGCCGCGGCCCAGGCATCGAAGCCACGAAGCAGGGTCGTCGGGCCGCAGACCCAGACATCGGCGCCGGCAGCGGTCAGGGACCAGAGGTTGCTCCGGGCCACCCGCGAGTGGAGGACGTCGCCGAGGATCACGATCTTGCGACCGGCCACCGACCCGCCCGGCAGGTGGGCCCGCATCGTGTAGAGGTCGAGCAGGGCCTGGGTCGGATGGGCGTGGGCGCCGTCGCCGGCGTTGAGGACGTTGCCCCCGAAATGGGCTGCCGCGAGGTGCGGTGCGCCGGCCGTTGCGTGACGGATGACCATGACCCGCGCGCCGAGCGCCTCGAGCGTCCGGATCGTGTCGATGAGGGACTCGCCCTTGGTCACCGACGAGGCCGACGCCGTGACGTTGACGACATCCGCCGAGAGGTTCTTGGCGGCCACCTCGAAGCTGACGCGGGTACGAGTGGAGGCCTCGTAGAAGAGGTTCGTGACCCCCCAGCCACGGAGGGCGGGAACCTTGGGGATCGGCCGGGCGAGGATCTCGACCATCGTGTCGGTGGTGTGCATGACGAGCTCGAGATCCTCGAGGCTCAGGACGTCGACGTCGAGGAGGTGGCGGTGGGGCCAGCGTCCGGCGGGCGCAGCATGCACCCCGGTCTCCGCCTCGAGGTCCCCGGCCACCTCGTCCGGGGCGGCGAGCGCCGGATCGGCGAGGGCCGGATCGGTGACCACGTTCACTCGACCGGAACGGCCGCCGCGGCCTCGACCGGTGCGCGCTCGATGTCGACGGCGTCCTCGCCGTCGGTCTCCTCGATCCGGACCCGGACGATCTCCTCGCGCGACGTCGGGACGTTCTTGCCGACGTGGTCGGCACGGATCGGGAGCTCGCGATGGCCCCGGTCCACGAGGACGGCCAGGCGGATCGCCTGGGGCCGCCCAAACTCCATCAAGGCATCCATCGCTGCTCGGATCGTGCGGCCCGTGTAGAGCACATCGTCGACCAGGACGACCGTCGTGCCGGTGACGTCAAACGGCAGGTCTGTGCCCTTGACGACCGGCTGCTGGGCGAGCATCGAGAGGTCGTCGCGATAGAAGGTGATGTCCAGCGCCCCGACCGACAGGCTCGCCCCCTCGTTCTCCAGGATCGAGGCGCCGATTCGATGCGCAATCGGTACGCCGCGGCGCTGGATTCCGACCAGGACCAGGCCGTCCGTGCCGGCCTGCTTCTCGACGATCTCGTGGGAGATTCGGATGACGGCCCGGCGGATCTCCTCCGCGGTCATGATCCGGCGCCCGTTCACGGGCGGCTCCTCGGCCGGCGGGGCGTCGGTCCGGTGCGCCGTGCCACTAGCGTCTCCTCTTCCTTCCGGCCTCACGGGGCCTGGCTCCGGCTCTCATGGCCGGTCTCGAAGGTCGGCGTCGAGTCTACCCGATCAGTAGATCGAAACGGTCACCCAGACAGTCCCGGACCACCAGCCGCAGCCGCAGATGGCGAAGAAGTCGGGCCGGTACATGTCGACGACGCGGGAGGCCTTCTGGGGTCCGTAATCGTTCACGACACGATCGATGCAGCCGCCCGGCCCGCAGATCACGATGACCGTGCCGCGGGGCATCCGCATGGCCGTCGTCCCGTTGTCGTAGAAGGTGGCAATGCCGCTGACCTTGTAGCGCGGCGCCTTCCAGCTCCAGGCCGCCGGCACGGCCGGCACGCTCGTGGCAACCCGATCCGGAGGCGCGGCGGCGGTGCCCGGCTCGCTGAACGTGGCGCCCGGCTGGAGCTGCGCTGCCGCGGCGTACGACGAATCCGGCGCCACGATCGACTGCTTCGATCGGCCTCCACTCGCTGCGAGGATGACTTCCCGGAATGCTGCTGCCGATGGGGACTGGTCGCGGCCCGGTTGGTGGGAGCCTGCCAGGCCCGGCAACGATCCGAGCGCGAGGGCGGCGGTGAGCGCCGCTATCGCGACCGTCCTGCTGGGTCGCACGACCCGACTCTACGACATCAGACCGACCCTGTCTGCACCGCGGCGACGCCGGAGCGCGGGGTCGTCAGCGAGCGACGAAGAAGCGATCTCCCTGGATCGTTCGGACCTGCCCGAACTCCCGCCCTTTCCAGGCCAGGACCTGGACGTGCGACCCCTGGCCGTCCTGGCCAGGCGGCGTGACCCAGGCCAGCCGGCCGTTGTTGATCGAGACGCCCCGGAGCGCCGCCACGGCGGGCAGCGGGTCCGAGGAGGCGTCGATCTGGCGGGTGTCCGGATCGATGACCACGAGGCGCAGGGTTCCGATCGTGGCGTCCACCGGATCCGCGATCCAGACGGCGAGGCGCGTGCCGGTCGGATCGAACCAGGCATCGAACTCGGCGATCGGCTTGTCGGTCAATGCGACGGGATTGCCCGCCGGCCCGATCGTCGGGACGCCGGGCGCGGACGAGGCATCATCCGACTCCGCGGTAGCCCGCGGACTCGCCGTTGGAGGCGGCTCGCTCGCGGCGGAGCCCGCGTCCCCTCCCTCGCCGTTCAGCCACCTGTCGATGACCAGATGGCCGGTGCCCAGCTTCCAGCCCGTCCCGGTGCCGTCGGCGACGAGCGTCCCGGACCAGTACACGACCGACCTGCCGCGGGGATCGACCGTCGGGTGCCAGACATCGTCACCGCCCAGCGGGGCAATCGAGCCGGACGCCGGGTCCAGGATGAAGGCGACCGGATGATCCTCGATCAGCACCGACGACGATCCGGGCGATGCCGCCGGGTCGACCGTGCCCGAGACCGTCGGGCTGGGCGTTGGATCGCCCGAGGCGCCGGGCTGGCCGGACGGGACGGGCTCCACGGCGCCCGGCTCCACCCGATTGGCGAGGATCCGGTTCCCCAGCCAGCCGGCGAAAAATGTCCGGTGATCGGTAGTGACGACCGTGGCCAGGGGATCGCCGATGTGCCAGTCGTACAGGTCAGGCCCACCGGTGCCGTCGGCGGGCCGGGCCGAGAAGGCCAGCCAGTCGCCGTTCGCCGAGTAGGCCGCTTCGCCGACCACGATCACGCCGCGCACGATCGCGTGGCCCGCGCCCGGCTCCGGGCTCCCCGACGGGTTCAGCGAGGCCGACGGGCGGACGGTTGGCTCGGTCGTCGGTATGGTCGTCGGCGTCTCGCTCGGCGGCGGCGGCGAACCCGCGTCGCTCGTCGGGGTCGGCTGGCTTGTCGGGGGTGGCGACGAGGGTGCAAGGCTGAGGGTGGGTACCGGGCTCGGCGTCGCCACGGGCCTCTCCTTTGGGACCGTCACGACGACGATGTCCGCGCCGCTCGAGGCGATGGACTTGGTCACGACCGCGATCTGGTTGCGCAAGGGCGAGAGAAGGACCGCCTGGGGCGCCTGGTTGAGGTTGAGGCGTGTCGCGGTCTGGGAGTTCAGCGGCGCACAGCCATCGCGGACGTCGGCGCAGACCTCGTGGACGTTGGCCTGGATGTACTCGTACGAGCCGTCGGGGGAAAGCTGGATCCAGGCGACATCGGAATCCACGGCCATCCGGGTCGCCTCCGAGCCCGCCGTGGCCCTGGCGCTGTCCGTGCCGCCCGGGGCGGGCAGGCCGGCCTTGGGGAGCAGGGCCGCCCCGACGACCACCAGGACGACGAGGAAGCCCGACGCGACGCCGAGCGGGATCCGCCCGACCGGGAGTCCCGCGGCGGCGCGGCCTCGACGGGCGGCACGATCGCCGCGGCCGTGGCTTCGCTCGATCTCGGCGGCCGTCCGGGCCCATAGGTCGCGGGGCGGCTCGGGCGGCCGATCCCGAAGCGACCGAAGGAGCAGCCGGTCCGCGTCGTAGGCGGCGGCATCGGTGCGGCACTCGAGGCAACCGCCAAGATGGCTCCCCAGCCAGGTCGCATCGGCGGGCTCGATGGGCTCGATGAAGCCGGCCGCGATGAGCGAACGAGCCCGATCGTGGGACGTCTCGGCATCGTTGTGACGGCGGCGGAAGGGCAGTGTCATCCGCCGCGCCCCCGGCCCTGGGCGTAGGTCGCGTCCCGCTCCGCCTCGGTTGCGGCCTCCGCGGATCGCTCCGCGGCGAGGGCCTGGCGGAGCGATTCACGGGCGCGGGTGAGGAGGGCCCGGGCCGCCACGTGGCTGACCCCGAGGGCCGCGGAGAGCTCGAGACCGGTCAGGTCGTGGAGCTCGGCCAGGAGGAGCGCGGCGCGCTGTCGCTCGGGGATGCGAGCCATCGCTCGCTCCAGGGGCCCGGAGAGCCGGACATCCATGGCCAGCCGCTCGGCCGACGGCGAGGAGCCCTTGCCATCGCCGACGAGGGGAAAGAAGCGGACGATCTTCTTGCGCCGGATGTCGTCGAGGGCGACCCGATGGGCGATCTGGTAGAGCCATGCCCGAGCGTTCTCGCCCTTCTCGAGGGTGTCGTAGGCCTTGTAGGCCTTGACGAAGGCGTCCTGGGTCAGGTCCGCGGCGAGCTCGGAATCCCGGACCATCCGGACGAGGTAGGCGTAGATCTCGTGGTGATGCTTGGCGAAGAGCGCCTCGACGAAGGCACCCGCCGACTCACGGTTCCAGGTCCCGGTCATTGCGGCACCCGGAAGGTCGCGCTCGAGCGCGCCGGTCGTGATCGCAAAGCCCCCCGGCTCGCCGCTGCCGTACATGCAGGTCCTTCCATGGATGCCGAGCGCACGGAACAATGGCGTCGCGCATCACCGAGCCGAGGGACGAGGCGCCAGATGGCGATGTGACGCGTCGGCCTCAAGCCGGCCGCTCCCCAACGCCGGCGGCCGCCCGCGCCAGGAGCTCCTCCACGGCGTCCTCCGGCGACACCGGATTGACGGGCAGGCCGGTCCCGAGCTCGAGCCCGGCGATGTCGCGAAGCCTCGGGTGGATCTCCCAGTGCCAGTGGTACGTGGCGTCGACGCGCTCCCGCAGGGGCGCCGTGTGGAGGATCAGGTTGTAGGGCGGGCCGTCGAGCGTTCGGGCGAGGCTCGCGAGAACATTCCGGAGGGCGGTCGCGGTCGCCCGGATGTCGGGCTCGCTGGCGCGCCCGAAGTCGGCCTCGTGGCGCCGGGGCACGATCCACAGCTCGAAGGCGGAGCGCGAGGCCCACGGCGCGAACGCGACGCTATCAGTGTCCTCCCAGATCAGCCGGTTCCGCGTCCGCGTCGTTTCGCGAACGAGGCGGCAGTACGGGCATTCGCCTTCGCGGATCACGAATCTTGCCGCGCCGCCCAGCTCCTCGGCGATCCGATGCGGGATCTGGGGCAGGTCGTAGAACTCGAGGCAGAGGTGATTCGTCCGGGCCCCCGACTGGGCGCCCCAGTTCTGAACCACCTGGAGATAGTCGGTCTGATTCCCGGCCCGGGCGGCCTCGATCGCGTCGCGGGCGCCGGTCACGAGGGCCTCGACCACGGCCGAACCCACGAGATGGAGGGGCCGGTGCTCGCGGGGCGGAGCGACCATCGCCCGCCAGCTGCCGGCGGCGCGAGCTTCGTCGAGCGGGACCTGGGCGAGGCCCTGGTCGAGCTCGCGTCCTTCTTCCTCGGTCCCCACGAGGTGGAAGGCATAGTCCTTGAGGACCCGGAGGCGGACGCCCTCGCCGTCGGGCAGCCGGCAGTTCTGGCAGTCGTCGCCGTCGTCTATCGGTTCGGCGGGGCGGGCAAACCGGTCGCGGTGGAAGGCGCGGTCGACGACCGTGGCCACCCACCAGCCCGTGATCGCGTCCTTCCGCAGCTCGAACAGGCCGGCGGTCATCTCAGGCGGCACCCGCGCCGGCGAGGACCGGCGGCTCCAGCGAGCCCGCCTCGACCCATCGGGTCGGGGCGCCGAGCTGGGCGGCGAACGCCTCGGCGAAGATCCCGGCTGCCCGCCGCACCACCTCGGTCGACGGCGGCTCCGCGGTCCGGCCCAGCTCCTCGGCGATCGAGGTCGAGACGAGCCCGGGCATCCCGCACGGATCGATGAGCTCGAAGTCCCGGAGATCCGGGTCGACGTTGAGAGCGATGCCGTGATAGCTGACCCCGCGCTCGATCCGGATGCCCAACGCGCCGATCTTGCGGGCCGGACGACCCTCCTCCATGACCCAGCAGCCGGGGTGGCCGTCGCGCCGGGTCGCTTCGACGCCGAGCGAGGCGCAGGTGCCGATCATGGCCTCCTCGAGGGCCCGGACCAGGGGCCGGATGAGGATCCCGCGCCCGCCGAGGCGCAGGATCGGGTAGGCCACGAGCTGGCCCGGGCCGTGATAGGTGACCTCACCGCCGCGTTCGACGTTGAGGACCTCGATCCCCCGTCGGCGAAGCTCACGCTGGCTCGCCAGGACGTGTGATTCATCGGCGTTTCGCCCAAGCGTGAGGACTGCCGGGTGCTCGAGGACGAGGATCGTGTCCGGGATCACGTCCGCAACCCGCGCATCCACCAGCCGCTTCTGGAGGGCCCATGCGTCGCGGTACGCGATTCGTCCGAGCCAGGCGACCCCGATCGGCTCCGCGCCCTGATCGGACCC
>JBEPVB010000098.1:0-8572 GCA_041691215.1 Chloroflexota bacterium
CCGTACGAGCACCACTCCAACGAGCTGCCCTGGCGCGAGTCGATCGCCGACGTCGTCACGATCCCCGAGGATGCCGACGGCCGGATCGACCTGGCCGCCCTCCAGCGCGAGCTCACGACCCACGCGGCCCGGCCGCTCAAGGTCGGCAGCTTCTCGGCGGCCTCGAACGTGACCGGCATCCTCAGCGACACGCGGGCGATCTCGGTCCTGCTGCATCGCTTCGGGGCCCTCTCGTTGTGGGACTTCGGGGCGGCTGCCCCGTACGTCGACATCGAGCTGGCGCCACAGCGGCCCGGCCCCGATGCCGAGCTCGACTACAAGGACGCCGTATTCATCAGCCCCCACAAGTTCATCGGCGGGCCCGGCACGCCGGGCATCCTGGCCGGTCGTCGCGACCTCTTCACGAACCGGGTGCCAACGATGCCCGGCGGCGGCACGGTCGCCTATGTCAACGCCCTCGAGCACGTCTATCTCGAGGACGTCGAGCATCGCGAGGAGGGCGGCACGCCGGCCATCGTCGAGTCGATCCGGGCGGGCCTCGTCTTCCAGCTCAAGGCAGCGGTCGGGGAGCCGGCGATCCGCGAGCGCGAGGCGTCGTTCATCCGGCGGGCGATCCGGCGCTGGGAGGCCAATCCCAACATCCAGGTCCTGGGGTCGCACTCGCTCGAGCGCCTATCGATCGTGTCCTTCGTCGTCCGTCACGCCGGCCGCTACCTGCACCACAACTTCGTCGTCGCCCTCCTGAACGACCTCTTCGGCGTCCAATCGCGGGGGGGTTGCTCCTGTGCCGGGCCCTACGGCCACCGACTTCTCGGTATCGACATCGAGACATCCCACGAGTTCGAGCGCGAGATCGGCCGGGGCTGCGAGGGCATCAAGCCCGGCTGGGTCCGCGTCAACTTCAACTACTTCATCAGCGAGACGGTCTTCGAGTTCCTCCTCGACGCGGTCGACTTCGTGGCCACCGACGGCTGGCGACTGCTGCCCGACTATCGCTTCGACCCGGCGACGGGCCTGTGGCGTCACGCGGCGGGCACGACGGAAGCGCCACTCAGCCTCCACGACGTGGCTTACGGCGATGGTTCGATGCGCTACACCGCCCACCGTCACCAGGCCGATGATTCCGCGCTCGCCGGTTACCTGGACGAGGCCCGCCGAATTGCCGCGGACCCTCGGCCGCACGAACCGCAGCCCCTTGACGGAGACCTGGTGGGCCCGGACTTCGAGGACCTCCGCTGGTTCTGGCTGCCCGACGAGATCGCCCTGGAGCTCGCCCCGGCCTGAGCCGCGGCTCACCTCGGCGAACGGTCCGAGGCGCCGGGCCGAGGCGCCACCCGCGCCTCGGCTCCCCCAGATGGCAGGTCCGAATGGTACGGATGCGGGATGGTGCGTCCTGCCACCGGGACCGACGATCGCATTCGACCGGCCCGCTCAGACCGCCACGCGGCCCGGCCCTGACAATCGGGGGCACGGCCATCTCCGCGATCTCGCTCCCTCGTCCTCGCGAACTGCGTCGCGCCAGCGTGACCGCGCGCCTGGCGCGCTGGTTCGCGGCCGACGTCCACGCGGCCCTCGCCATCGCCCTGGGCCTACCCGTGATCATCGGCGAGGCCGTCCACGGCTTCGAAGGGTCCGGCTCGATCCTCGTCCTCACCCTCGGCTATTTCGGCCTCCAGGTCGTCCTCGGCGTGACCGTCGGCGGCAACGTCAAGGGCAGCCGCGGCCTCCTCCGGTTCCTGCTGGCCATTGCCTATGTCGGGACGCTCACCCTGATCGAGACGCGTACGTCGCCGACGCTGCCCGTTCTCTACATCCCCGTCATCACCCTGGCCGCGGCCACCAGCCTTCCGGCCGGCGTGATCGTCGCCGTCGCAGCAGCGATCGCGGCCCGCCTCGCGACCGCTGTCGAGTTTGGCCCGGGCGTGGCCCTCGACCAGAGCCTCCTGCCGATGATGGTCGTGGCCTTCCTCGTGTTCGGGACCCGCCAGGTCGTGGCCTCCCTCGAGCGATCCCTGGAGCGCCTGCGGCGGATCGCTCGCAACGATCGGCGCAAGGCCCGCCGCCTCAGGGCCATCGAGCAGCTTGGCCGCCTCCTGGCCCTCGACGGCCCGTGCCCGTCGGCCCTCGAGACGATGATGGACGTCCTGGTGGCGACGTTCGGCTATCACTACCCATCGGTCTACCTCTGGAACGGGAGTGCCCTGCAGCTCGGCGCCCAGCGAGGGTACGAACATCCGATCGTCGAGTTCGACCTGGACGCCGGGATCATTGGTCGCGTCGCCCGAACCCGCGAAGCGGTCTTCAGCCCCGACGTTACGGCCGACGCGGACTACATGGAGGCCGATTCCGACGTTACGTCGGAGATCAGCGTGCCGCTCCTCGCCGACGGCGAGCTGCTCGGGGTCCTGAACGTTGAATCGACGGCCGCGGAGCGTCTCGACCGGGACGACATGGCCTCGATGCTCACCATCGCCGACCGGCTCTCGGCTTCGATTGCCCTGGGCCGTGAACGGACCAAGCTGGCCGAACGGGCCGCGCTCCTCGGCCGTCTCACCGAGGCCTTCGCGGCCCTCGGCAGCACGCTCGACGCCGGGCCCCTCCACACCGCCATCGCCAGGGCCGCGACGACCGTCCTCACCTGCGACTACGGCCTGCTGACCCTGGCCGCCGCCAAATCCAGCGAGTACCGGATCGCCGCTGCGCTGGGGACCGAGGCCTTCGTGGGCATCCAGATCGAGCCTGGCGAAGGCGCCACCGGCCGGGCGATCTCCGATCGCGTCGCCGTCCTCGACGATCGGTTCGACCGGACGAAGTACCCGGCGGCCGCTCGCCACGTCGCCGACGATCCCACGGTCGCCGTCATGGCCATCCCGATGTTCCGGGATGACATGGTCGTCGGCGCCATCACCTTCGTCCGGCGCGATACCGAGCACGGTTTCACGGAGCAGGAACGCGAAGTCGGGGCCCTCCTGGCCGCCCAGGCCTCGCTCGCCGTGGCGAATGCGCGGCTCCACGGCGAGACCCGCGAAGCGGCTATTCGCGACCCCTTGACGATGCTCCACAACCGGCGCCTGCTCGACGACAGCCTCGCCCGCATGAGCGCCGTCCGGACTCGCCAGAAGCGCGCCGAGCGGCGGCCGATGGCGGCGATCCTCTTCGACCTCGACCACTTTGGGGACTTCAACAATCGCCACGGCCATGTCGCCGGGGACGCCGTCCTGCGCGCATTCTCGGGGCTCCTGGCCAGCCGCTTCCGGTCTTCGGACCTCGTGGCTCGCTATGGTGGCGAGGAGTTCATCGTCATCCTGGACGGAGCCTCTCGCGACGACGCTGTCCGTGCCGCTGAGGAGATCCGCATCGCCTTCCGCGAGCTCGATGTCATCGGACCCGGCGGTGAGGTCCTGCGCGCGACCGTGTCGGCCGGCTGCGCCGCCCTGGACTCGGCCATCGCCGGGATGAACGTGATGATCGAGATCGCCGATGTCGGCCTGGCGATGGCAAAGTCCGGCGGCCGCGACCAGGTGGTCGCCGCCTGACAGGACCGGCCGCATCACCGAAGATGCGGACGATGGCCATGCCACCTCCGATCCGCATCGAACCCGGGCCCGGCCAGGAATCGGTCTGGGATTATCCGAGGCCGCCGCGCGTGGAGGCCGTCCCGGAGCGGCTCCGGGTGGTCGTCGACGGGGCGGTCCTCGCCGAGACGACCGATGGCCTCCGGGTCCTCGAAACCGCCGGCGCCCCGGTCTACTACTTCCCCCGGTCCGATGTCCGGATGGATCGCCTCGTCGACAGCCCCCACACCTCGTTGTGCGAGTGGAAGGGGAGCGCGTCGTACGTGACCTATGACCATGACGGCCGGCGCATCGAGAACGTCGGCTGGAGGTACCCCGACCCCACGGCCGGCTACGGCGAGATCGCCGGCCACGTCGCCTTCTATGCCGGGCGAGTGGACGAGGCCTGGGTTGGCGACGAGCCGGCGACGCCGCAGCCAGGGCGGTTCTACGGCGGTTGGGTCACGTCCCGGGTCGTGGGGCCGTTCAAGGGCGAGCCAGGATCGTCGGGCTGGTAGATCGGGGCTGATACGGCCCGCTTGCCGCGATGGCCACATTCGCCCGGAGACAGAGCGACCCGGGACGGATACCCGTCCCGGGTCGGATCATTCCCCCGGCGGAGCACGCCGGCACCCAAATAGTAGCGGGATCGGGCCTTCGGGCGGCTAATTCATGAGCACACGGCCGGGGAACGTGGTGCCAGGCCGCACCGCAATCCTGATCGCCCAGGCGGTGTGTCTCCGGCGCGCCTACACCTCGGTGAGCGGCACGCCCATCACGTTGAAGCCGCCATCAACGTAGATCACTTCACCGGTGACGGCGGATGAGAGGTCCGAGCACAGCCACAGCGCGGTCTTGCCGACGTCCTCCGGGGTGATGTTGGCCCGCAGCGGGGCGACGTCGGCAAACGAGCCGTACATCCTCTTGAAGCCCGCGATCCCGGCCGCGGCCAGCGTCCGGACCGGCCCGGCGCTGATCGCGTTGACCCGAACGCCTTCGGGGCCCAGGTCGGCCGCCAGGTAGCGGACCGACGCCTCCAGGGCTGCCTTGGCCACGCCCATGACGTTGTAGTGGGCGACCACCTTCTCGGCCCCGTAGTAGGTCAACGTCACGATGCTCGAGCCGGGGCGCAGCAGCGGTCGGGCCTCGCGGACCAGGGCCACCAGCGAGTAGGCCGAGACGTCGAGGGCCAGGGCGAACCCATCCCGCGAGGTGTCGACAAAGGATCCCTCGAGATCCTCTCGCTTGGCGAAGGCCAGGGCATGGACGAGGATGTCGATGCCCCCGTAGTGCGCGCCGAACTTGGCCATGACGGCCCGGATCTGCTCGTCCGACTGGACGTCGCACGGCTCCACGAAGTCGGAGCCGATGGACGTGGCAAGTGGCCGGACCCGCCTCTCGATGAGGCTCTCGACCGACGAGAAGCCGACGGTCGCCCCGGCGCCGTGGAGCGCCTCGGCGATCCCCCAGGCGATCGAATGGTCGTTGGCGACGCCGAAGATCAATGCCTTCTTGCCGTCGAGCAGTCCCATCGCTCGCCTCCCTGGCAGACCGGCGCGTTGGGGCCCGGACCTCGGCCGGAGACTACCATCGGGGGATGAGCGCGACCCAGGCCCAGCGCACCGCCGCGCCCGAGGCTCCGCCCTTCGACCTCCGCGCCGCACTCGCCGGCGTCCGGGCCCTCGTCCTTGACGCCGACGGCGTCCTGTTGTTCGTCCAGGAGCCGTTGCCCGGCGCCGTCGAGGCACTCGACGCCCTCGAGGGCCGCGGGATCCCGTATCGCGTCGTGACGAACTTCTCGCTGGCCAACCGGCAGTCGCTTGCCGCCGCCGTCTCGAAGCAGTTCGGACGACCCGTCGACCCCGGGCACCTCATCACCGCCGCGTCGGCGGCGGCCGCCCACACGGCCCTCCACCACGCTGGGGAGCGCCTGTTCGTGCTCGCCTCGGGCGACGCAGGCCAGGAGTGGGCCGGCCAGGACGTGGTCACGCCCGAGGAAGCAGACGATTCATCCAAGCCGCTCGGGGCCGTCGTGATCGGCGACGCCGGCGATGCCCTCAGCTTCCGCAACCTCGACATCGCCTTCCGCGCGATCCGCAACGGCGCCGAGTTCGTGGCCATGCACCGCAACCCGTGGTGGATGACGCCCCGCGGGGTCACCCTCGATTCGGGCGCCCTCGTGATCGGCCTCGAGCAAGCGCTGCGGCGCAAGGCGATCGTCACCGGCAAGCCCTCGGCGGTCGTGTTCCGGGAAGCGGTTCGGGAGCTGGCGGCCGAAGCCGGCGATCCACGCCTGCGACTGAACGACGTCGCCATGGTCGGCGACGACCTCGAGACGGATGTCGGCGGGGCGCACCGGGCCGGCCTGCGGGGCATCCTCGTCCTGTCGGGCAAGACCGACGCGGCCACGTTCGACGATGCCGTCAGCGATGGCCTTCGCGGGCCGACTCGCCCCGACGGCGTTGGGAGCGGCATCAAGGACGTCGTCGAGGCCCTGATCGCGTCGCGCTAGACTGGACGGACGACATCCTTCCACGCCGGATTCGCGCTCACCATCTCCGCGCCGGCGCTCGATCCCAGTCAGCCCGGGAGATCGTCATGACGACCGAATCCAAGCCCCGCATCAAGATCACCTACGCCACCCTCCGCAACGACAACGAGGAGCTCCACGGCCTCTACGAGGCGGGCGTGAAGGCCTCCGAGGCAGGCTTCGGGCGCCACCATCGGAACTACATCGATGGCCAGTGGGTCGAGGGCGGCGCGGGCACGTTCGAGGTCCGGACCCCGATCGACACCGAGATCGTCCTGGGAACCTTCGCCAGGGGCGACGGCACCGACGTGCAAACGGCGATCGACGCCGCTCGCCGGGCCCAGCCGGCCTGGCGACGGACGCCCTGGCAGGAGCGGCTCACGATCCTCCGCCGCGCGGCGGAGTTGATCTCCGAGCGCCAGATGGTCTACGGCGCGGACATGGCCTACGAGGTCGGCAAGAGCCGGCTCGAGGCGCTCGGCGAGGTCGAGGAGGCGGCGGACCTCATCCGCTACTACGCCCAGACCATGGAGGACAACGCCGGCTACGACCACCCCATGGACAACCTGGGGGACCTGGCGGTCCACACCCGGACCGTCCTCCGGCCGCACGGCGTCTTCGCCGTCATCAGCCCCTTCAACTTCCCGATGGCCCTCGCGGCCGGCCCGATCGGCGCCGCCGCGATGGCCGGCAACACGGTCGTCTTCAAGCCCAGCTCCACCTCTCCGCTGACGGGCGTCAACCTCATCCAGTGCTTCGCCGACGCCGGCGTGCCGGACGGGGTCGTCAACCTGGTGATGGGCCCCGGCGACACGGTCGGCCACGAGCTCCAGACGAACCCGGGCATCGACGGCATCGTGTTCACCGGCTCCTACGACGTCGGCTTCAAGCTCTTCAAGTCGTTCTCGACCCTCTGGCCACGGCCATGCATCGTCGAGATGGGCGGCAAGAACCCGGCCATCGTGACCCGCAAGGCCGACCTGGAGGAAGCAGCCGAGGGGATCATGCGATCTGCCTTCGGCTTCGGCGGCCAGAAGTGCTCGGCGAACTCGCGGGTCTACGTCGAGGCGCCGGTCCATGACGAGCTCATCCGGCTGCTCGTCGAGAAGACCGAGAAGATCTCGATCGGCAACCCGATCCCCCGCGAGAACTGGCTGGGCCCGGTCATCGATGCGAAGGCCGTGGCCCGCCACCAGCAGGCGACGTCGGAGGCCCGCCGCGACGGGACGGTCTACACCGGCGGCGAGCACCTGACCGAGGGCGACATGGCCCGCGGCTTCTACGTCGAGCCGACCGTCGTCGGCCTTCCGGCGGGCCATCGCCTCTTCCAGGACGAGCTCTTCGCGCCGTTCACCGCGGTCTCGAAGGTCGATTCGCTCGCCGAGGCGCTCGCCCTGGCCAACGATTCGACGTACGGCCTGACGGCCGGCGTCTACAGCGAGGACCCGGCCGAGGTCGAGCGCTTCCTCGACGAGATCGAGGCGGGCGTCCTGTACGTGAACCGGCGTGCTGGCGCGACCACCGGCGCCTGGCCCGGAGTCCAGGCCTTCGGTGGCTGGAAGGGCAGCGGCTCGACCGGCAAGGCCGGCCTCTCGATGTACTACGTCGCCCAGTTCATGCGCGAGCAGAGCCACACCGTCGTCGACTGAGGCGCTGCGCGGCAGCCCTTCCGTGGCACGACCTGGTCACGTCGGAGGGAGGCTGAAGGCCGCCGGACGCGTGCTAGACTGAATATCCAGTCTGCATAAACCTTATGCGTTCGCGGCCAGCCGCGGACGCCGAACTTTGCTCCGAGGTGCTCCGTGGCCCAGGCTCCGTTTCGGGTCGCACAGGCGCGGCCGGTCCCGCACATCGTCACCGAGATCCCGGGCCCGAAGGCGCGTGCCCACGTCGCCTATGACGAGACCTGGACCTCGCCGAGCCTGCCGCGGGCCTATCCGATCGTGCCCGTCCGTGGCGAGGGCCTGACCATCGAGGACATCGACGGCAACCTCTTCCTCGACTTCGCGGCCGGAATTGCCGTCACGTCAACCGGACACTCCCATCCGCAGGTCGTGGCTGCGATCAAGGAGCAGGCGGCCGAGCTGATCCACTTCTCTGCCAGCGACTTCTACCTGCCGATCTACGCCCAGCTCTGCGAGCGTCTCGCGAATCTGACCCCGATCAAGGGCGGCCGCGCCCGGACCTATCTCGCGAACTCCGGAGCCGAGGTCGTGGAGACGTCGATCAAGCTGGCCCGCTACGCCACAGGACGGCCGTATATCGTGGCCTTCCTCGGGGCCTTCCATGGGCGGACGTACGGCGCGGTCAGCCTCACGGCCTCGAAGTCCAAGTACCACGCCCACTTCGGGCCGCTCCTGCCGGGGATCTACCACGCCCCGTTCGGAACCGTCGACGGCCTCAAATGGTTCGATGAGGTCCTCTTTGACAAGCTCGTCCCGGCCGACGAGGTCGCCGCGATCATCGTCGAGCCGATCCAGGGCGAGGG
>JBEPVB010000099.1:0-8368 GCA_041691215.1 Chloroflexota bacterium
CGGGGGGGGGTGGGGCGGGGGTGGGGCGGGCCCGGGGGGGGGGCGGGGGCCCCGCCCCCCCGGCCCCCCGCCCGGGGGGGGGGGCGCGGCGCCGTCATAACTCCCTCCGCCGATCTAGGTCGCGGCCTTGATCGCGTCCCAGGCCTTGAGCCATTCCGAGAAGTCGAGGCAGGTCTTGCCGCGGGCGTCCCCGCAGTCGGCGAGCGGCGTGTTCCAGAACTTGATCTGCGACGCGTACGCGTTGTCGGACGCGTGCTGGAAGTCGCAGAAGCCCTTGAACCCATAGGGTCCCGGCTTGGCGTCGATCAGGGGGCAGGCGCCCAGGTTGGCCGGCGCCTCGCCGAAGTACTCGGCAACCTTCTGCTGCGTCGAGGGCTGGGTCATCCAGTCCATCCACATCAGCATGCAGTTGGGATGGGCGGCGTTGGCCGACATCATCCACGTGTCAGCCCAGCCGGTCGCGCCCTCCTTGGGCAGGACCGCCTGGACCGGGATCGGCGGATCCTCGGCCTGGAGGGCGCCGACCTGGTAGGGCCAGGCCGAGCCGATGACCGAGGTCCCGTTCTCGAAGTCGGTGATCTCGTCCGAGTAGCTGCCCCAGTACTTGCCGATGATCTTGCGCTGGTCCTTGAGCAGGGCCACCGAGGCGTCGAACTGGGGCTGGGTCAGCTCGTAGGGATTGGTGATGCCGAGCTCGGGCTTGGTCTTGGACAGGTAGAGGGCCGCGTCGGCGATGTAGATCGCGTAGTCATAGGCCGTGGTCTTGCCCTTGTACGTGGAGTTCGGGTCGAAGACGACGCTCCAGCTGTCGGGCGCCGACTTGACGATATCGGTGTTGTACATGAGGACGTTGGCGCCCCAGCCGTGGGACACGCCGTAGTGGACGCCGTTGATCGTGTTGTGGGCGGGGCTCTGCATCGGACCCCACATGTTCTTCCACTCGGGGAACAGCTTCTCGACGTCCACCGCCGCGATCCGGCCCTCGGTGATGAGGCGGATCGTCGCGTCGCCCGAGGCCGACAGGCCGTCGTAGAGCGAGCCGCCACCCTGGCGCATGAGGGTCACCATCTCGTCCGAGCTGCCGGCTTCCTTGACGGTCTTGACCTGGCAGCCGGTCTTGTCCTGGAAGGGATGGACCCAGTCGTACTCGGGGACGTTCGCCCCGGACTCCGCGTAGCCGGGCCAGACGATGAGGTTGAGCTGGCCCTCACCCTTGCCGATCGTGTCGATGATCTTCGGCCCGGCCACGGTCGGGCTGGCACCCGGGGTCGCCGCGGTCGTGGGCGGGACGGTCCCGCCTGTGCTCGGCGCCGTCGTGGCGCCCGCTCCACAGGCCGAGGCCGCGATCGCCGTGACGGCGAGCACCGCGGCCAGATTCCGGTAGCGCATGGTCCTCCTCCTCCGATGGTCCAGCGTCACTCGTTGACGCGGAGAGCGTGTTGCCGTTTCCAGACCAGCCGAACGGGGCGACCCCGGGCGGCCAGCACCTCCATGGACGATGTCAGCAAGTTCTGCTGGGTGACGACGAGCTCGGAGCCCGCGTCGAGGGCCACGATATAACGCGTGTCGGGGCCGAGGTAGACCACGGTCTGGATCGTCCCATCGGCCGCGATCTCGTCGGCGGCGACGGGCGCTCCGGGCTCGGCCATGCGGATCTTCTCCGGCCGGACCGTGAAAAGGCCATCGCTGCCGAGGAGCGCCGTCGCGGCCGCGCCCCGGATCAGGTTCGACGTCCCGACGAAGCCGGCCACGAAGGCCGTTGCCGGTCGCTCGTACAGCTCGGCCGGCGTTCCCACCTGTTCGATCCGGCCGCGGTTGAAGACGGCCAGGCGGTCGCTCATGGTCAGCGCCTCCTCCTGGTCGTGGGTGACGTAGATGAAGGTGATCCCGACCTGCTGCTGGATGGCTTTGAGTTCCAGCTGCATCTCCTCGCGGAGCTTGAGGTCCAGCGCTCCGAGCGGCTCGTCGAGGAGCAGGACGCGGGGCCGGTTCACGAGGGCCCTGGCGAGGGCGACCCGCTGGCGCTGACCGCCCGAGAGCTGGCCCGGCTTGCGACCGTCGTAGCCCTCCAGGCGAACCATCCGCAGGGCGTCCGCTACGCGGTCCTCCCGCTCGGGCTTCGGAACCTTCCGGATCACGAGCCCGTAGGCCACGTTCTCGCCGACGGTCATATGGGGGAAGAGGGCGTAATCCTGGAAGACGGTGTTGACGTCGCGCTCGAAGGGCGCCTTGTTCGAGACGTCCACCCCGTGGAGGAGAATCCGGCCCGCCGTCGGCCGCTCGAAGCCGGCGATCATCCGGAGGGTCGTGGTCTTGCCCGACCCCGACGGTCCGAGCATCGAGAAGAACTCGCCGTCGAGGATCTCGAGGTCGATGCCAGCGACGGCGACGATCGCCTCGCCGGGGGCCGTGTTCATCGCCTTGGCGACGCGCTTGCCGGCCGCGTCGTTGCCGAAGTGCTTGACGACGCCCTCGAGCCGAATGGCCGGCACCGCCGCGCGGGCGGCCGTAGACGCGGAGCCGGCGAGCGGCGGGGTCGCGGCAGGAGCTGGGCTGGTCACGGCCGGGGCTGGCTTCCTCGTGCGGGTCCCGCTCAGCGGTGGTCTCGAACGAACGCGATTCGTGGGGTTCCCGCTTGGCGACCACGCCCATCGCACGGTTCGAACGCCTCGCGCCCGCGCCGGTGGCCGCACTATCCGATCAGCGGGACCGCGGTGTCAAGCCGACTTGACGGCCTTTCCTGGTACCCCGCGCGGTTCACCGGGCGCGATGCTCAATGGTGGCGACGGTACTTGCTGGTAGGCCGAATCCGCGGTGGATATCCAAGCCGATCTCGGGCTGCCGGTATCGCAAAGATCTCGGCCTGCGCGACATGCGACGGCTTGGATCGTCGCTAACGAACGCTGACGGCTCGCGAACGTGGTCGTCCTAGACTGCTCGCGCCGTGCGCCACACACCCCCATCCCGCGATCGCGCGCGTGGCTTCGGCCACGGGCGGTCCGGCGCCCTGCTCCTCAGCGCCCTTCTCCTGAGTTGCGGAGACCCGGGCACGACGCCCGCGATCACGCCCGGGACCGCAGCGCATCCCCGGGACGTGATCATCGTGGCCAAGGACTACACGTACATCCCGGCCGTCGTCGACCTGGTGCCCGGCGAATCGGTCGTCCTCCAGGTGCTCAACGGCGGGCTCGTGATCCACGAGGTGGTGATCGGGGGCGCGGGCGTCCAGGCCGCCTGGGAGGCGGCCGAGGCTGCGACCGCCGGAGCTCCGCCCGGGCCGACGCCGCAGGTGTCGGTACCACCCGACGTCGCCGGCCTCCGGATCGTGGTCAGGTCGGGCGAGCGGGTCGACGTCCGGTGGACGGTCCCGGCCGACGCCGCGACCGCCGCAGCGGCGACCGGCGGCTGGCTCGTGGGCTGCCACATCCCGGACCACTGGCGCGAAGGGATGCGAGTGCCCATCCGGTTCGTCGGCCCGGACGGACGCCCGCTCCCGACAGCATCCGGCTCCGCCACTCCCTGATCGGCATCGAGGGAGGTCGGGTGGTACATTTCCGATCGCCCCGGGTGGGCATGGCGCCGCGACGCACGAGGAGCTCCCAGCCAGATGGCCTATCTCATCGCCGAGCCCTGCATCGACGTCCTCGACCTCTCCTGCGTCTCCGTCTGTCCCGTCGACTGCATCCACTACGAAGAGGGCGTCGACCGGAAGCTGTTCATCGACCCGAACGAATGCATCGACTGCGGCGCCTGCGAGCCGGAGTGCCCGGTCAACGCGATCTTCCCCGAGGACCAGGTTCCGAGCGAGTGGGCGAACTTCGTCCAGATCGACGCGACCTGGTACACGGATCGGGGAGCGGCACGGGTCGAGGTGGACGGCCTCAAGCCTCGCTGAGCCGCTGATCAGCCGAGGCGCTGATCGGTCGGCGCCGGACCGCCTGTCCGGCCGGCGATCCCTGGCCACACCCGCATGTCGTTCCGCCCAACCTTCGATTGCCTCTGGTGCGGCACGCATCACGAGACGCGCGGACCCCAGGACCTCGAGGGCTGGGCCCAGCTCTGCCCGACCTGCGTCGGCCGCGCCGGCGACAACGAGTTCCTCCGCTTCCGGCTGAAGCGCGCCCTCGAGGAGCGAGCGAAATCGAGCGCGCCGGCGCGAGAAACCGACACGACGTAGACCCCCAGCCCGCTGGCCACGGGTTGCCACCACCGCGACCGAATCGCCACCGACCGCATGGCATACTCGGGCCATGTCCCCGCTCGCCGAGCGCACGATCGCAACCGTCGGCTCCGGCGTCATGGCCGAGGCGATGATCGCCGGCATGCTCCGGGGCCGGCTCGTTGAGCCTGGCCAGGTCGTGGCGAGCCATCCCCGCGCCGAGCGCCGCGACCAGCTCGTGGCCGCGCATGGGATCCGGACGGTCGCCTCGAATCCGGAGGCCGTTGCCGGCGCCGACGTCGTGATCCTGGCCATCAAGCCCCAGATGCTCAGCCGCGTCGGGCGCGAGATCGGGCCCGGGCTGCGACCCGGGCAGCTGGTCCTGAGCGTCTTGGCCGGGGCCACCACGAAGGCCCTGATCGCTGCCCTCGGCCACCCCCAGGTCGTCCGGAGCATGCCCAACACCCCCGCCCGCCTGGGCAAGGGCATGACCGTCTGGTTCGCGACGCCCGACGTCAGCGCGCAGCAGCGGGCGCAGGCCGCGGCCCTCCTCGGCGCGCTCGGCGCCGAGCTGGAGGTCGACGATGAGAAGCTCGTGGCCATGGCCACCGCCGTGTCCGGAACCGGCCCGACCTACGTCTTCCTGGTCATGGAAGCGCTCATCGACGCGGCCGTCCACCTCGGCTTCCCCCGCCACATGGCCCACGACCTGGTGATCGAGACGCTCGAGGGCAGCACGCTCTTCGCCAAGCAGTCTGGCCTGCACCCGGCCGAGCTCCGGAACATGGTCACGTCGCCGGGCGGCACGAGCGCCGCTGCGCTCCATGAGCTCGAATCGGGCCGCCTCAGGACCGTCCTTTCGGAGGCCGTCTGGGCCGCCTTCCGCCGCACCGTCGAGCTGGGCGACCAGCTCGAGGCCGCCATCGTCCCGGGAGCCGGAAGCCCGGATTGAGCCCCAGGTGAAGGTTCCGGGCGCGGGCGCGATCAGCCGCGCCGTCGGGCGCGGCATGCGGGTCACGCTCCTGGCCCTGTCCAACCGCCGCTTCATCGGCCGCCTGGCGACGCGCCTGCCCTTCACCCGGCCGCTGGTCGCTCGCTTCGTGGCCGGCGAGACCCTCGAGGCGGCCGTGCCCGCGCTCGAACGGATCCATGTGGCGGGCTTCCGGACGACGGTCGACATCCTCGGTGAGGCGGTCTCGTCCGAGGCGGCCGCGCGGGCTGCCGCGACCAGCTACGTCAGCGCGATCCCGGTCCTCGAGGCCCGCGGCCTCGAGGTCAACGTAAGCCTGAAGCTCAGCCAGATGGGCCTTGGCCTGGGGCCCGACCTGGCCCGGGAGAACGTCGCCCGGATCCTGGCCGCGGCGTCGGCCGGAGGTGGATTCGTCCGGATCGACATGGAGGACCACACCACCACCGATGCGACCCTGGCGCTGTGGCGTGAGCTCCGGCCAGTCATGGCCGGTTCCGGCGACGTCGGCGTTGTCCTCCAGGCGGCGCTCCGGCGGACCGCCGCCGACGCCGAGGCGCTCATCGCCGCCGGCGCGCGGATCCGCCTCTGCAAGGGCGCCTATCGGGAGCCGGCAGCGGTCGCCTTCCAGGACCGGGCAGAGGTCGACGCGGCCTACGTGGCGATCATGAAACGGCTCCTCGATGATGGCATGTACCCGGCCATCGCCACCCACGACGACCGGATCGTCGACCAGGCAATCGCGTACGCGCGGGAGCGCCGGATCGGGCCCGAGCGTTTCGAGTTCCAGATGCTGTTCGGAGTTCGGCGCGATCTCCAGGAGCGCCTGGTCCGCGAGGGCTGGACGGTGCGCATCTACGTCCCGCTCGGCTCGCAGTGGTATCCATATTTCATGCGTCGCCTCGCCGAGCGCCCGGCCAATGTCATCTTCCTGGCCGGCAGCATCTGGCGCGAGCGCCGCTCGCGCTGAGGATCACGAGACCGCGAGGACGACCTTCCGTCGCATCGCCGCGACGATCACGACAATGACGCCCACCCCGATGAGGACATCCCCGACCGAGAAGACGTTGGCCAGCGGCACCCCGGCGGGGAGGGCGAAGATGTCGGTCAGGGGCTGGAGGGCCGGGTGGGCCAGGACGACGCTGTTCGTGTGGTCGCCCGGGCCGCCGAAGCCGGCCATCGCCAGGGCGCCGGCATCGGCCGGCATGAAGCCGCCGTTGGCCGTGATCGCGACCAGGTTCGAGAGGGCGCCGGCAGCCACGATCGGCATCCCGGTGAGCCGCCAGTTCCTGGCGACCGCGACGAAGACGGCCAGCGTCGTCAGGACATAGATCGCCGGCCCGAGCCCGCCGGCGAGCTGGTCGCCGACGGCCGTGAAGAGGACCACCTGGACCAGGAGCCCGAAGATCGCCAGCGGCGCCCACCGGAACCCGAGCGCAAGGAGCCCGTCGAGCGACCCGCGGGCGACGATCCCGAGGACGATGCCGATGGGGATCGCCCAGAGCATGAACACGGGGCCGGTCAGGCTCCCCGGGTGGCGATGATCTCGCGGAGCTGGGCGACATGCTCCTCGACGTGGCTCACGACGAAGCGCTCGAAGAGGTCCGCGACGGACATCTCGCCGAGGCGCGGATGGAGGCCGGTCCTGGCGGCCTCGGCCGCGCTCAGCTCCCGCATCCGGGCCGACATCCGGGCGCCGTCCGATCCGACGCGGCTGAAGAGCTCGCGCCAGGGCAGGCTACGGTCGCGTCCGATGACCCCCGTCCGAAGCGGGTCCGTCGCAACGCGGCCGATCGCGAGCTGGGAATCGGCCGGGGCATCGAGGACACGTTCGGCCTCCCCGAGCCAGAAGGGGAGCATCTCCTCCACGTGGGCGAGGACCTCCCGGGGGCCCCAGCTGGCCTCGGCCTCGGCCCCGTAGACCTCGGCGAGCTCCCACGGGTCCGCGCGCTCGAGGGCGGGCCTGAAGGCCAGAAGTCCGGTGGTCCCGGCATCGAGCCGGTCAGCCTGCGCGTCAAGTGTTGCCATGCCCTGAAGTGTCGCACGCACGACGGCCGCTGCGCAGCGACCGGTCTACCATGGGCGGTCACTGATCCTCCATCGCAGCCATCGGAGGAGCGCGTCAATGACCGAGACACTGTCCCGTGGGGCCGCCAACCAGGCTGGCGCCCACATCAACAAGGATGCCTACGCCGAAGCGAAGGACTTCCTGCCCCTCAAGGGCATCGACCACGTCGAGTTCTGGGTCGGGAATGCCCGCCAGGCGGCGCACTATTTCCGGGCCCTGTGGGGCTTCGCGCCGGTCGCCTATGCGGGCCTCGAGACCGGCGTCCGCGATCGGACCAGCTACGTCATGCGCCAGAACGACATCACCATCGTCCTGACCGGCGCCCTGTCGCCCGAGGGCGAGATCGCCGAGCACGTCCACCGGCACGGCGACGGGGTCCACGACATCGCTTTCGCCGTCGACGACGTCAGGAGCGCCTGGCACGAGACCACGTCGCGCGGCGCCCGCTCGTACCTCGAATACGCCGAGGCCGGCAGCGACGAGGACGGGCTGCTCCGCCGGAGCGCGATCCACACCTACGGCGAGGTGATCCACTCGTTCATCGATCGCAAGGACTTCCACGGCGCGTTCGCGCCGGGCTTCCGCAAGATCAAGAAGCCCGCCCGCGCCGCGACGGGCCTGTCCCTCCTCGAGGTCGACCACTGCGTTGGCAACGTGGAGCTCGGCGACATGAACAAGTTCGTCGACTTCTATCGCGATGTCCTCGGCTTCGCCCAGCTCATCCATTACGACGACAAGGTCATCCACACCGAGTACTCGGCCCTGATGTCGAAGGTCATGACCAACGGCAACGGCCGGATCAAGTTCCCGATCAACGAGCCGGCCGCCGGCAAGAAGAAGAGCCAGATCCAGGAGTTCCTCGACTACTACCTCGATTCCGGGACGCAGCACATCGCCCTGCGGACCGAGGACATCGTCACGACCGTCCGCCAGCTCCGCGAGAACGGCGTCGAGTTCCTGGGCATGCCCCACGCCTACTACGAGCAGCTCGCCGACCGCGTCGGCGACGTCGGCGTGCCGATCGAAACGCTCGAGCAGCTGGGCATCGAGGCCGACCGCGACGAGGAGGGCTACCTCCTCCAGATCTTCACGCGACCGATCCAGGACCGGCCCACGTTTTTCTTCGAGATCATCGAGCGGCACGGGTCACGCGGCTTCGGGGTCGGCAACTTCA
>JBEPVB010000100.1:0-8259 GCA_041691215.1 Chloroflexota bacterium
AGGCCTACGGCAAGGAGCTGGAAGCACTCACGGCCGACGACATGGTCCAGGAGTATCCGCAGTCGGGCGAGACGTTCCGTGGCAAGGACAACATCACGGCGATGAACCAGAGCTACTCCGGGAGCACCGGCACGGCGCCCAAGGCGACCCTTCGGCGAATCGTGAAGCCGGGTGAGGCCTGGATCATCGAGAGCACGATCGACTACGGCGACGGGACTCCGGTGAGCTCGGTTTCCATTCTCGAGTTCAACGCCGAGGGCAAGGTCAAGCACCAGACCGACTACTTCGCCAACCCCTTCCCGGCTCCCGACTGGCGGAAGCCCTACCGCGAGGCCTGAGCCGGCGGTGCGCGTCGCCGTTTATGGCGCCGGGGCGCTCGGCGCCTTTTACGGCGCACGGATGTCGGACGGTGGCGCCGACGTCAGCCTGATCTCCCGGGGCGCGAACCTTCGCGCCCTGCGGGATCGGGGCCTGACCCTCGTCACCCCGGAACGGACGACCCGCCATCGGCTCCCCGCCACGGATGACCCGTCAACGATCGGGCCGGTGGATGTTGTCCTCTTTTGCGTCAAGTCGTACGACACGCCGGAGGCCTCGGGCCGTCTCGGACCGCTGATGGGTGACGGGACCGCGGTCGTGTCGCTTCAGAACGGGGTCGACAACGAGGCGAAGATCGCGGCTGCGGTGGGCTGGGAACACGTCGTCAGTGGATCGGCTTACATCCTCGCGGCCATCCGGGAGCCGGGCATCGTCGACGCCTCCGGGCCGCGGCGGATCGTCTTCGGCGAGTGGGCGGGCGGCGACCCCTCGCAACGGGTGATGGCGATTCTCGATGTCTGCACCCGGGGCGGCATCCCGGCCGAGGCCGCGCGCGACGTCCAGGTCGCGAAATGGGAGAAGTTCACGTTGCTCGTGGCGTTCTCCTCGATGACTGCGGCGACGGGCCTGCCACTCGGCGCGATCCGGGCGGCGCCGGCTGCCCGGGCGATGCTCCGCGAGATCATGGTCGAGGTCTGGACCGTCGGGCGGGCAGCCGGCGTCGCCCTCGCCGACGACCTGGTTGAACGGCAGTTCGCGCTCCTCGACGGCCAGGCCTATGGCGCCTCGACCTCCCTCCAGTACGACCGCTCGGCCGGTCATCGCATGGAGCTCCAGGCCCTCCAGGGGACGGTTCGGCGGCTCGGCGTCAAGCACGGGGTGGGGACGCCGGCCACGGATGCGGCCTATGCCTTCATCGAGCCCTGGGCGATCCGGAACGAGCTCCCCGAGGCCGAGCGACCGGCCATCGCCACGCGCTGATCTCGTCGGGGCATTGCGATGGGCATGGAGGCCAGCTCCCACGCCGACATGCCCGGCTCCGTCCGAGGCACAGTCCGGTCAGGTGGGCCGTCTCGCTCGGAGGCTCGGCCCGCTCGAGGCTCCCGCTATCCTGTCTGCCATGACCCAGACCGTTCGCTCGTCCGATCCCCGATCGGGCGCTGCCGGGACCGCGCCGAACGAGCCGGCGCCGACATTCCAGCTGTTCATCGCTGGCGCCTGGGTCGATGGCGTTAGTGGCAAGACGTTCGAGAGCCTCAACCCGGCCAACCGTCACGACGTCGTTGGGCGCTTCCAGGCTGGCACCGCCGCCGACGCGGCCAAGGCGATCAAGGCGGCCGAGACCGCGTTTCCTGCCTGGCGGGCGACGCCGGCCCCGAAGCGCGGCGAGATCCTCTATCGCTTCGCCGAGCTCATGGCCCGCCACAAGGAGCGGTTGTCCAGGGCGATGACCCGGGAGATGGGCAAGGTCATCGCCGAAGCCCGTGGCGACGTCCAGGAAGGCATCGACATCGCCTTCCTGATGGCGGGCGAGGGGCGACGGATGTTCGGCGATACGGTCCCGTCGGAGCTGCCCGACAAATGGGCGATGAGCATCCGTCAGCCGATCGGAGTGGCCGGGATCATCACCCCCTGGAACTTCCCGATTGCGATCCCCTGCTGGAAGATGATGCCCGCACTCGTCACCGGCAATACCGTCGTCTTCAAGCCGGCCAGCGACACGCCCCACTGCGCGACGATCCTCGTCGAGCTCATGGCCGAGGCCGGGTTCCCGGCCGGCACGGTGAATCTCCTGACCGGCTCGGGCGTGGACCTTGGCGACGCGATCGTCGATTCACCCGACGTTCCCGTCATCTCATTCACCGGCTCGACGGCGACCGGCAAGCGGATCGCCGAGCGCGCCGGCCGCCGCCTCAAGCGGGTCTCCCTCGAGCTCGGCGGCAAGAACGGCGTCGTGGTCCTGCGCGATGCCGACCTCGACCTGGCGACCGACGGGATCCTCTGGTCGGCCTTCGGCACGACCGGCCAGCGCTGCACCGCCTGCTCGCGGGTGATCGTGGAGCGATCGGTCCTGGAGCCGCTGCTCCAGCGCCTCGAAGCCCGGGCACGCAACCTTCGCCTCGGCGACGGCCTCGAGGACGGGGTCGACATCGGGCCGCTCATCAACCCGGCCGCGGTCGAGAAGGTCGCCGCCTACGTCGGCATCGGGCGGCGTGAGGGCGAACTCGTCATGGGCGGGGAGGTGGCGACCGACGGCCTCCTCGCCGACGGCAACTTCTTCGCCCCGACGATCTTCAATGGCGTCAAGCCCATGGATCGGATCGGCCAGGAGGAGATCTTCGGGCCCGTCCTGTCGGTCATCCCGGTCGAGGATCTCGACGCCGCTGTCACAGCCCTCAACCAGACGCGCTACGGCCTGTCGGCCTCGATCTTCACCCGCGACGTGAACACGGCGTTCCGAGCGATGCGGGACTTCGAGGCTGGGATCGTCTATGTCAACGCCGGCACAACGGGCGCCGAGACGCACCTCCCGTTCGGTGGCTGGAAGGAGACAGGCAACGGCCATCGCGAGGCCGGCCGGGTCGCCCTCGACACCTACACCGAGTGGAAGTCGATCTACGTCGACTTCTCGGGCAAGCTGCAGCGCGCCCAGATCGACAATCAACCGGAGTGAGTGAAGGAACCGGCCGGGTCGTCGTGGTCGCAGGCGCCACGGGCAAGCTGGGGCCGACCGTGGCTGCTCGCTTCGCCTCCGCCGGCAACCGCCTGGCCCTCCTGGCCCGGGACGGAGCCGAGGTGTCCGCGCTTGCTGCGACCCTCCCCAATGGCGGAGCCCGGTGGCATGCCGGGATCGCGGCCGATCTGTCGTCGGCGAAGGGAGCCGCCAACGCCGCGGCCGACGTCCGGGAACGCGTCGGGCCACCATCCGTGCTGCTCCAGCTGGTTGGCGGCTACGCCGGCGGGACCTCGCTCGAGGATGCCGAGGAAGCGCTGTGGCGTGATCTCTTCGAGCTCAACTTCTGGTCGGCCTTCCACGCCCTCCGCGCCTTCCTGCCCGACATTCGAGCCGCGGCCAATGGGCGCATCGTGACCGTCTCGACGCCGCTTGCCGGAGCGCCGGTCCCGAACATCGGGCCCTACGCGGCCTCGAAAGGTGCCGTCGAGACCCTGACGCTGATCCTGGCCCGGGAGCTGGCCGGTACGACCGCGACCGCGAACGTGATCCTGGTCCGGACGATCGGCGACGAGAAGCCGACCCACACCCGCCCCGACGAGATCGCGGATGCGTTGGTGTGGCTGGCCTCACCGGCGGCCGGGGCCGTCAACGGACAGCGGATCCCCCTCGTCGGACGTAGCTGACCCTCATCGGACGCCCGGTCGCGAGGCCGCCATCGAGCCCCTTTCCAAGCCATGACCTGGGTCGATGGGGTATCCTGCCGGACCTCGGGCCCGTAGCTCAATGGCAGAGCAAGTGACTCTTAATCACTTTGTTGAAGGTTCAAGTCCTTCCGGGCTCACCACCTGAAACCGCAATCGACCCCCGTCCGTTGGCCGGGGGTCGATCGATTCCACTCGGAACGTGCGGCGCCGGATCAGCCGCCGGTGAGGCCTTGTCCGATGAGGGTCATGACGTTGCCGACGATCGTCTTGATCGGGATCGCGACGAACGTCGATGGGGCCGTCGTGGGGATCGTGCCATCGGGGCTTCCGAACTTGACCGTCAGGTTGGCCGCCTGGGTGGCGTCCTTCGTCGCGACGACGTGGCCGTCGAACTCGACGATGTGACTCGAGGCCTTGTCGATCCAGAGGTCCCCGGACAGGGTCACGGCCTGGAGGGCCGTCGTCATCTGGTCCGTCTGGGCGCGGCTGATCGCGTCGAAGGCCTTGTTGGCGAGCAGCTTCGTGCCGTCGATCGCAACCTTGAGGTGGTACGCGTCCGCGCCATCGTGCTTCTCCACCGATCCGCCGCTGAGGGTGACGCCGGCGTTCTCGAGGGCCGCCTTGAGACCGCCGGCATCGCCGGCCGAGGGGATCGCGAACGATGGGACCTCGCCACCAGCAGCAGCGCCACCGGCGAGACCGGCGAGGTCCTCCTTGGTGCCGAGCCGGAGCCAGCCGCTGAGATCTCCGGTCGGCAGGTCGCCGGGCTGCAGGATCATCGTCAGGAGCTTGGCGAAGACCGGACTCCGGCCGTAGAGGGCCTGCCCGTCGTACAGGACGTCGACATCGAGGGTCGAGCCGGTGATCCCGAAGCCGCCCAGCATGGAGGCATCGAGCCCCAGGGCGCCGATCGGAACCGACACGTGGAGGGCGCCGGTCCCGGCGTCCTTGTCGACGACGAAACCGAAGGCCGACGGGTCGATGCTCACGGACGTCGCGCCGTCCTTGGCATCGAAGCCGACATTGACCTGGACGGGGCTCCAGGTGGCCTTCATCGAGCCGGTCACGATCTGGTACGGATCCGTGGTCGTTGCAGCACTGCTGCAGGCGGCCAGGAGCGCGCTGAGGACCAGGAGCAGGGCAATGAACGGGGCGAGGCGATGGCGCACGGGGGGACCCTCGAATTCGGACTCCCGGATCGGCCAGCGCCTCATGGGATCGTCGTCACCTTACGACGGAGCCCGATTTTCGGCAGGACCGAAAGGTCCGGGGTGGGGTCCCATGCTAGGCTTGGCGGGCCCTTGAAGGCCGGTCCCGTGAGGCCGGCGAACCGGTCCCGCGAGGCCGGGAAGGAGGCTGAGTGGTGACGCCCTCCGCGAGCCCTGCGCCGGCGTGAGCGTCCCGCCACCGACCCGTCTCCAACCGCCGAGGCCGCGGCCCAGCGCGGTCGTCGACCCGCGAATCGGCGACCTCGGCCCGGCCATCCTGGCCCTCGAGGACGGGTCGATCTTCAGTGGCGTCGCCTTCGGTGCACCGGTCTCGGGCAGTGGCGACCTCGTCGTCAACACCAGCCAGACCGGCTACCAGGAGGTCTGCACGGACCCGTCGTACGCCGGCCAGGTCGTGGTCATGACCTACCCCCTCATCGGCAACTACGGCCGGCTCGTGGCCGACGACCAATCGGTCCGGCCGTGGCTCCGCGGCCTCGTGGTGGCCAACGCGACGGCCGCCGTCCTCGACGATGCCCGGCAGCTGGCAACACTCCTCCGGCGGGCGGGGATCCCGGCCATCGGCGGCGTCGACACCCGAGGCCTGGCCCGGCACCTGCGGACGAACGGCAGCCTCCGGGGGGTGATCCTGGAGCCGGGCGCGCTCGATCCGGAGGCGGCACACCGGGCCGCGACCGCCATCCCGCGCTGGGAGGACCAGGATTTCGTCGGTCAGGTCTCCCCGGCCGAGGTCAGCGAGCACGGCGACCCGGCGTCGGACAGACCGCTCGTCGCGATCGTCGACTTCGGCCTCAAGACCAACATCGTCCGGAGCCTCGTGCACCGCGGCCTGCGGGTCAGGGTCCTGCCGCACACGAGCAGCGCCGCTGACATGCTCGGGAGCGACGTCGCCGGGGTCGTCTTCTCGCCCGGACCCGGCGACCCCGCCCGGCTCGCCGGGCCGGTCGCCCTGGCCCGGGCCGTGATCGCGGACGGCCGGCCGCTGCTCGGGATCTGCCTCGGTCACCAGATCGTAGGCCGGGCAGCCGGCGCCGAGACGCAGCGGCTGCGGTTCGGCCACCACGGCGCCAACCACCCCGTCCGCGACGTCGACCTGGGCCTGGTCCAAGTGACCGCCCAGAATCACGAGGTTCAGGTCGTCGCGGCGAGCCTTCCGGGCGCCTCGGGCTTTCATGTCAGTCAGGTCAACCTCAACGACGGTTCGGTGGAGGGCCTCCGCCATCGAGAGCTACCGATCGAGACCGTCCAGTACCACCCCGAGGGCTCGCCAGGCCCGCTCGATGCCCTCGCCGTCTTCGATCGCTTCGCGGCGGCTGCGCGAAGCCACTGAAAATTCCGCCGATTCGCCCATAGCAACTGTCGTCGGCGTGCGATACTCCGCGCTCTGGCAGGGCAGGGCAGGGAAGGTGGGGACCCGAGTGCAGCGCGCGATCCATCGACCCTTCGTGGTGCGCCGCCGTCTCTTCATCGGCCTGACCGCTGCTGCCCTGCTGTGGCCAGTCATTGCAGGCCCGGCGATCGCCCGCTCCGGCCCGCTTATCGCCGCCGGGACCCGTGCGGCCGAAACGGCCGTCGCGGCCCTTGCGTCGGTCCCATCCCTCGACGCGATGGCCCTCGGCACGACGTCGGACCCCGGCGCAGCGTCAAGCGACCCGGCGGACCCGACCGCGAACCACAAGGCGAAGGGTCCCGTCTCCTTCCGCGCCCCGACGGCTGCCGAGCTCAAGGGAGCGGGCCTCCGGTCGTCGGCGTTCCGCTGCCCAGGCGCCTTCGTCTCGACAGCGGGCGAATCGGCGAGTCCTGGCCTGGCGGCGGCCCTCGGCGGGACCGCATGCACCCACGGTGGCGACTACGTCGGCGATACGGCCCCCGAGTTCGCGCCGGCCCTCTTCCCGGGCTATTCCTCGCCGGGCATCCCGTGCTACTTGACGGGACCGTTCGTCCACGTCTTCTATGGCTATCGATCGGGGAGCACGAACCGGATCGCGACCGTCGGGCCGCGCATCAGGGAGACGATCTCCCGCATCGACGACATCTTCGCCAACGCGGCCGCCAAGGTCGGCGCCGTGCGCCACGTCCGCTGGCGGATGGCGTCGTGCAAGCTCGTGATCACGGCCGTGGACCTCTCGTCGACGCTCGTAAACCAGCAGAACCCGGGACCGATCCGGGCGAACCTGATCAGTCGCGGGATCATGTCGTCGGCGGAGAAGGGCCTGATCTTCACCGACGACGGCGAGTCCGGCTGCAACGGCATCGCCGGGATCGCTGAGTGGCAGGACGACGAGTCGACGAGCAGCAGCAACCTCAGCAATCGCGGCGGGATGATGGCTCGCGTGTTCGGTTGGTGCTGGTCGCCGGTCGGCTACATCGACGTCTCGTCCGAGGTCGGCGCCCACGAGCTGAGCCACACCCTCGGCGCGGTCGGTGATACCGCCCCGCACTCGAGCGCCCGGACCGGCGGCCGCAGCCACTGCACCGATGGCATCGATCTCATGTGCTACGACGACGGCGGGGGCGAGCCGCGATCGGTCTGCGCGGACGCCTACCCCCCGACCCTCGACTGCAATAAGGACGACTACTTCAACCCGAATCCGCCGGCCGGCTCGTACCTGGCGACCCACTGGAATCCGGCCAGGAACGTCTTCCTGGCGAGCACCGCTCCGGGCTCGTTCGAGGTCCCCCCGAGACCCAGGGCAACGTTGACGTCGCCGGGGACCTCGGTCGTCGCCGGCACCATCAACCCGACCGCGACGGCCTCAGCCGCGCCCGACGGGTCGGGGGTCGTCCAGGTCGAGTTCTGGCTGGGGCAGACCTCGATCGGCACTGACTCGAGCGCGCCATTCACGGCCCAGTTCGACACCATCCCGGATGGCTTCGGCGGCTATCCCAACGGGGCCATCCTGAAGCTTGTCGCCGTCGCCGTGGATGCCCAGGGCCGAACGGGTCCCTCGACGGCCGCCTCCCTGACGGTCGGCAACCCCAAGGTTCGCCTCACCGCACCCGCAGCCTGGTCGACCCAGCCGACGTCGCCGGTCGCGTGGTCGGCCGCCGCAGCGGCCTGGCCCGGGCGGACGGTCACGAAGGTCGAGCTCCTGGACAGCGGGACGGTGATCGCGACCGATACGACGGCGCCCTACGGCGGCACGGTCCCGCTGGCCGACGGCGGCCATCTCCTGCGTGCCCGCGTCACCGACAGCGGCGGCGTCAGCCGGGAATCCGTCGACCGGGACGTCTTCCGGGGGCCGTCCGGGCCTGCCGTCACGATCGTCTCGCCGGCCGAGTTCGAGTTCGTCGCCGCGACGACCGGCAAGCCCCAGAACGTCGAGGCCAC
>JBEPVB010000101.1:0-8002 GCA_041691215.1 Chloroflexota bacterium
TCGTGGCGCTTGCGTCGGGCGGCGCCGCGGCTGGCGACCTGCGTCATTTCGCTACTTCCTATGTTCTTGGGTCGCCGGGCTGACAAGCCAGGACTGCGTTGGCGCCTCCGCGCCCTCACGTACGCACGTTGGAGTGCGCTCGTTCGGGTGCTCGGCACCGCCTTGCCCTGGCTCCCCATCGAGGCGATGGACGGACACTACTTCTTGCCGCCGATCTTGCCGGCCTTGCCGGCCTTGCGGCGGATCACCTCGCCGGCGTAGCGCACGCCCTTGCCCTTGTAGGGCTCGGGCTTGCGGGTCGCTCGCACCTTGGCCGCCATCTGGCCGACGAGCTCCTTGTCGATGCCCACGACGGCCAGCTTGATCGGGGTCTCGACCTCGAAGCTGATGCCTTCGGGCGGATCGATCTCGATCTGGTGGCTGTAGCCCAGGCTGAGCTGCAGCTTCTTGCCGACGAGCACGGCACGATAGCCGACGCCCGTGATCTCGAGGCCCTTGCGGTAGCCCGTTGTGACCCCCACGACCATGTTGTTCACGAGCGTCCGAGTCAGGCCATGGAGCTGCTTGTGCATCTTCTGCTCGGACGGCCGGGTGACGACGAGGGTCTCCGCCTCGCGGCTGATCCCCATCTCCGGGTGGAGGGTCCGATGGAGGCTGCCCTTGGGGCCTTTGACCGTGACGTCAGAGCCGTCGATGGTGACGTCGACGCCGCTCGGCACCGGGATCGGGAGACGACCAATTCGGGACATGGCCGGCTACCAGACGAAGGCCAGGACTTCGCCGCCGAGCTGGGCCTTGCGGGCCTGCGCGCCGGTCATGATCCCCTGGCTCGTGCTGACGATGACGATGCCGAGGCCCCCGAGGACGCGCGGGATGTCGGTCTTCCGCGCGTACACGCGCAGGCCGGGCTTGCTGATGCGCTTCAGCCCGGAAACGACTGGCACCTTGCCGTCGACGTAGCGCAGGGTCACCTTGATGACCTTGCCGGGGCCCGCCTGCTCCTCGGTCCAATCGGCGATGAAGCCTTCGTCCTTGAGGATGCGGGCGATCTCACGCTTGGTCCGCGACGCCGGGACGGCCACCTCCTGGTGGCGGGCCCGCGACGCGTTGCGTACACGCGTGAGCATGTCCGCGATCGGATCGGAGATGTTCATTGGCTTCCTACCAGCTCGACTTCGTGACGCCCGGCAGCTCGCCCTGGAGGGCGCGCTCCCGGAAGCAGATCCGGCACAGGGCGAAGCGGCGCATGAACGCCCGCGGCCGACCGCACACGAAGCAGCGGTGGTAGCCGCGGACCTGGAATTTCGGCGTCCGCTTCGCCTTGGCGATCATCGACTTCTTGGCCATGGTTTCCCTCCCCCCCGCCTACGACGCGAAAGGCATGCCGAGGAGCTCCAAGAGACGCTTGGATTCCTCGTCGGTCTTCGCCGTCGTGACGATGCTGATCTCCAGCCCGCGGAGACGGTCCACCTTGTCGTAATCGATCTCCGGGAACGCGATCTGCTCCCGCAGCCCGATCGTGTAATTGCCGCGCCCGTCGAAGGACCGGCCGGGGATGCCCCGGAAGTCCCGGATACGGGGCAGGGCCAGGAGCGTGAAGCGCTCCAGGAAGTCCCACATCCGCTGGCCGCGGAGCGTCACCTTGAGCCCGATCGGGTTACCGGTTCGAACCCGGAACTGGGCGATCGAGCGCTTCGCCTTCGTGACGATCGGCTTCTGGCCGGTGATCGTCGCGAGGTCCTTGGCCGCGGCGTCGATCGCCTTGGCGTTGGTCAGGGCCTCACCGAGGCCGACGTTGACGACGACCTTGTCGAGCCGCGGCACCTGCATCGGGTTGACGTACCCGAACTGCTTCTGGAGGGCCGCCACGGCGTCGTTCTGGTAGCGGTCCCGAAGGTTGCTCGCGATCATGCGGTCACCTCCAGGGACTTGCCGCAGTGGCTGCAGACGCGAACCCGGTGGCCGTCCTCGAGGGTCGTGTGTCCGATCCGGGTGGGCGTGTCGCAATTGGGGCAGACGACCTGGACCTTGGACACGTCGAGGGGCATCGCTATGTCGAGGATGCCGCCCTGCTGGATCTTCGGGACGCGGTCGGTCCGGCCGGCGCTCTGGCGCGGCTTGGTGTGGCGCTTGGCGATGTTGAGGCCCTCGACCACGACGGTCGTGGCGCTCGTGTTGGTGCCCCGCCGGAAGGTCGCCCGGAGGGCCGTCTGGCTGGCCGTCCGACGGATGACCCGCTCGACCTTGCCGCGCTTGCCGGCGTCCTTGCCGGTGATGACGACGACCGTGTCACCCTTGCGGATCTCGGGGACCCGGGTCGGGTGGCCGTGCTCGTAGACCCGGGTCATCACAGCACCTCCGGGGCAAGCGAGACGATCTTCATGTAGTTGCGGTCGCGGAGCTCACGGGCCACCGGTCCGAAGATCCGGGTGCCGCGGGGATTGCCCTGGTTGTTGATGAGGACGGCCGCGTTCTCGTCGAAGCGGATGTAGCTGCCGTCGGGGCGGCCGTACTCCTTGGCGGTCCGGACCACGACGGCCCGGACGACGTCGCCCTTCTTCACGGCGGCGTTCGGGATCGCCTGCTTGACGCTGGCGATGATCACGTCACCCACGCCGGCCGTCGTCTTGAGCGAGCGGCCCATTACCCGGATGCACTGGATCGTCCGGGCGCCCGTGTTGTCGGCGACCTTGAGGCGGGACTGGGGCTGGATCACGCGCCCTCCCCGGCCGCATCGTCGGCCTTGGCCGCCTGGTCGGTCGCGGCCGCGACACCCTCGTCGGCGCCGGCGGCCTCGTGCGTCTCGGCGGCGTCGTCATGGCGGGTCCGACCCGGGTGGGCCGAACCGTGGATGGCCTCGGACACGGCCGCTTCGTCGGCGACGAGCTCGCTCACGGAGCCGTGCTCGCCGGCCCGGGCGAGGACCCGCACCAGGCGCCAGCGCTTGGTGGCCGAGAGCGGCCGCGACTCCTCGATGAGGACCGTGTCGCCGATCTGGGCGGTGTTCTCCTCGTCATGGGCCTTGAACTTCGTGGTCAGGCGGATGACGCGCTTGTAGAGGCGGTGGCGGGCCAGGCGCTCGACGGACACGACGATCGTCTTGTTCATCTTGTCGCTGACGACGCGCCCGGTCTTGGTCTTGCGGACGCCTCGCTCGGGGGTGGTGGCTGCAGTCATGGTCGAATTCCTCACGCCGACTTCCGAACGGCCGGGGCCGATCGCGGGCTGAGCCGCTCGCGCTGGACCGTCATGATCCGGGCGATCCGGTGGCGGGTCTGCGGAATCGTGCTCGTGTCATTGAGCTGCCGGGTCGACAGGGCGAACCGGGCGCTCCAGAGGTCCTGCTTCGCGTCGCGGAGGGCCTGCTCGAGCTCGGGGTCCGACATCTCGCGGAACTTGCCGAGGTCAGTCATCGGTCGCCTCCCGGGCCGCGGATTCCTTGACGATGACGCGGGTCGCCACGGGCAGCTTGTGGCTGGCGAGACGCATTGCCTCGGTCGCCTCCTCGCGCGGCACGCCGGCCATCTCGAACAGGATCCGGCCGGGCTTGACGACGGCGACCCAGTGGTCGGGGGCGCCCTTGCCGGAGCCCATGCGCGTCTCGGCCGGCTTCTTGGTCACCGGCTTGTCGGGGAAGACCCGGATCCAGATCTTGCCGCCGCGCTTCACGGATCGCGTCATCGCCCGCCGGGCCGCCTCGATCTGGCGGCTGGTGATCCAGGCCGGCTCGAGGGTCGCCAGGCCGTACTCGCCAAAGGCCACGAAGTGGCCGCCCTTGGCCTGGCCGGACATGCGCCCGCGCATGACCTTGCGGTGCTTGACGCGCTTCGGGAGGAGCATCGCCTAGACCCCCTGGCCGACGCTGACCTGGGGCGCCAGGACGGGTCGCTCCGGGGCGATGTCGCCGCGGTAGATCCAGACCTTGACCCCGATTCGGCCGTATGTGGTGTGGGCGTGGACCTGGCCGTAGCTGATGTCCGCGCGGAGCGTGCCGAGCGGGATCCGGCCTTCCTTGTCCCATTCCCGGCGGCCCATCTCGGCGCCGCCGAGACGCCCCGAGACCATGATCTTGACGCCCTTGGCGCCGGCCTTCATCGACCGCTGGATCGACTGCTTGATAGCCTTCTTGAAGGCGATCCGGCGGCTCAGCTGCTGGCTGATGTTCATGGCCACGAGGTAGGCGTCGAGCTCCGGCTGGCGGATCTCCTTGATCTCCAGCTTGACCTTGCGCTTGGTGAGCGCGCCGATCTGCTGGCGGAGGATCTCCACGTTCTGGCCGCCCTTGCCGATCACGATGCCGGGCTTGGCGGTGTGGACGGTGACGGTCACCTGGCCGAAGTTCCGCTCGATCTCGAGGCCGCTCACGCTCGCGTTGGCGAGCCGCTCGCCCACGAGCTTGCGAATCGTGATGTCCTCCTTGAGGAGGGTCGTGTATTCCTTGTCCTGGTACCACTTGGCGGTCCAGGTGCGCGTCACCCCGAGGCGGAAGCCGTACGGGTGGACCTTGTGTCCCATGCTCAGGCCTCCCGATTTCCGACGATCACGGTGATGTGGGTCTGGGGCTTGTGGATCGGGAACGCCCGGCCCTGTGCCCGCGGTCGCCAGCGCTTGATCGTGGGTCCCTCGTCCGCTCGCGCGTCGAGGACGACCAGCTCATCGGCGGCCATGTTGAGGTTGTTCTCGGCGTTGGCCGTGGCGCTCTTGAGGACCCTGGCGACGTCCTTGGCGGCGTGCTGGGGCATGAACCTGAGGACGGCGGCGGCCTCCTCCACGGAGCGGCCGCGGATCGCCTGGACGACCAGGCGGGCCTTCCGGGTGGAGCCCCGGAGGTACTTGGCGGTGGCGGAGACTTGCACGGTTCGCCGCTCCTACTTCGGGCTCACGGATCGGTCGGTGTGCTTGCCGTGCCCACGATACGTGCGGGTCGGGGCGAACTCGCCGAACCGGTGGCCGACCATGTTCTCGGTCACGTAGACCGGGACATGCTTGCGACCGTTGTAGACGGCCACCGTGTGGCCGATGAAGGTCGGGAAGATGACGGACGCGCGGGACCAGGTCTTGACGACCTTCTTCTCGCTGCGCTTGTTCATCTCCTCGATGCGGCCGAGAAGACGGGCCTCGACGAACGGGCCCTTCTTGATGGAACGGGACATCCTCTGCCTGCCTCCCCGCTACTTCCGGTGCCGCGAGCGGACGATGAGCCGCGAGGTGGTCTTGCCACGCCGCGTGCGATAGCCCATCGCCGGCTTGCCCCACGGGGTCTTGGGCGGCATCCCCGTCGGGGACTTGCCCTCGCCGCCACCGTGCGGATGGTCGCGTGGGTTCATGACGACGCCTCGGACCTCCGGTCGCTGGCCCATGTGGCGAGCGCGACCGGCCTTGCCGAGGTTCTGGTTCTCGTGGTCGAGGTTGCCGACCTGGCCGATGGTGGCCATGCACTTGATCGGGACGCGCCGGACCTCGCCCGACGGGAGCCGGACCTGCGCGAGGTCGCCCTCCTTGGCCAGGAGCTGAGCCGACGTGCCGGCGGAGCGGACGATCTGGCCGCCCTTGCCGGGGATGAGCTCGATGTTGTGGATGGTGGTGCCGAGGGGGATGTTGGCGATCGGCAGGGCGTTGCCGAGGCGGGCCTCGGCGTCCGGCCCCGATACGACCACGTCGCCGACCTTGACCCCGTGGGGCAGGAGCATGTAGCGCTTCTCGCCGTCGCGGTAGTGGAGGAGGCCGATCCGGGCGGAGCGATTCGGGTCGTACTCGACCGTCGCGACCCGGGCCGGGACCCCGAACTTGTCACGCTTGAAGTCGATCCGCCGGTAATGCGTCTTCTCGCCCCCGCCCCGATGCCGAACGGTCAGCCGGCCGGCGTTGTTCCGCCCGGAGCCGCGCGTCTGGGGCTCGAGGAGGGGCTTGTGGGGCTGGTCGGTGGTGATCTCCTCGAAGGTCGAGCGGGTCATCCCCCGAAGGCCCGGCGAGGTGGCCTTGTAGCTGCGCAACGGCATGCCTACACCCCCTCGAAGAACTGGATCTTCTGGCCCGGGGCCAGGGTCACGATCGCCTTGCGCCAGCCAGAGATGCGACCCTTGCTGCGGCCGCGGCGGGTGCCGCTCGTCTTGGTCTGGGGCTGCTTGGTCAGGACGTTGACCGCGGCCACGGTGACCTTGTCGCCCTTGTAGAGCTCCTCGATCGCCGCCTTGATCTGGATCTTGTTGGCGTCGGGATGGACGGCGAAGGTGTACTTGCCGCGGCTCGACTCGTCGATCGACTTCTCGCTGATCACGGGCCGGAGGATGATCTCGGGGGCGCTGAGGGCGCTCACAGGTAGACCTCCTCCATCCGGGCCAGCGAGGGCTGCTCGATCACGATCGTGTCGGCCTTGATGAGGTCGACGACATTGAGCGAGTCGGCCAGGATGACCTCGACCGTCGGCAGGTTGCGGGCCGACAGGCGGAGCTGCTCATCGCCGCCGGGGGCGACGATGAGGACCCGGCCGGTGGCCTTGAGGGCGGTCAGGATGCCCAGGAAGTCGCTGGTCTTGATCCGCTCCAGGGCGAACGTGTCCACGACCCGGATCGCCGCGTCGCCGAGCTTGGCCGTAAGGGCGCCGCGGAGGGCGAGTCGCCGCATCTTGCGCGGCAGGCGCTGCTCGTAGGACCGGGGGTGCGGTCCGAAGACGGCCCCGCCGCCACGGTAGTGGGGCGCGGACTTGGAGCCCTGGCGGGCGCGGCCGGTGCCCTTCTGGCGGTACGGCTTGGCGCCGCCGCCGCGGACCTCGCCTCGGGTCTTGGTGTCGTGGGTGCCCATCCGCCGCCCGGCCAGCTGGGCCGTGACGACCTGGTGGAGGACGGCCACGTTCACCGGGGCGGCGAAGAGCTCGTCGTTGAGCTCGACGCTGCCGACGTCCTTGCCGGTCTTGTCGTAGAGGGTGGTCTGCGCCATGTCAGGCCTTCTTCACGAGGATCAGGCTGCCGCGGGCGCCGGGCAGACTGCCCTTGACCAGGAGGAGGTTGCGATCGGGGTCGGCCTGGACGACCTTGACCTTCTTGGTGGTGGCCCGCTCGTCGCCCATGTGGCCGGCCATCTTGACGCCCTTGTAGACGCGACCCGGGGTCGTGCCGGGGCCGATCGAGCCGGGCTCGCGATGGTGGTCGGAGCCGTGGGTCTTGGGGCCGGCCGAGAAGTGGTGGCGCTTGATGTGGCCGGCGAAGCCCTTGCCCTTGGACACCCCGGTCACGTCGACGAGGTCGCCGGCCGCGAAGAGGTCGTCGACCGCGATGACCTGGCCGACCTCGTAGCCGCTGAGGTCGTCGAGGCGGAACTCCCGAACGGTGCCGAGGTTGGGAAGGCCCTTGAGCTGCCCGGACTCGGGCTTGTTCAGTTTCTTCTTCTCGTCGGTCCCGAGGGCGACGGCGGTATAGCCATCCCGCTCCGTGGTCCGGAGGCGGGTCACCATGTTCGGGGCGACCTGGAGCACGGACACGGCGACCATCGTCCCGTCCGCCTGGAAGACCTGGGTCATCCCCACCTTGCGACCGATCAATCCAATAGCCATCGCACTACATCTTTATTTCGATGTCGACGCCCGCGGGGAGCGAGAGTCGCATCAGGGCATCGACCGTCTTCGACGAGGGATCGATGATGTCCACCAGACGCTTGTGGGTCCGGATCTCGAACTGCTCGCGGCTGTCCTTGTCGATGAAGGGCGAGCGGATGACCGTGAACTTCTCGATCCGCGTCGGCAGCGGCACGGGTCCGACGATGTCGGCCCCGGTGCGCTGGGCGGTCTCGACGATCTGCGCCGCCGACTGGTCGAGCAGCCGGTGGTCGTAGGCCTTGAGGCGGATGCGGATGCGCTGCTTAGCCATCGGTTACTCGGTGATGCTCGTGATCGCGCCGGCGCCGACGGTCCGGCCACCCTCGCGGATGGCGAAGCGCTGGCCGGTCTCGAGAGCGATCGGGGTGATGAGCTCGACGCTCATCTCGACGTTGTCGCCGGGCATGACCA
>JBEPVB010000102.1:0-7940 GCA_041691215.1 Chloroflexota bacterium
CTCCGAGCTCCGGGCCGCGGCGACGCGGCGCCTCGCCGGCGAGCTCGCCTCGGGGGCCGGCGACCGGGTCGCGGTCGATTCCGACGAGGCGTTGCGCGGCGACGACCGTGCGGGCGACGACGACGCCGACCTCGATCGCCGCCCGTATCCGGTTTCACCGGCTGCGGTGCCGCCCATCGACGGGGCGGCCCGGCCGCCGGCCGCGGCCCTAACCGCGCCGGCCCTGGCCCCGGATTCGAATCCGCTGTCCGTGCAGCTCAGCGGGGCGGTCCGACCGGTCTGGGATCCCCGTCCGTCCTCTGGCGAGGTCGGCTTCGTGGGCTGGTTTCGACACCGCCTGAGCGAACGCGCGATCCGGCTGGATCGGAGCAGGACCCTTCACAGCGAGCCTGGCGGGCGGGTGGACCGGCTCGACGTCTGGATGATGGTCGTCCTGGCAGTGGTCCTCCTGACCGTCCGCGTCTGGCGACTCGCGGAGCCTTACCAGATGCATTTCGACGAGGTCTACCACCCCCGGACCGCGATCGAGTTTCTCCAGGACTGGCGCTACGGCATCTCCCAGTACATCTACGAGTGGACCCACCCGCACATGGCCAAGTACGCCATGGCCGTCGGGATCGTGGCCTGGGGCGACGACCAGACGACGGCGACGAGCGATCTCGGCGTGCCGGTCGAGGCCGCGATCATCGAGCCGCGCTGGGACGAGTCGACGACGGCCTCGAGGGTGGCCGGCGACCGGCTCTGGGCGGCAACCGGCACGGCGGTCCGGGCCTACGATCTCGCCACCCGCGCCCTGATCGTGGACATCCCGGTCCCCGGCGCCCAGGCGCTCGCCATCGACCAGGTCGGCCACCAGGTCTTCATCGGCACGAGCTCGGGTGAGATCAGGTCGGTGGCCACGAAGCCGTTGGACGAGGCCCGCTGGAACGGGAGCCAGGCCGGTGACGTCGGCGCGCAGGCGTTCACGAAGACCGCCACGGCCATTCGATTCCTGCACGCAACCCCGGACGGCGGCACGATCGTGGCCGTCGAGAAGGCGGCCGGCAGCGCCAGCCCGACGGGCGACGAGGCGATCGTCATCGACGCTGCATCGGCCCGGGAGGTCGGGCGGGCAGCGCTCGGGACGGTCGCCCAGGTCGACGACGCGGGCACCGGGATGGTGGCCTTCGCGACCCCGGTCGGGGTGGCCTTCCTCGACACGACGACCGCCAAGCTGACCACGACGATCCCGACCGCGGGGCCGGCGAGGGGCCTGACCTTCACGACCCAGCTCGACAAGGACCGCTTGTACGTCTCCGTGCAGGGTACGGACGGGCCCCGCATCGCGACGATCGTGGCGCCGGGCAACGGCGGAACGCCCCAGCTGGACACGAGCTTCGTGCTGCCCGGCACCTCGGAGGGCTGGGTCGGCTACGACCTGGCCAGCCAGATGGTCCACGCCCTGGGCACGCGGCCGGGGACCGGGGAGCCGACGGTCTATGTCATCGAGCCCCATTCGAACGCCGTCTACGCCGACGCGGCCCTGCCGTTCGCCCCGGCCTCGATCGTCCTCGACCAGAACCAGCGCTACCCGTCCTCGGACCGCGAGCAGCTCGTCGCGCTCGGCGCATCCGGCCCGGCAGCCTCGGTCGATGTCGGGCATCACGCCTTCGCCTGGCGCGTGCCGGGCGTGCTGGCCGGAGTGGCCATGGGCGTCCTGCTGTACCTCCTGGCCCGGCTGCTCTTCCGCCGCCGAGAGGTGGCCGTCTTCCTGGCGATCCTGGTCGCCGCCGATGGGATGCTGTTCGCCCAGAGCCGGATCGGGATGAATGACGCCTACGTCGGGCTGGGGATCGTGGCCGCCTACGTCGTCTTCGTCGCCCTGTGGCAGATGCGTGGTCGGATGCGCCGCCACTGGCTCGCCTTCTGGCTCGGCATGCCCGCCGTGGGCGCCTTCCTCGGCTTCGCCCTCGCCTCCAAGTGGGTGGCCGCTTACACCATGGGGGCGCTGGGGATCCTGGTCCTCGCCCGCAGCGCCCTGGGCCGGCTCCTCCTCATCGGCGGGCTGATCGTGGCAACGACCGCGCTCGGCTACCTGGCCCTGTCCGTCCCGGCGGGCCAGAGCGGGGGCAACTACCTGTTCATGGCCATCATGATCGGGCTGACCCTCGCCACCGTCGCCGCCAACGTCCTCCATCCGATCGCCTGGACCGAAGAGGAGGAGCGGGTCGTTGTCCGCGGTCCGGCGGTGCTCGGGGCCGTGGTCTTCGGGCTCGGGGTCCTGACCCATTCGATGGCCCGGACGTTCACCATCGGCCCGCTCGCGGCATCGGTCCAGGAGGTCGCGTTCGCCCTCGTGGTGATGAGCGCCGTGAGCTACAGCCTCGTGGCCGTCGTGGGGCGCTGGGGGTTCGGTCCGCGCGCGGTTCCGCCCGCCGCCGACGATCCCGCCCGCCTCGTGGCAGCGCCCGCCGGCGCAGCCGAGGGCTGGCTCCGGCCGGGCATGCTGGCCGGCCTGCCGATGTTCTGGGCGCTCTTCTGCCTGACGGCGATCCCGCTCGCCCTGTACGTGGTCTCGTACATCCCCTGGGCCAACGTCGAGGGTCACCGGCTCTGGCCGAACGTCGTGATTGCCGGTCAGCAGATCGCGACGACCTGGCCGCCCGGCCACACCAAGCAGACGCTCTGGGAGCTGACCCAGGAGATGTACCACTACCACAACACCCTGGGCTCGGCCCATCCCGCGTCGTCGCCGTGGTGGGCCTGGCCCTTCGACTTCAAGCCTGTCTGGTTCTACCAGGAGAGCTTCGCCGGGGGAACATCGGCCGCCATCTACGACGCCGGCAACCTCGTGGCCTGGTGGCTCGGAATTCCGGCCATGGCCTTCGTCGCCTGGCAGTCATACGTCCGCCGCAGTCCGGCCCTGGCCCTGATCGCCATCGGCCTCGCCTGCCAGTGGATCGCCTGGGCGCGGATCGATCGAGCGGCGTTCCAGTACCACTACTACACGAGCCTGCCGTTCGTGCTTCCCGGGCTGGCCTACTTCCTGGCCGAGCTCTGGCACGGCGCCTCGAGACGGACCTGGCTGCTCGCCCGCCTCGCGGGTGCGGCAGCGATCCTCGCCCCGACGACGCTGTGGCTCTTCCACCGCCCGCTCTGCGCGTTCGTCGGGGTCGACTCGGTGAACCCGGGCTCGCAGGCCTGCCCGACCCTCATCCCCAACTTCGTCCTGAGCGGCCGGGCCGCCGGAATCGCCCTCGTCGTCGGGATCGGCGTCCTGATCCTCATCAGGCTCCTCCTGTCGCTGGCCGACGACGATGGTTCCGATGGCCCGACCGTGATCCGGAAGCTCAGGAACGCGGGCGTCGCGGCCATCGGGGTGAGCGTCGGCTTCGTGATCGCGGCGACACTCCTGAGCGACGAGCCGATGATCGCCAGCCAGAACATCCCCGTGGAGCCCATCGCCCTGGTGGTGACGCTGGCGCTCCTGCCGCTGGCCGCCTTCGTCGCCACGGCCCGGGATGCGCGCCGCTTCGTGGCCGGCCTGGTCGTCGCGATCGTGGGCTGGTTTGTCCTGTGGTATCCGAACATCGCCGCCCTGCCCCTGCCGACGGCGCTCTCGAACGCCTACCAGGGCCTCCTGCCGACCTACGTCTACCCTTTCCAGTTCCCGGTCAGCACCGTCGATCGGAACGTGGCCGGACCGAGCCTGTTCAGCCTCCAGCCGGCCCTCCTGCTGGTGGCCCTGACGGGCGTCTGCCTGATCATCGGCTACGCCGCCTGGGTCTGGCGGATCGCGCTCGCCGAGCAGGCCTACCTGGCCGAGAACCCCGAGGCCGAGCCGCCGCTCCTGGACGGGGCCGCGCCGGGAACCGGCTAGGTGGCGGCGAGCCTCGTTGACGCGGTGTCGCCGGCGACGAGCCCGCCCCGCATCGGCGGCGGGACGTCAGCATGGAAGCTCGCCGGCAGGGCGCCCTGGGCCGCGAGCCGGCGGATGACGAAGCCGTAGTAGTCCTCGACCTTGCCCGTCACGCGCTCCCAGCTGTACTCCTGGGCCCGCTCGAGGCCCGAGGCGGCCATGGCCGAGCGGAGCGCATCGTCACGCACGAGCCGCCCGATCGCGCCGGCAAGGGCCTTGGGCTCGTGGGGCGGCACGAGGAGGGCATCACGATCGCGGCGGACGACCCCTTTGTAGCCGTGGATGTCGCTGCACACGATCGCCGTCCCGGCGGCCATCGCCTCGAGGAGGACGATCCCGAACGACTCGCGACCAGTAGCCGGCGAGACGTAGATATCGGCGGTCTTGAAGAGGGCATCGCGCTCCTCGTCTGAGACGCGCCCCAGGAACTCCACGCCGCCCATGTTGCGGGTCATGACATAGCGCCGGGCCTCGCGCTCCTGGGGCCCGCCGCCGACCACCAGGAGGCGGCAGGGGCAGCCGGTCTTGCGCAGGATCCGGTAGGCCTTCAGGAGGTCGAGGAGCCCCTTCCGAGACTCGAACCGCCCGACGAAGAGGAGGTTCCGGGTGCCGTCCTGCCAGCGGGCGATCGGCACGGCCCGGGCGAACCGGGCGATGTCCACCCCGTTGGGGATGACCTTGTAGTCGCCGGGGAAGAAGCGGTCGATGAAATGGCGGGCGGCGGCCGAGACGGCGATCCGGCCGTGGAGCCGGTCGGCATACGAGCCCATGGTCTTCGACCCGAACTCGTAGGCCGGCGAGAAGCCGCCATAGGCGTGGAACGTGGCCACGTTCACGCTCGTCGACAGCCGCAACAGGATCAGCGACAGGAAGGGCACGAAGGGCTCGTGGAAATGGAGCAGGTCGAACTGCTCGCGGTCGAGGACCTCGCGAACCTGGGACAGGTAGCGCGGCGAGAGTGTGACCGTGCCGACCGAGCCGTTGGCCGGCATGGAGAAGCCCTTGCCGATCCGGATGACGTCGCCCTGCGAGGACCGCTGCAGCCCGTGCGAGCTGGTGATGATCCGGACGTCGTGGCCACGCAGGCGGAGGTTCTCGTAAAGGTAGCGGACATGCTGGTTGACGCCGCCCGGGAGGGGATAGACGTAGGGCGTGACCAGCCCGATCTTCATCGCGGGTAGCCGAGGTCGCGACCCGAGCCGTCCCGGCGGATGCGTCCGCCAAGGTTGGCCCGGGCGTCCCGGCCGTACTTGCGAAGCTGCATCTGGAACGTCCCGAGCTGGGCCGTCGTGCCGTGGAAGGTGCCGTGATGCTCGGTCGTCCGGGCCAGGATCGCGGCCCGCAGGTCGTCCCCGGTCCGGCCCGGGAACGCCGTGTAGCCCGATCCAACGGCCTCGAGGGCGTGGGCGTCGGAGCTGCCGATCCGGGCCAGGTCGTGCTCCTCGGCGAAGCGGACGACCCGGGCGTGGGCCGGCCGGCCGAGGGTCGTGGGATTGAAGGCCTCGATGCCATCCGGCCGGAAGCGCGGCTCGTCGGCGAGGAGGCGGCGGAGCATGAAGGCCTGGGCGCAGAGGGGATACGGCACGAGCGGATGGGCCGGGATCGCCAAGCCGCCCTGCTCGTGGATCGCGGCGATGGTGCTGCGCAGGGAGCGGAACGGCCGGATGGTCTCCTCCAGCCACAGGCCCAGGAGGTGGCCGCCGAGCGTGGTGACCTCCTCTCCGATCACGACCTCCACGCGGTAGCCGCGATCGTGGGCAATGCTTCGCGCAGCCATGGCGGCGTCGGTCCGCTCGTGGTCGGTGAAGGCGATGACGTCGAGGTCGAGGTGTGCCTCGACGTGCTCGAGGATGGCGATCGCGCCGGCCGTGCCGTCCGAGGCAAGGGTGTGGATGTGGAGGTCCGCCCGGCCCAGGCGCTCGGTCATCGGGCCGGCTCCGATTCGAGCTTGCCGGTGCCGGTGGCGGCCTCGGGGTCGAGGTCCGGCCAGATGGGGAAGAAGATCGACCACCACTGCTCCGGGGCGACGGCCACGGCCTCCTCCATGGCCACGGCGAGGCTCGAGATGCCGGCCGTGAGCCTGGCCCGGCGATTGCCCTGGGCGGGGAGGTCCACCCGTCGGAGCTGGCCGTAGAAGCGGCCGCCCGACCCGCGCCGGACGGCCGCCAGCCAGATCGGCAGGCCCCGGTCCATGGCCAGGAGGGCAGGTCCCATGGGCAGCGGCGCGGTGACGCCGAAGAAGGGCACATCCACGGTCCCTCCGGCGACGTTGCGATCGACGACCATGCCCACGGTTCCGGCCTCATCCAGGGCGGTCGTCAGGGCCCGCCGAGCCTCGCGCAGCGGGACGAGGTCCACCCCGACCGATTCGCGGGTGTTCTTGATCCAGGCCTGGAGCTCCGGATCGGCCAGCGTTTCCATCGGCGCGGTGATGCGCTGGCCGGTCCTGGCGACCGCCAGGAGGGCGGGAAATTCGACGGCTCCGAAGTGCATCGAGACGAAGATCCGCGGCCCAGGAGCTCCGAAGGCGGCATCCACGGTGTCGGGCGTCTCGATGAGCAGGCGTCGATCGAGCTCAGCCTGGCTCCGGCCGGGCAGCCGCATCATGTCGAGGTAGTAGCGCATCGCCTGGCGGAAGGCGCGTCGGACGAGGCGCTCGAGGGCCGCCGGATCGGTGGCCGCGGCCGTCGTCGCGGGATTGGCCAGGCCGCGGGCGACGAGATGGGCGGCCACCCGTCGATAGTTGTGGCGGGCCCGGGCGGCCCGGCCGGGGGCGACGCGATACCAGAGCTCGCCGGCCGCCTCGCCCAGGGCATTCACGGGTGCCTCCGGGATCGTGGTGAGGAGGCGCGCGACCGCGCCGAGGAGGCGCGCCCGGACCCGCTGGCCGAGCGAGCCGCGAACCGCGGCGGGAGCCTTCGCCGCCGGAGCAGCCGCCCCGCCCTCGCTCACGTCGCTATCTCGCTCACGTCACCTCTCCGGCCAGCATCCCGCCTGCGCGGGCAGCCAGCGCCTCGCCCTGGGTGGGATCGAGCGGCCAGAGCGGCTTGAAGGAGTACCACTGGTCGGGGGCCGGCGCGATCGACGCGGCGAAGCCATCGGCCATCGCCTGGGTCGCCCGCTGGAGCGAGGCGGGGTCCGAGCCTTCGACCTCGATGGGCGTCCCCAGGCCGATGGAGAAGGTCAGCCCGTCATCGTTCCGACGCAGGGCGACCGGCAGGATCCGGGAGCCCGTCTTGGCGGCCAGCGTGGCCGGACCCGCGGGCAGGGTCGTCCAGGCGTCGAAGAGCTTCACCGGGATGCCGTCGTCGCGGTAGCCCCAGTCGATGAGCAGGGCGAGCATCTCACGCCGCCGGAGGACCGTGTAGATCTCACGCAGGTTGCGCCACGGGATCACGTGGACGCCCCACTGCTCGCGGGTCCGGCGGAACTCCTCGAAGAGGCCCGGAAATGACGAATCATCGGCCACCACGTTGATTGGCCAGCCGCGCGAGGCAACGCCGGCGGCCACGGCCTCCGCGTTGCCGACGTGACCAAGGGTGAAGATCAGCCCGCCTTTCGACGCCTGCCAGATCTCGTGGACGCGGTCGAGGTCCGCCTCCGACACCAGCGCGTCGGCGTGCTCGCGGGCGAGGCGGGGCAGGCGGGCAAGCTCGACGAGGTAGCGACCGTAGGCGCCGTAGGCCCGCAACGCGGTCCGCCAGACGCGGGGGTGGCCGGGTGACAGCCCGAGCGCGTGCCCGAAGTTCGCGTTCGACCAGCGTCGTTTGGTCGGCCACAGGAGGTACGACAGCTGGGCCCCGCGCCCCAGGATCATGCGGGGGATTGCCGGCGGCAGGTGCGAGACGATCCAGGCGAACGCCTTGTAGCCGGCGACGACCGCCCGCTCGAAGGTGGCAGATCCCGGCTCCAGCCGGCGGTGGGGCGCTTCGAGCTTGCGCGGAACCGTCAAGGCAGCAACCTCCCCAGCCTGACGGCGACCGCCCTCCGAGGTCCGGGGCCGAGCTCCGTCAGGCCATCGGCCCGAGGATTCACTTGGCCG
>JBEPVB010000103.1:0-7798 GCA_041691215.1 Chloroflexota bacterium
GGCGGATCATCCGGACGATGGGCCAGCGCGTGGTCAAGCTCGATCCCGTCCACGGCTTCGCCGCGGAGACGACGGCCGCGACCGTGATCCTCACTGCCTCGCACTTCGGGATGCCTGTCTCGACGACCCACGTCATCTCGTCGGCCATCATGGGCGTGGGGGCCAGCGACCGGCTCTCGGCTGTGCGCTGGGGCGTAGCCGGCAACATCGTGACGGCCTGGATCCTGACGATCCCCGCGTCCGGGTTCGCGGCCTTCGTCGCCTGGGAGATCCTCAGCCGCGTCCTCTGAGGGCGCTCCGGCGAGCTGGGGCCATCGTGGCCCGGATCCGCGCCCGCCGGGTTGACGTTCGGGCGACGCCGAGCGCGAGATCCGCCCAGATCGACGCGTAGGCGGCCCGCAGCGCCGGGTCGTTCGGGTTCGCCTCTCGCTCGAAGCTCGACAGCAGCGCGCCTCGGGACGCGATAGGAAGGAGCTGGGCGACGATCTCGTGGACCCGGTCGTGGAAAGGTTCGACCGTCTGGTCGGCGACGACCGGCGAGCCCGCGAGCCCGCCGCCGTAACCCCGGAGGAGCGGGGGTTCGGCTGGCGGCTCGCAGGAGGCGGCGGATCCGAGCGCGGATCCAGCCGGGGATCCCGACGCGAGCCCATCCGGCGTCGGGGATCCATGGAGCCCGGGGTCGAAGCCCCCGCCGGGCGGAAGAGGCGGAGCGAGGGTCGAGCCGGGCATGACGCCACGTTCGAAGAGACGGATCAACGGGGCATCACCAGGTCGTCAACGTGCCGCCGGTTGCCAAGTTTCGATGCGCCGACGAGGAGCCACGCGGTCACACTCGGCGGAGGACGTACCCCACGCCGCGGATCGTCTGGATGAGGGTCGGCTTCGCCGGGTCCACCTCGACGGCGGCCCGGAGCCAATGGACGTGGACGTCCACGGTCCTCGTCTCGCCCGCGTAGTCATAGCCCCAGACAAGCTCCAGGAGCTGATCCCGGGTAACGACCTGGCCCTGGTGGCGGACGAGGAACGACAGCAGCTCGAAGACCTTCGGCTTGACCGGCACGTCGACCCCGCCGCGCAGGATCCGGTGGCCGGCGAGGTCCACCTGGACCGGCCCGAGGTCGACGACCGAGGGCGTTCCCGCGACCGCCGTCTGCTCTCCGCGACGGAACACCGCCCGAATGCGCGCCGAAAGCTCCCGCAACGAGAACGGTTTGGTGACGTAGTCGTCCGCGCCGAGCTCCAGGCCGACGACCTTGTCCACCTCGGAGCCGCGAGCGGTCAACATGATGATCGGAACCGCCGATTCGGCCCGGATGATCCTGCAGACATCGATGCCCGAGACTTCAGGAAGCATCAGGTCGAGGAGCACGAGGTCGGGCCGGTCCGCGCGGAAGCGCTCCAGCGCAACGCGCCCGTCGCCCGCGGCAGTCACCCGGAATCCGTCCGCCTCGAGCGCTTCCACGAGGGTCTCGCGAAGGGTGGGCTCGTCTTCGACGACGAGGATCGTGCGGGCCATCACCTTCGAGGATACGGCGCGCTGTTAACAGAGCATTGGCGGCAGGAGCGGCGGGACCCCGTGGTTGGCCGCGTCACCAGGAATGTGTCAGATCGACACCGCAGGTCGATTCGTCACGATCAGCTGTCGCCGGCCGGCCGCGGCGGCGCGGCGATCAGCGCTTTGGCTGCATGTAGTACTCGATGAAGCTCCGGCATCGGCCATCGGCCGCGAACTCCATCAGCCAGACGTTCTCGTAGCGACGGCTGACGGGCCCGCCGGGCTCGTCCGAATAGCGCGTCTCGCCGACCGCCACGGCCCGCTCCCCGTCCGCCGCGTAGCAGGCGTAGGAGGCTTCGACCGTCCCGGGCTTGTCCCGATTCGCCGCATCCCCGGCCGGGTTCAGCCAGTCGGCGATGATCGCGTCGCGGCCCTTCACCGGCTCGTCCCAGGGGTGGTAGCGGTACTCGGCATCCGGTGTGAACAGCTCGCCGATTGCCGGCGGGTCGTAAACCAGCCACGCGGCCACGTAGCGGTCGAGCCAGCCCTGCACATCGTCGCGGGTCATCGGGGTGCTCCTTCCTTGAGGCGTTCGATCGCGGCGTCGAGCCGGGCGAGAGCCCGCTCCCGACCGAGAGCCACGAGCGTATCGAAGAGGGGCGGCGTCGCCGTCCGCCCCGTGACCGCGACCCGGATGGCCATGAACAGGTCGCCCGCCTTCCAGCCCCGGGCCTCGGCGAGGGCCCGCAGGGGTGGCTCCAGCTCGTCGGCCTCGAAGCTCACCGCGCCCGTGCCGGCGATGACCTCACGAGCCGCGACGAGGCCTGCCTGGGCGGTCGCCACGTCCCAGCGCTTGGGCACGAGGATGGCGGGGTCGACCACGAGCCGATCGATCCACAGGAACCCGACCAGGTCGCCGACCGCGCCGAGGATCGGCAGCCGCTCCCGGATCATCGGCAGCAGGACGCGCACGTCGTCGGCCGTCGGCGTCCGATCGATCCGTCCTGCCGCATGCTCGGCCTCGAGGAACGGCAGCAGCCGGGCCACGAGGTCGCCGTCCTCGAGACGGCGGATCCATTGGCCGTTCAGCCACTCCAGCCGCTCGCGGTCGAAGACCGCTCCGCCCTTCTGGACATGGTCGAGGTCGAAGCGGGCGGCGATGTCGTCGAAGCCGAGGATCTCCTCCTCCGAGCCGGTCGACCAGCCGAGGAGGGCGAGGTAGTTGACGAGGGCTTCGCGGATGAAGCCCTCGGCGATGTAGTCGGAGATCGCGGTCTGGCTCTTGCGCTTGCTCATCTTGGTCCGATCGGCGTTGAGGATGAGCGGCAGATGGGCGAAGACCGGCTCGGCGTGGCCGAGGGCCCGGAAGAGCAGGATGTGCTTGGGCGTGTTGGAGAGGTGGTCCTCGCCCCGGATGACGTGGCTGATCTCCATCGCCGCGTCGTCGACCACGACGGTGAAGTGGTAGAGCGGCGTGCCATCGCCCCGGACGATGACGAAATCGCCGCCCAGGTTCGAGGTATCGATCTCCACCCTGCCGCGGATGGCATCCTCGAAGCCGACCACGCCCGGCTGGACGCGGAAGCGAATCGCTGCCGGCCTGCCTTCGGCCTGGCGAACCGCCCGCTCTTCCGCGGTCAGGGCGGCACAACGCCCGACGTACTTCGGTGGCAGGTGGGCAGCCTCCTGGGCCTTGCGGTCGGCATTGAGCTCGTCGGGGGTGCAGAAGCAGGGGTAGGCGAGGTCGCGTGCGAGGAGCTCGGCAGTCGCCGCCGCATAGCGCTCGAGGCGCTGCATCTGGCGATACGGTCCGTATGGCCCGCGGTCCTCCCCGCCGGCCGCATCCGGACCCTCGTCCCATGTGATCCCCAGCCAGTGGAGGCCCTCCAGGATGTCGGTCTCGTAGGCGACGGTGCTCCGGGCCACGTCGGTATCCTCGAGGCGGAGGATGAACGTGCCGCCCGTGTGGCGGGCATAGAGGGCGTTGAAGAGGGCGGTCCGGGCCGTGCCGATGTGGAGGGGCCCGGTGGGGCTCGGAGCGATGCGGACGCGGATGTCGGTCACAGGCCGAGTCTACCGGCCGCGCCGCCGCGCGCCGGCCCGCGCCGCAGGTCCCAGCCCGCCGGATCCATCTCCCGGCGCCCTCTCCGACGACGAGCGCGACGCGTTCACCCTGCCCGAGGATCGGTACCTTGCGGCACGCGGTGGAAGAGCGCCGGGTCGGCGTCGCCCGGCAGGATCCGCACGAGGGCGGCGGGTCGGAGGCCGAGCGTGGCCCGGCCCAGGGGCCCGTCAAGGGTCAGGGAATCGAGGGATTCCGAGCGGGCGAGGACGCTGACGTGGACGCCGGGACGGAGGCCTCGGGCCTCGAGGTAGGACAAGAGACCTGGGTCCTCCTCCGCTTCCTCGGTGATCCGGTAGATCGTGACCCGATCGCCGGCCGCGGTTTCAGAAAGGCGGACCCCCTCGGGACGCCTGCGTGTCGCCTCGACGTCGATCGGATTGCCGTGAGGGCACGTTTCCGGGTGCCCCAGGAGCTCGTCCAGTCGCGCCTCGAGGCGCGGTGAGATCGCCGCCTGGAGGCGCTCCGCCTCGATGTCGGATTCGGCCCAGCCGAGGCCCACGATCTCGGTCAGCAGCCATTCGCACAGCGCATGCCGACGAAAGATGTCATCGGCGGCAGCCCGGCCGGCCTCGGTCAGGACGAGCTCACGACCTTCCGCCTGGGTCACGAGACCATCAGCCACGAGGCGCCGGAACATCTCGCTCGCGGCCTGCGGGCTGACTCCCAGCTTCCGACCGACCTGGGCGGCCGTGACCCTGGCACCGTCGCCGGTCATGACCCGCAGCGAGAGCAGGTACTCCTGGGCCGCCGTGGAGAGGTCTCGATCGGCGTGGCGGCGGGGGCCGGAAGTCGAGGTCACCGGCTGAGGATACGGCTCAGGCGGCCGCCACCGACCGCCGCAGGCGGAAGGCCATGAGGATGACGCCGCCGAGCCAGACGATCGCCAGGATCCCGATCAGCGATGGTGGCCCGTGGACCCGGTCGTAGCCGGCGCCGCTGGCGGACAGGGCCGCCGCGACCGGGAAGGCGAGCGCAGCGACCGCGATCGTGCCGCCGACGAGGATTCGGGCCAGGGCCGGCAGCAGCAGGAGGCCGGCCATGATCACGATCTGGGCGAGCCATGGGTAGAGGGTCGAGACGCTCGTGCAGGCGGCCGAGAACGCCGCGCAGCCGGTGGCCTCGCCGATGAGCGAGGCGGCCGCGATCCCGAGCGGTGGCCACGCAACGAGGGCCAGGATCCCGCGCCGATAGGGCAGGGCCTCGAGGCGCCCCAGATCGAACCCGAAGGTGAAGTCGAACGGCGGCCCGGCGGCCCCTGCGGACTCGGCGTCCGCCCTGGCCTGCTCCCGTGCCTCCCGCTCCAGGCGAACCGCCTCCGCCCGAGCGGCGGCGGCGGCACGGGTTGCGGCGGCCGCACGCGACGCCGCCTCGGCCCGGGCCGATGCATCAGCGTGGGCGAACGCGTCCCTGGCGGCCGCAGCCTCGCGCTCCGCCTCGCGCTCGGCAACCCGCGCCGCCCGGTCCGCGGCCCGGGCCTGGTACTCCGGCCCGTGCTTACGGGGGTCCGCGTACTCCCGCGGGTTGACCGTCCAGTACTCCCCGCTCGAAGGCCCGTACCAGGACGCGCCCTGCCACGTCGGATCGACTGGATCGCGACCCTCGTCGTAGGTCGTGGACCCGAATGTTGCCTTCCGGCTGCCGCGCCGTCGGCTCCCGGTGCCGGTCCCCGTCCTGGAACCCGGAGCACCCGCCGCGCCCCCGGCGCCCGGCCGGCTCGCGCCGGCGGTGCCCGCGCCAGCGGTGCCCGCACCCGCGCCGGCCGTGCCTGTGCCCGAGGCGCGCGAACCCGTCGGGTCGGTCTTGTGGCCAGCCGGGCCCTGGGGCCGGCCTCCGGCTCGGGCGCGACCCGTATCGGCCCGCCATGGCTCGGACGGGCGAGAGGCCGCCCTGCCCCGCCCGCCGGGCCGATGCTTCGGCTCGGTCAGCGCCTCGTAGGCAGCCTGGATGGCGAGGAAGCGGGGAAGGGCCTTCTCGCCGGCCGAATCTGGATGGTTCGCCTTGGCCAGGATGCGGTAGGCGCGCTTGATCTCGGCGGTCGAAGCGCCCGCTGGCAGGCCGAGGACGCGATACGGATCGCTCGTCATCGCCAACAGTGTGGCCGAGGTCGCGCCGCCGCGCGGGCGCAAGGCAGCGGCCCTACCCAACGTCCCTAGCGGATCAGCTCGCTGAGCGGGGCCAGCTCGAAGGCCGGGATCGCCTCAGCGCTCGGCCGCCCGTGCGGATCGGTCTCGGCGGGGCGGTGATAGCGGGCGAGGACTCGCAGCGACTGGCCGCTCACGACGCCGGCCTGGCGGAGCGCCTCGACCGTCGCCGCCGAGGTCCCCCGGTCGAAGCCGTCGCCATCTTCGATCTTGATGGCCATCCCCGAAGCAGGGACGTCGGTGCCATTGCCGCGCGGCCCTCGGAGGATTGCCAGGCCCCGCAGGGCCTCCATCCCACCCTTCGCGATGAGCTGGTTCGGCACGGCCTTCATGACCGACGTGTCGATGCGGTCGCGCGTCCCGGCGATGAGCTCGGGATTGGCGAGCATGGCCTCCCGGACGATCCTGAGGTGGGGGGCCACGACGGTCCGCGGATCGGGCCCCTTCACGGCATCCGGGTCCGCGAGGAAGGCGTATGCCCGGGCAACCTCCCGGAGGTGGAACGCGTAGGTCGGAACGCCGCAGCCGTCGATTCCCAGGCGCAGCCGGCTGGGCGTCGTCCCGAACGCTCGGGCCACGGCCGCCCGATACAGGACCTGGGCTGGGTGCTCGTCCAGCCAGTAGCCCTCGGTCTCCCAGCCCCGGAGCCGGCACAGGAGGAGGTAGACCGAGTGCTGGCCCGAGCACATGTGGCGGACCGGGCTCGCCTTCTCGCCGTCTCGAGCGAGGCGCGCCGCGGTCAGGGCATCGAGCGGCATGTCCTCGGAGCCACAGGCGAGCGCGGCCTGGGACACGCCGGTCCGGCGATACATCGCCTGGAGGGTCCGGACGTGGAGATCCTCGCCCGAATGGCTGCTGGCCATGATCGCGAGCTCGGGCGGCTCCAGCTCGAAGGCCTCGATCCCGCCGGCCTCGATGAGGGCGGTCAGGCCGAACGGCTTGACGCACGAGCGGAGGTTGACCAGCTGCTCCGGATCACCGATCGCCCGCAGGATCCGACCCTCGACGTCCACCTCGACGATATCGCCCCGGTGGACGCTCTCCTCGACGCCACTGCGAACCTGGCGGACGAGGACGGGAGGCGCCGTGCGCCGCGTTCGGACTCGATCGGCGGCTGCGGGCACGACTGGCGGAACCTCCTGCCTGAGCATCGGAACGCTGGACGCCGGAGCCCCCAACCAGCGCCAAGCGCAACGGCCAGGTCGACCAGGCGGACGACGTTTCGTGGGCACGCTCGACGCCATCCGTCCGGGTCCGGCTGACCGTACCGGGCAACGGTAGTCAGAGGCCGGGTGGGCGTCAATCCAGGCCCGGTGGACGGGTCCGGACCGATGCTACGATGCCGCGGACGCCCCCACCCGAGGCTGCCCGCGCTTCGGCAGCCTCTCCCCTGCCGGAGGCCCACGTCGATGTCGACGCCGACGCTCCACGTCTCCCAGCATCCGGCGATCCTCCACAAGCTGGCAGTCCTGCGCGATCACAGGACCGAGCCCAAGAAGTTCCGGGAGGTCGTCCGCGAGCTGTCCTGGCTCCTCGGCTACGAAGCCCTGGCCGACGCCCGGGTGCGGCCCATCGAGGTGAAGACGCCGCTCGAGACGATGTCAGGCGCCGAGTTGGCCGATCGGATCGGGCTGGTGCCGATCCTGCGAGCCGGCCTCGGCATGGTCGACGCGATGCTCGAGCTGATGCCCACCGCCCAGGTCTGGCACCTGGGCCTCTTCCGCGACGAGCGGACGCTCCGGCCGGTCGAGTACTACAACAAGCTGCCCGACTCGGCCAACGTCGATCTCTGCCTGATCCTCGATCCGATGCTGGCCACCGGCGGCTCGGCCACGGCGGCCATCGAGGTCCTCAAGCGCTGGGGGGCGGTCCGCATCAAGCTCGTCAACCTCATCGCCGCGCCCGAAGGCGTGGAGGCTGTCGCCAGCGCCCATCCCGACGTCGAGATCTACTGTGCCGCGCTCGATCGCCAGCTCAACGACAAGGGCTACATCATGCCCGGCCTGGGCGACGCCGGCGATCGCCAGTTCGGGACGG
>JBEPVB010000104.1:0-7525 GCA_041691215.1 Chloroflexota bacterium
GTGATCTCGTTGGGATGGTTGAAATGGAGGTTGATCCAGAGGGGGTGGTACTTCTCGAGCATCGCGCAGAGCTCATCGTCGATGCGCTGGGGCAGGAAGACCGGCACGCGGCTCCCGATCCGGATGATCTCGATGTGGGGGATCTCGCGGAGGCCACGGAGGATCTTCTCGAAGAGCTTGGGGGCGAGGGTCAGGCCGTCGCCGCCGGAGATCAGGACGTCGCGCACCTGGGGAGTCCGGCGGAGGTACTCGAGCTGGGCCTCGTGGTCCCGGCTGTTGAAGTTCTGGGTCGGGTCGCCGACGATTCGGCTGCGGGTGCAGTAGCGGCAGTAGCTGGCGCATTGCGTCGTGACGAGCATCAGGACGCGATCCGGGTAGCGGTGGACGAGGCCGGGAACGGGGGAATGGCGGTCCTCCGCCAGGGAGTCCTCCATCATCGCCGTGAAGGCCTCGCGCTCGCGGCCGACGGGGATGACCTGCTTGCGGATGGGGTCCTCGGGATCGTCGGGATCGATGAGGCTGATGAAGTAGGGCGTGATGTCGACCCGGAACTTGTCCGTCTCGGACAGCCCGTCGCGCTCCTCGTCGGTGAGGTTGAGGACGGCCCCGACTTCCTCGAGGCTGTTGACACGGTTGCTGAGCTGCCAGCGCCAGTCGTTCCACTTCTCGTCCGGCACGTCCTGCCAGAGGGGCGCTCGGCGGCTGACGGCGGGGCGGCCGTCCGGCCCGACGGCCTGTGCCGGATCGCGATGGTTGACCCACGGCTCGTCCGACGCCGCGACCGCGGCCGCCTGGTGGGCGACTGCTGCCTTGATCTCCTGGGCATCCATGGGTCGGTCTCCTGGCACGCTCGCCGCCGTTCGCGCTTCGAGCCGAGTCTGGCCCGGTCTGGCCGGTCTGGCCGCGACGTGCGGCGCATAAAGTCTATGCAACCTGAATAGTCCCGGGATCATAGCCGGAGGGGGCGTCCCGGTCCAGACGCCTATCATCCCGCCCATGCCTGACGAATCTCCCATCGAGTCGCTGCCCGAGCACGTGGCGGCAAATCGCGAGGCGTGGGACCGCTACGCCGCCGACTACATCGACCCGGGCCACCGAGCGTGGGCCGCGGCCGAGCCGAGCTGGGGCATCTGGGGCGTGCCCGAATCCGAGCTCCATCTCCTGCCCGACGATCTCGAGGGCAAGGACGCGATCGAGCTCGGCTGCGGGACAGCCTATATCTCCGCATGGCTCGCTCGGCGCGGGGCGCGTCCGGTCGGGGTCGACAACTCACCGGCCCAGCTCGCAACCGCGCGGCGCTTCCAGGAGGAGTTCGATCTCGAGTTCCCCGTTCACCTCGGAAACGCCGAGGAAACGGCCTTCCCCGACGCCAGCTTCGACTTCGCGGTCAGCGAATACGGAGCAGCGCTGTGGGCCGATCCGTACCGCTGGGTCCCCGAGGCGGCGCGCCTCCTCCGGCCCGGCGGCGGCCTCGTGTTCCTGACCAACGGCCTGATCATGCAGCTCGCGGTCGAGGCGTACGTCAAGGATGATCCGGCCAAGGAGGCGCTCCAGCGGCCGCTCTTCGGGATGTACCAGACCATCTGGCCCGACGACACCTCGGTCGAGTTCCACCTTCCCCACGGCGAGTGGATCCGCCTCCTCCGGGACAGCGGCTTCGAGATCGAACGGCTGGTGGAGATCCAGGCCCCGCCGGACGCGGTCGACGGCGCGAGGTACCCGCACGTGACCGCAGACTGGGCCCGGAAGTGGCCATCGGAGGAAGCCTGGGTGGTTCGGAAGCCCGGCTGACTCTTGCCGGCTCCAGGGTTGCGCGGCCACCCGGGCCGCGCCCGCGCCGCCGTGTCGAGGCTATTCCCCGATCACGCTCCAGAGGAAGCCCATCATCACGAAGAAGCCGGTGAACATGGCGATGAGGCCGATGCCGCCGTACGGGGAGCTGGCACCTTCGTGGGGCACGAGCTGCAGCCCGACACCGAAGACCACGGCCCAGGCCACGAAGAGCATCCCGAAGAGGAACTTGCCGTTCGGGCCGGTGATCCGCCTCGTCCAGCCGGCGCCGCCATCGGCGGACATCACCGACCGAGCCACGATGAAGATCATCAGGGTGACGACGGTCACGGAGGCCCCGAACTCGATGGGGTGGGTGAACGCGAGGGTGAACAGCTGCACGTCAGGCCTCGAACGGCTGGCGGACGACGGCCAAAATGCTAGCACGCGACGCCGCCGCTACGATGCCCCCGCGATGCGCCTTTCCCTCTCGTCGCCGGCCGTGTCGTGGCGCCGGTGACGGCCTTCGAGCGACTGGGGCGCTGGGCGGCGCGGCGCCGCTGGTGGGTGGTCGCGGCCTGGATCCTCGTCGGCATCGCTGCCGTCCCCCTGGCCACGCGCACGGGTGGCGCCCTCAGATCGGGCGGCTTCATCCGCCAGGACCTCGAATCGGCACGCGCGAAGCAGCTCCTCCACGACCAGATCGGGCTCCCCGAGGCCGCGGTCGCGGTGGTATTCCACTCGCTGACCCTTCGCGCCGGCGAGCCGGCCTTCGAAGCGAAGGCCGCCCAGGCGATGGCCGCCATTCCCGCGGCCCCCTACGTCGGGGCGATCGTCTCCCACGCCCTGGCGACCCGACAGGTCTCGAGCGATGGTCACACGGCCTACGACATCGTCTACGTGGACCTGTCGGCCGATAACTCGCCCCTGGCCCTGCCGGGCCTCCGGGCGGCACTCGGCCATCCTGATGGGCTCGAGGTCGGCATCGCCGGCGGCCCGGCCTTCTACGGCGACGTCCAGGCGGTCTCGGAATCGGATCTCCGGCGGAGCGAGGCCATCTCCCTGCCGCTGGCGGGGCTGGCCCTCCTGCTGGTCTTCGGTTCGGTAGTCGCCGCGGCCCTGCCCCTGGCGGTCGGCGGTGCCGCCGTCGTCACGGCACTGGCGGCGGTCTTCCTGGTTGCCTCGATCAACCCCATGAGCATCTTCGTCCTCAACCTGGCGACGCTCCTGGGCCTCGGCCTGGGCGTCGATTACTCGCTCCTCATGACAAGCCGCTTCCGCGAGGAGCTGGAGCGCCGCGGCGGGACGGCCGCGGCCGTCCCGGACGCCGTGGCAGCGACCATGGCAACGGCCGGGCGAGCCGTCTTCTTCTCGGGCCTGACCGTGCTCCTCGGACTGCTGGGGCTGGTCCTCTTCGAGTTCATGATCCTGCGCTCGGTCGGCATCGCCGGGGCGCTCGTCGTCGGGTTCGCCGTCCTCGCGGCGCTCACCCTCCTGCCCGCCCTGCTGGCCATCGCCGGCACGCGCCTGGACGCCCTCCGGGTCCGGCCCGTCCCGAATGTCACCGGCACCGACGGGCCTTGGGCGCGGCTGGCGAACCGGGTCATGGACCGGCCGCTGACCGTCCTCATCCCGACCCTCGGCCTCCTGCTCCTGCTCGGGACGCCGTTCCTGCATGTCCGCTTCAACGCCCCCGACGCCTCGATCCTGCCGGAGACCGTGCCCTCCCGCCAGGCCTTCGACCGCCTGACCGAGGCCTTCGGACCTGGTCCCTTCGCGCCGATCATGCTGGCCATCGAGACCACCGGACCGGCGACATCCGCTGGGAACCTCGCCAGCCTCTACGACTACTCGCGACGGCTGGCGGCCGACCCCCGGGTCAGCCGGGTCGATGGCCTGGTGAACGTGGACCCGCGCTTGGGCCTCAGGCAGTACCAGCTCCTGTACGCGAGCGCGGGCGGGCCACCGGATCGATTCGTGCAGCAGTCGCTGGCGGCGACCACGAAAGGCAGCTTCACCGCGTTCTCGATCACCACGCCGTACAGCGCCAACGAGCAACCGGGCCGGGAGCTCGTGCAGGACCTCCGGTCCGGACGCGGGTCCCTCGCCCCGCCACCTCGGATCCACGTCCTCGTCGGGGGCGGAGCTGCGGATGTCGAGGACGTCGTGGCCGGCATCGCCACCGACTTCCCTCGGACGGCCGTCTTCATCCTCGTCAGCACCTACCTGGTGCTGTTCGTCCTGCTCCGCTCGGCGATCCTGCCGTTGAAGGCCCTGGTCATGAACGGCCTCTCCATCACGGCCTCCTTCGGGGCACTCGTCTGGATCTTCCAGGACGGCAACCTCTCGGCCATCCTCGGCACGCGGCCGCTGGGCTTCGTCGAGACGACCCAGCCGGTCATCCTCTTCTGCGTCCTCTTCGGGCTGTCGATGGACTACGAGGTCTTCCTGCTCACCCGAATGCGCGAGACGTGGGATCGGACGGGCGACAATCGAGCCGCGGTGGCCCACGGCCTGGAGCGGAGCGGCCGGATCGTGACCTCGGCCGCGGTCATCGTGGTCGTCGTCGCGGGCTCCTTCGCATTCGCCGACATCGTTCTCATCAAGGCCCTCGGCCTGGGCATTGCGATCGCCGTCGCCCTCGATGCCACGGTTGTTCGGGCCCTGCTCGTCCCGGCCACCATGCGCCTCCTCGGCCGCTGGAACTGGTGGGTGCCGGGGTCCCTTGCTCGGCGACTCCCCGACATCGCCGATCGGGAGGCGGTCGAATGATCGGCGGCGCCGGCGCCAGGTGGAGGCGCCGAGGCCCGAGGCTCCTCACGCTCGCCGTCGGGGGCCTCCTGCTGGTCGGGTGCGCCGGCCCGATCCTGGCCAACCCGACGGCGCCGCTGGCGCAACCGCCGAGCGCCTCGCCCGCTCCGTCGCATGTCTCCGACCCGCGCCCGATCACCTTTCCGCCCGACGACGCGCCGCACGACCGGCTCACCGAGTGGTGGTACTACACCGGGCACGTCGTCGATGCCTCGGGCGGCCGCTGGGGCTTCGAGTTCGTCATCTTCCGGGCGGAACGAGGCGGCTTTCCCGTCAGCTGGGCCTCCCACCTGGCCTTGACGAACGAGACCCATGGCTCGTTCGGCTTCGCCCAGCGGAGCGAGGTCGGGCCAGAGGTGGACCAATCGCCCCCGGGCGGAACGGCCTTCAGCCTGGCGATCCGGGGCGCCGGTCCGCTCGCCGCAGCGGGCGCGGCGGTCGATTCGTGGACGATGGCGAACTCGGTCGGGCCGGACCGGCTCCACGGCGCCCTCGACGACGGGTCCACCCTGGATCTCAGCCTCATCTCGACCAAGCCGCCGGTCCTCGAGGACACAGACGGCTGGGTCGACTTCGGCCCGGCCGGCGGCTCGTATTACTACTCGCGGACGAGGCTCGACGCGACCGGCAGCTTGACGATCGGCGGCCACCGCCTGTCGGTCACAGGCGAGGCCTGGTTCGATCACCAATGGGGCGACTTCATCTCGGTTGGCGGGGGCGGCTGGGACTGGTTCGCGGTGAACCTCGCCGACGGGACTGACCTGACCGTCTCGCGGGTCCGGGCCGCCGACGGAACGCTCGCCCTGGCGTACGGAACCCTCGTCGGCCTCGACGGTTCGGCCCAGCATCTCGGACCCGCCGATGTGACGGTCGAGGCCACCCCCGACCGGACCTGGACCAGCCCGACGACCGGGGCCGTCTATCCCGCCGCCTGGACGATCCGGATCCCCGGCGAGAACGTCGTCATCGGGCTCACGCCGACCGTCGCCGATCAGGAGCTCGACACCCGGCCGACGACCGGGGTCGTCTATTGGGAGGGCTCGCAGATCGTGTTGGCGACGCGGGCGGGAACGCCGGTCGGCGGCGAGGCCTATGTCGAGCTGACCGGCTACGCCGGGGGCGGTCCCTAGCGACGCTGTTGCAATGCCCGCGCCGGTGCCACTCACTAGACTCGGGGACATGCAGAGCCCACCGATCATCCTGGTCCCCGGGTTCTGGCTCGGCGCCTGGGCGTGGGACGAAGTCGCGGCGATCCTCCGCGCCGCTGGCCACGACGTCACCGCGCTGACCTTGCCTGGTCTCGAATCCGTCGACGCCGACCGGTCGGGGATCACCCTGTCGGACCACGTCGACGCGATCGTGGCGGCCGTCGAATCCGCCGCCGCGCCCGTCGTCCTCGCGGTTCACAGCGCAAGCGGCTTCTCCGGTTACGCGGCGAGTGACCGCGTACCTGATCGAATCGCGGCGATGGTCTACGTCGACACCGCCCCCGGAGTGGGTGCCCTCGATCCCGACTTCAAGGACCTCGACAAGCCCCTCGATTGGGCGTCGGTGGCCGAGGAGGAGAACCTCGACGGCCTCAACGAGGAGCAGCAGGAGACCTTCCGGCAGCGAGCCGTGCCGGTCCCCGGCGGCGTCCTCCGGGAGGCGATCGAGCTGACCAACGACGCCCGCCGTGACATCCCGAGCACCCTGATCTGCACCGGCTTTAGCGCCGAGCAGTACCAGTCCTACGCGCGTGAGCATCCCGAATGGGCGTTCCTCGCCGGCATCCCGGAGCTGCGCAACGTGACCTGGATCGACCTGCCAACCAGCCATTGGCCGATGTGGTCGCGTCCGGCCGAGCTCGCGAAGATCATCGGCGACGTCGCGAAGGCCGCCAGCACGCCAGCCTAATTCCGTCGGCACCGGCCTGCGGGCGCCGCCGACCGACGCGAGGTCGCGGTCAGGTCCCTGGAGCGAGCCAATCCAGTGCGGGCCACAGATCGAGCTGCGGTCGTCCATTGATGCCTTCGATGAGGGCGATCTCGCCCGCGTGGTAGCCCTCATGGATTATGAGACGGAGCAGGATCGACTGTCGGCTGTGGACCTGGACGCCCGTCCGGCCCTCGCGACGAACCGTCTGGCCGAGCGAATCAGTCGTCCAGCGGTCGAGGCAAACCTGGACCACCGTCCACGTCGACTCCCAGGCGTCGGCTACCTCGTCGGCAGACCGGACGTGATCGAGATCGTCCTCCCAGCCGAAGCCGGTCGGATCCATGAACGGCGTCGCCTCCGCTCCCGGCTCGCCGAAGACATGGCAGAGCCAGAAAACGCAGGCCCCGACGGTGTGGGCCGCGATCGCCCAGATCGGCCAGCTGTCCTCGCCCTTGCCGGAGCCGAGCGCGAGGTCATCAGCCGATAGGCCCCGAAGGTGCTCGGCGACGCGGCGGTTGTAGTTGCCCCGGTCTGCATAGAACGCCACGATGGAGTCGCTCACGCGTCAGGCGCCCGTGACGAACTCGCCACCGTCGACGCTGATGATGTCGCCGTTGATGAAGTCAGTGCCCTCGCCAGAGAGCACGACGATGGCTTTGGCCACGTCCTGGGGTGTAGTCATCCGGCCGGTCGGGTTGCGTTTCATGGTGAAGTCGATCATCTGCTGCGATTCGGGGATCTTGAGGAGGGCCGGCGTGATCGTGACGCCCGCCCGGATCGAATTCGCCGTAGCGCCGATGCCCTTGCGTGCCAGCTCCATCGCCAGCTGCCGAATGTGGCTCTCGAGCGCAGCCTTGGCCGACGAGACGACCCCGTACGAGGGCACCACGCGGCTCGAGCCCTCCGAGGTCATGGCGTAGATCTTGGAGCCCTGGCCCAGGAATCCGCGGCGGTAGAGGTCCTGGACCCAGTAGACGAGGCTGTTGGCCATCACGTCCTGGGTCATCTCCATCTTCTTGCGATCGAC
>JBEPVB010000105.1:0-7522 GCA_041691215.1 Chloroflexota bacterium
CGAGCGGCCGCGCGCGCCTCGACGGCCGGCGCCGGCGCCGGCGTCGCGCGCCGCCGGCGACCCCGGTCAGCGGGCGATCGCTGATGTCGATCCTGCGGCTGACCGGCGTGACGCGCGAGGTCGGCACCTTCGTGATCCTGGCCGGCATCGACGCCTCGATCGCCCTCGGCGATCGGATCGGCCTCGTCGGTCCCAACGGCGCGGGCAAGACGACCCTGATGCGGATTGCCGCCGGAATCGACGAACCGGATCTCGGCGAGGTCCATCGGAAGCGCGGCCTGACCCTCGGCATGCTGGCCCAGGAGGCCCATCTCGACGCCGTCTTCATGGCCTCGCCCGACGTCCGGACTGCGGTCCGCCACGGCGCCGCCCACCTCGAGAAGATGGCCGAGGAGTTGGCCTCGCTCGAGGCCGCGGGCCGGGTCGCCGAGCCGGGCTATGCCGACCTCCAGCATCACTTCGAGGTCCTCGGCGGCTACACCCTCGATCAGCGGGTCGATGCCGCCCTGTCCGGGCTGGGCTTCACGACCGACGAGGTGGCCCGGCCACCGAGCGCCCTCTCGGGCGGCGAGCAGACCCGAGCGGCGCTGGCCCGCCTCGTCATCGCCGATCCCGAGCTCCTCCTCCTCGACGAGCCCACCAACCACCTCGACATCGGGGCGCTCGAGTGGCTCGAGGAGCACCTTCGCCGCCGTGCCGGTTCCCTCCTCGTGGCCTCCCACGACCGGGCCTTCCTCGACGCCACGGTGACCCGCGTCTGGGAGCTTCGGGATCGCCGGATCTCCGTTTTCCGGGGCGACTACAGCGCCTACCACCGCCAACGCGAGGAGCGTGATGCGCGGGCGGCCAAGGACGCCGGGTCGCACGAGGCCCAGATCGCCCGTGAGCGGGAGCTCGTCCAACGCTATCGGAGCCATCGGAAGTTCTCCAAGATGCACGAGCACGAAGCCCGCCTCGAGCGGCTCCAGGTCACCGAGGTCGAGGCACCCAGGGCCTCCCGTCGCCTCCGCCTGCCCCAGGCCTCGCTCGTCGGTGGGGGACCGTCCCGATCGGGCGAGGTGGCGGTCCGGGTGGACGATCTCGTCGTCGGCTACCTGCCCGAGCGGGGCAGCGCGGGGCTGCCGGCCCGGGTCGCGACGGCGCCGTTTCTGGCCGCCGATCGCGGCGAGCGGATCGGGATCGTGGGGCCCAACGGGGCGGGCAAGACGACCCTCCTCCGGACGATCGCCGGGGACCTGCCGCCGCTCGACGGCGGGCTGAGCTTCGGCAACGGGGTCCAGCTCGGCTACCTCGCCCAGCTCCGTGCCGCGGGCCTGCCCGGAGCGACCGTTCTCGAGGCCGTCCTCGAGGCCGTGCCGATCACGCCCGGCGAGGCCCGCGGCTACCTTGCTCGCTTCCTCTTCCGCGGCGACGACCCCCTCAAGGAGATCCGGCTGCTCTCGGGCGGCGAGCGGAGCCGCCTGGAGCTGGCCCTCCTCGGGATCACCCCGGCCAACCTGCTCCTGCTCGACGAGCCGACGAACCACCTCGATGTCGTCGCCCGCGAGGCGATCGAGGCCTTCCTCCGGGACAGCCCGGCCACGATCCTCGTCGTCTCCCACGACCGCCGCTTCCTCGAGACCATCTGCGACCGCCTGTGGGTCGTGGATGGCGGTCTCGTCGCGGCCTTCGATGGCGGCTACCGGGCCTGGCGCGAGGCGGCCGCGGGCGGCTGGACCGTCGCGGCCGCGGTGGAGAGCGAACGCCGACGGCTCCATCCGGAGCCCGGCCGTGGCTCTGGAGCCCGGCGGGCGGCGCCGCCCCACGGAACGACGTACGGAACGACCTCGGCGGGGGCCAGGGCTGGCTCGACCGCTGTCGCGGCCACCGCGAACCGGGCCGCGATCGCCGCGAGCACGGCCGTGGCGCGACCGACGGGCGCGCGGGCGGCGGCCGTCGCCCGGGGCCCGCGACTCTCGAAGGACGCCTACCGACGCCAACGGGAGGCGGTAGATGCCGAGCTGACCCGGCTCCACCTGCGCAAGAACCACCTCGAGCTGGCCATGGGCGACCCGGGCGTCCAGGCCAACTTCGTCGAGCTCCGCCGGATCACCAGCGAGCTGGCCGATGTCGAGGTCGCCCTCAGCGGCGCGGAAGATGCCTGGCTGGCGCTCGAGGAGCGGGCCCCGTGACGGTTCGAATCGGGATCACCGGGCCGATCGGCTGCGGCAAGTCAACCGTCGCCGGCTGGCTTGCCGAGCTGGGGGCGACGGTCGTCGATGCCGACCAGGTGGCTCGCGCGGTCGTCGAGCCGGGCGAGCCGGCCCTCGCCGACGTGCTGGAGCGGTTCGGCCCCGCGGTCCGGGCCGACGACGGATCGCTCGACCGGGCGGCCCTGGGCCGGATCGTCTTCGCCGACCCCGAGGCCCTGGCGACCCTCGAGGCGCTCCTGCGTCCGGCGATCAGGGAGCGGATCCTGGCTGCCCTCGACGCTGCCACAGTGGCGGGCGCGCCGGCCATCGTGGTCGAGGCCATCCGACTCGTGGAAGGCGGCCTGGCGGCGCTCTGCGACGAGGTCTGGCTGGTCACCTGCGAGGCCGCGACCCAACGCGCCCGGCTCGATTCCCGGGGCCTGGCCGACGCCGACGCCGCGGAGCGGATCGCGGCCCAGGGCCGGCTCATCGAGGCGGCTCGGCCGATCGCGACCCGGGTGATCGATACCAGCTCGACGCGCGACGCGACCCGGGCCGTGGTCATCGCCGCCTATCGGGCCGCGCTGGACCTCGAGCGCGGGAAATGAACAAGGCCACCCGGTCCGCGAGGCGGACCGGGTGGCGGGAGGCGCGCCGGGTCAGCGGCGCGAAGATGAACGGGGCGCCGACAGACGCCCGCCCTCCGCGCCAACGTCAGGGGGTCGGCGAGGGGGCGATCGGCGAGGGTGACGGGCTCGCCTGGATGGGCGGGAGCGTCGAGAACGCGCCGCCGCCGGCCGGGTAGGTCTCCGGGATCGGGAGGCCGTACTTGGTGATGATGAGGTTGGTCGTCGAGCCGAGCTTCGAGGCATCCACCGTCCGAACGTCCTCGGCAGGCCGGAGCGCCGCGCTGAAGGTGGCATTGCCGCTGGCCTGGAGGTGGCTGATCTCCTCGGCGATCGCGATGGAGGCCCGGACGATGTAGAAGTCCCCGGAGCGGGCAAGGATGAGGACGTTCTGGTACGTGATCTTGGTCGAGCGGTCGGTGTAGTACTTGCCCTTCGTCGTGAGCTCGAGGGGGACGTTGACCGTCGCGGTCACGAAGACGTCGACCGTCTCGCCCGCTTCGAGGAGGCCGCCGACCGCCTGGGGCGGGGTGATGGTGAGGGACACCGCCCGCCAGGCCTCCGAGCTCGGGCCGACCGTCTCATTCGGTTGGAGGATCGAGAAGCCGGTCGAGGCGCTGCTCGAGGCGATGAGGTTCGTCGTCACGAGCTGGTCCTTGAGGACCGTGACCGCGAGGACCTTGCCGATGAGGTCGGAGGTCTTGGTGACGACGCTCTGGCCGTTCGTCGGATCGAGGGGCACCTCACGGACCGCGAGGTCCTCGGACTCGATCGGCTTGCGGGCCGGGATGGCCCGCGCCGCGACGACGACGCTGACCTTTTGCAGGGAGCCCTGACCGGCGCTCTGCTGGGCCGCGTTGATGAGGAAGAAGGCCGCCGCGCCGGCGCCGACCGCGAGGACGAGCCCGAGCACGATGATGTACTTGCCGCGCCGGCCGCTCTGGTCCTTGTACTCCATCTCCATGGATCGAAATGCCTCCCGTGGTCCCGGGCCGCGTCGCCGCGTCCGGATGGATGCCGTGCCCTGCCCGGCCTAGTTCCAGGGCACCAGCCGCGCCACCTGACCGCGACGGAGCTGGGGATCGTTCATGTCGGTGATGACCGGCGTGATGGCATAGGCGGAAACCGTGTTGGCGTCGATGGCCGCGATCCGCATGACCGCGAAGCCCGAGATGTCGACGTATTCCTGGTTGCCGCCGCTGCCGCTGCCGCCCACGTTGAGGGTCACTTGGAAGAGGTGGCTGACCTTGTGGGCCGGGCTGTCGGTGTTCGTACCGGCGGCCCGGAGGGTGAAGGTGTAGAGGCCGGGCGCGAGCGTCCCGGTGTTGATCGACAGCGTCGAGTGGGTGCCCGCCTTGGACGGGCTGACCGAGGTCGAGGTGAAGGAGATCGGTCCGACACCCACCGGCAGCGGGGTGTCGACCGAGAGGGTCACCGGGTTGCCGAAGTTGGTGTTCTTGTTGGGGCTGTTCACCAGCTGGAGGTCGAAGGTCGCCGTGGCACCGGAGGCGACGTCCGCGTTCGATGCGTTGGAGGTGAACGTGAAGTCCTTGGTGACGGTCCCGATCTTCACGGCCACGGGCTGGATCTTCGTCGTCAGGTACGGGCTTCCGGCCTGGCCCTGGACCCAGATGGTGTAGATCCCGGCGACCCCTCCGGTGGTGGTCACGTTCTGGAGGGCGACGCTCGTGCCGGCGCCCAGGGATGGCGTCACCGGGTTGGGGTTGTAGGTGATCGGCGCGGCCGACATTGCGCCCGTGGTCATCGGGTTCTGGGGATCCAGCGGATCGCCGATCGTGCTCAGCGTCACCTGGCCGGAAAAGGCCTGGTTGCGGCCGGCCTTGAGGGTCCCGGCGCTGGCGGTCGTGCCCGAGGTCGGCAGGTCGAGCTCAGCCGGCGGCGCGAGGGTGAAGTCGGGGATGGCCATGACGTTGCCGGGGTAGACGGCAACGAGGATCTCCTGGCCCAGGGCGAACCGCGATTGCATGGCGCTGATGACGATGCCCGTCGAGTTGCCCGACATGATGGCGACCTGATCGTTGGGATCGGGCGGCGAGATGATCGACGGGAACATCGGGCCGGGGTAGCCGCTCGCGATCCAGCCCGCCTCCACGGCCTTGAGGGTGTTCGCGTTCGTCCCGGCCGTGACCTCGTTGTAGTAGAGCTGCGAGCTCGACGACTGGAAGTTGCGGATGTCGAGGGCAACGAAGCCCCGAAAATCGGCCCCGTTGTTGGGCTGGGCGCCCTGGCCGAGGATGTCGACGACCGGCCCGTGGTTGGCGGAGTCCGAACCTGGATCGACCGAGTCGAAGGCCGAGCCCGCGTTCGGCGTGGAGCGCAACGAGGCATCGGCCTCCGTGCCCATGCAGTCCGTCAGCTCGGTCGCGAAGTAGTCGCTGAAGCCGCTCGGGTTGTCCGAGCAGGGGTAGGTCCCGGCGGCCCCGGCGTTCGGGCCGGGGGTGTTCACGAAGCGCCGGACGGCGATGGGCAGGAGGTCGCCCTGGAGCCGGGCCATTGCCTGGGCCGTGATGGGCTGGTTGCCGAGCCCGATCACCCGGCCGAAGGTGTAGCCGATGGCGTTCGTGACGGCGACCCGGATCGTCCCGCCAGAGATCACGATGCCGTTGGTCAGGTAGGCGTCGTCGCCCGAGTGACCAGTGGCATAGGACGGCGTGCTCGGTGGCAGGGACGGGATGGTCCCGTTGGGATCGCCGGCGAAGTTCGTGGTCAGGACGTTCTGGGCCGAGGTGATGGCCGCGCTGGTCGTCGCCCCGGAGATGAGCGCGTTGGCCGCCGCCAGGGCCGCGGCGTCGGCCGAGTTCTGGAGGAAGCGCCGCTCGCTGTAGAAGCGACCGATGTCGACGGCCACGCCGGCGGCCGCGAGCAGGCCGGTCACGCCGAGGGCAAAGATGACGAGGACCTGGCCGCGGCTCGCCGTCCGCTCGCTCCGGCCCATCAGTTGAGGACCATCGTGACTTCGCCGGTCAGGATCATCCGGCCACTGCCGTCCTTTGGCAGGAGGGCCGAGATCAGGGGGATCATCAGGTCCTGGTGGTAGCGGACGCGGACCGTGACGGTCTCGCCCGTTCGTGGGTCGCTCGATGTCACCGCCGCGGGAATGGCGTAGGTGATGGTGAGGTCACCGTTGGTGAACACGTCGCCGCTCTGGCTCCACGTGCCGCTGGTCGTGAAATGGGGCGTCGTCGGCGAGAGCAGGTTCATCGAACCCTGGATCGTGCTGAGGATCTCGCTGTTCCGAGCCGCGTCGTTGGCGGCCTTGGATTGCGACTGCAGGTAGATGTAGATCGAGCCTTCACGCGCCCCCTCGCGGGTCGCGTTGGCGATCGTGATGTACGAGTTGAAGATGAACCCGAACTGGATGATTCCGAGCAGGATCAGGAAGAGGGGCGTGAGAACGAGCGAGAACTCGACAAGGCTCTGGCCCTCGGCCCGCGGGCGGCCGCGGATCCGGCTGAACCGGCTCCTGATGCGCATGGACGAATACCGACCTCGAAGCGACGCGTCTCTGGTGAGTCTCGGGCCGCAGGTGGTGCCGGAATATGGGTACCGAGTACCTCCAGGTCGCGCCAAGGGTCCGGCCGAACAGGCGTTCTATATACGTTCGGGTCTGCTAAACTTGGCGAGTGCCGGACTTCAAGCTCGTCGCCCCCTTCGAACCCACCGGAGACCAGCCCGAGGCAATTGCCCGCCTCACGGACGGCCTGAGCAAGGGGCTCCGCCACCAGACCCTCCTCGGGGCCACCGGGACGGGCAAGACGGCGACGATCGCCTGGACCATCCAGGCCGCCAATCGGCCGACCCTCGTCCTGGCCCACAACAAGACGCTCGCGGCCCAGCTGTACGCCGAGCTCCGCGAGTTCTTCCCCGAGAACGCCGTCGAGTACTTCGTCAGCTACTTCGACTACTACCAGCCGGAGGCCTACCTGCCCCGGTCGGACACGTACATCGAGAAGGACTCCAGCCGCAACGACGAGATCGACCGCCTTCGTCACGCGGCGACGCACGCCCTGTTCGAGCGGCGCGACGTCATCGTCGTGGCTTCGGTGAGCTGCATCTACGGCATCGGCGCCCCGGTCGACTACGGGGCCACCGTCCTCCGCCTCCGGGTCGGCGGCCAGTACCGCCGCGATGCCGTCCTCCGGCACCTCGTCGACCTCCAGTACCAGCGCAACGACCAGGCCCTCACGCGGGCGCGCTTTCGCGTCCGCGGGGACACCCTCGAGTTCCAGCCCGCGTCGGAAGAGCGCCTTGTCCGGGTGGAGTTCTTCGGCGACGAGGTCGAGCGCATCACCGAGCTGGATCCGCTGACCGGCGAGCTCCTCGCCGAACGCAAGGACATCAACGTCTATCCGGCCACCCACTACGTGACGCCGGCCGACAAGCTCCAGGCCGCGATCGTCGACATCGAGGCCGAGATGGAGGAGCGCGTCGGCCAGCTCGAGGCCGAGGGCCGCGCCCTCGAGGGCGCCCGGCTTCGCCAGCGGACGACCTTCGACCTCGAGATGCTCCGCGAGCTGGGCTACTGCTCGGGTGTCGAGAACTACTCCCGGCACCTCTCGCGCCGGGAGGCCGGCAGCCGGCCCTGGACCCTCCTCGACTACTTCCCGCCGGACTGGCTCCTGGTGGCCGACGAATCCCACATGACGATGCCCCAGGTCGTCGGCATGTACAAGAACGACCGGACCCGCAAGGAGATCCTCGTCG
>JBEPVB010000106.1:0-7483 GCA_041691215.1 Chloroflexota bacterium
AGCGGCAGCGGGCAGCCCCAGGATCGTCAGGCCGGCGGCGCCGGCGGCGCCGGCTGCGGCGACGCCCCGCGCCGCGGTGCCGGCGGCGCTCGAAGCAAGGCCAGGCGACGAGGGCGGCGGCGGTTCGGTGGCGGATGCGGAGCTCTGGTTCGCCTGTTGATCATTCGATCGCTGCCGCTTGCCGCCCCCGCCCGCCGGATCGCGCTCCGGCGTCATGAGGTTGGCCGCCTTGCCGACGGCTTGGAACAGGCCCGCCGCCACGGTCTGCTTCGACGATGCGAGGATCCGGCCATCGGATTGCTCGGCTCGGAGGTAGCCGCTCAGGAGGACGTCCAGCCGCCCCTTGTCCAGCGCAGCCAGCGCGCCGCCCAAGACGTCGCGGGGCAGGCACGCGAACGCCTCGTGCGTCGCGTCACGGAGTCGGAGGACCACGAAATCCCAGGACATGATCGCCGGCGTGGCGACGAACCGCGGTCGGATGTGGTGTCGCGACGCCGAGACCCAGGCAACGAGTGATGGATCCGTCTGGCCCGGCGGTTGGTCGGGCAGCGCGGTCGCGCGGTCGGTGCCGGGCCAGACCGGCGCGGCGGCGATGAGCGCGTCGACGCGCGCGAGCGTCTCACGGTCGATATCGCCGAGCATCGAGCGGGCGACCTTCCAGGCTCGCGCGATGTGCTCGATGAGCGGCACGGCGCCGCCCGCGGCCAGGGGAAGGGCCGCCGCGACGCCGTTCGCATGGAGCGGGACCCCCAGCTCCGTGTCGCCGACGAACCAGCCGTAGCGCTCGACCGCGGCCGCCGGCCGCACGGCCAGCTTGGCGAGGATCGCGAGCGAACGGCCCTGGCGCGTCCAGCGGCGTAGCCGCGCCGCCGGGTGCGAAGCCTCGACGGCAGCACGAACCGCACCCACCGCAAAGATGGCCGCCAGGCCGAGCCGCGAGCCTTCGACGAAATCGCCGCCGATCTCGACCCGGCCCGGCCGCGGTCGAACGAGAAGCCCTGGGGATTCCGGGCCGTCGAGGAGCCACGTCAGCGCCGGGGCCCAGCGCTCGGCGACCGCTCGAGCGGCGCGTTCCTCTTTGCCGCGAGGAACGTCCACCGAGATGTGGGTGCTGTAGCCCTCGAGGGTCGCACCTCCTGGCAGGGCAGCCGTGAGCGCGACCGCACCGGCCGATGCAATGGCGGCGAGGCGCGTGGCTGCCCCGAGGCCAACGGTGATGGGCGGCGTTGCGATCTCGGCCTCGGGACCGTCGGTCGTGATCGTGCCGCCCCACGGCCCCCGGTAGGCGTCGGGATCGACGACGTCGATTCGCAGACCGGGGATCGGCAGGCGATGGATGACCTGGCGGAAGTCGACGACACGGCCATCGAGGCGGACGACGAATTCGTGCTCGACGCCGACGATCGACCCGGCGCGCGGCCTCGGCTCCGAGGTCGCACGCTCCGCGGCAAGGGCCGCCCGGAGGCGCGCCGAGACGCTGGATCGACGGGCGAGCATGGTCATGCCCCGGTCCGCGCTGCAGGGTTCGGAACGTCGCGATCAGGCCTCGGGTGGGGTCTGGTCGGCGATCGCCTCGGCCGCATCGGCGGCCCGGGAGGTCTCCCGCACCTCGCGGTACCTGAGGTACGTATCCATCCAGGCGGTCATCGTTTCCGGTGAGCCCTTCAGGGCGTCAAGCGGCAGCGAATCGAGCGCCGAAACGGGGTTGTCCAGGGACAGATTGCCCTTCTCGCCCATCACCCTCTCCCTCCCAAGGTCGCGCGCGGCGGAGAACGCCGTCATCGTAGCCGCGTCGCGGGCCGACGGTCGATCGAAATTTCGGCGTGAGTCTTCCCGACGCTGGGCTCGGGCTACCATCGCGGGATGGACATGCCCCGTCTGACGGTTGCCCTGACCTTCGATCACGATGCCTTCTCCGACAGCGTCCGTCGGGGCGACCCGCCGGTGAAGTTCTCGCACGGTGAGTTCGGACCCCGTGTCGGCGTGCCGCGCATTTTGGAGCTGCTCCGGCGGGAGGCGATCCCGGCCACCTGGTTCGTGCCCGGGCATACGCTGGTGACGTTCCCCGAGACCATCGACGCCATCCTGGCCGATGGCCATGAGCTCGGCGTCCATGGCTGGTACCACGAGGACTTCTCGGAGCTCCCCGCCGACGACCAGCGGGCCATCCTGGACCGGGCCATCGGGGCGGTCCGCGACGCGTCCGGCATCCCACCGCGGGGACATCGAGCCCCGTACTGGGCGCTCGGGCCGGACACGCTCGAGCTCGTCGAGGCGGCCGGCTTCACCTACGACTCATCGCTCATGGCCGACGACTACCGGCTGTTCCGGGTCCGCCATGGCGATCGACATACGATCGAGGACGGCACGGCCTTCGGCACCGAGGGCAACCTCGTCCAGGTGCCGGTCTATTGGGGCCTCGACGACTGGCCCTTCTTCGAGCCCGCGCCCGGTCGTGACGCGCTGGCGGCGCCGTCCCGCGTCCTCGAGATCTGGACCGGCGAGCTTCGCTACGCCTGGGAGCACGCTCCGGGCGGCCTCCTGACGATCACGATGCACCCGGAGTGCATCGGGCGCGGCCATCGAATGGCGATGCTGGAGGCGTTCATCGCCACGGCCCGAGGGCTCGACGGCGTGGAATTCGTAAGGCTGGATACCTACGTCGATGGCTGGCTCGCCGGAGCAGGATCCGCGGCCTGACCCGCCCGCAACCCGGCCACGGCCTGGGCGCGAGCCAGCACCGACGTGAACATCGAGGTCGTGAGCACGCGGGTGAACGTGTTCTGCTGGCTCGGATGGAACGAGCCGACGAGGATCCGTTCGCCGATTCGGACCTCAGCCCCGTGGCCGAACCGCGGCCGTGGGCGCGGGACCGGCTCGCCGGCCTGGGCGAGGACCCGCAGGACCGCGTTCCAGCCGAACTGGCCAAGGGCCACGATGACCCGGACCTGGTCGAGGATCTCGATCTCCCGGGAGAGGAACGGCGCACACGTGTCGCGCTCCTCGATCGTCGGCTTGTTGAGCGGCGGGGCACAGCGGACCGCCGCCGCGATCCGGACGCCGGTCAGGGTGAGCCCGTCGTCGGCACGCCGGCTGGAGGGTCGATCGGCCATGCCGAGCTCATGGAGCGCCCGCCACAGGAAGTCGCCCGAGGCGTCGCCGGTGAAGACCCGGCCCGTCCGGTTGGCGCCGTGGGCGGCGGGCGCGAGACCGACGATGAGGAGTCGCGCATCCGGGTCGCCGAAGCCGGGGGCGGGCCGGCCCCAGTAGGTCTCGTCGCGGTATCGCAGGACCTTCTCGCGTGCCACCTGCTCCCGCCAGGCGACCAGACGGGGACAGCGCCGGCACTCGACGATCTCGTCCCGGAGCGCCTGGAGAGCCGCCGCGCGCGAGGCCGGCGAGGATGCCGCCCGCGCGGCCGGCGAGGACGCCGTCACCCTGGCACCACGCTACTTCAGTAGCACTCGATCGAGGCGCCGTGACGTGACCCACAGGCCGAGGAAGCCCATCACGAGCAGGTACGCAACGTGGACGACCGACTCGGGGCCGACGACGCCGATGGTCAGGCCCCGGATGAGGTCGACTCCCTGGTACAGCGGGGTCCAGCTGACGATCGCCTGGATCGCCGGCGGGTACGTGGAGAGCGGGTAGAAGGTGGCCGAGAACAGGAACATCGGCAGGGTGATGATGTTGATGAGGTCGAAGTCCTGGGGTGTCCGCATGTAGCTCGTCGCGGCCATTCCGACCGCCCCGGTGGCGAAGCCGAGCAGGAGGGCGGCCGGCAAGGCGAGGATCGCCCAGGGGGAGGCGATGAGGCCGAGGACCCAGATGACGCCGATGAACCCGAAGGCGTAGAGGCCGCCCCGGACGAGGGCCCAGGCGAGCTCCCCGATCGCGACGTCCCGGACCCCCAGCGGCGTTGCCAGGATCGACTGGAAGGTTCGGTTGTAGCGGAGCTTGAAGTAGAAGTTGAAGGTCGCCTCGGCGACCGCGCCGTTCATCGCTCCGGTCGCGAGGAGCGCTGGAGCGATGAACATCGCGTACGGGATCGGATGGCCACCGGGCCCAGCGACCTCGCCGACGAGGCGGCCGAGGCCGTAGCCGATCCCGCCCAGGTAGAAGAGCGGCTCGAAGAAGCCCGAGACGATGATCGTCCAGGTCCGCCGATAGACGAACAGGTTCCGCTCGATCAGGTGCCAGGCTCGGGGCACCGACCGACCGGCCTGCGGCTCGGCTCGACCGGCCGGCGTGCCCGCCAGGGCGCTCATGCGTCGAGCTTCCGCTCGACGTTCCGGATGAACAGCCAGCCCCCGACGGCGACGAGGGCCACGAGGACGGTGAGGTGGGCCAGGGCCGCCCACGGGTCGTCCAGGAGCGTCCCGAGCGAGGCCGCCCGGGTCAGCTCCACGCCGTGCCAGAGCGGCGAGAGCCAGGCGATCGGCCGGATCTGGGCCGGCAGGCTGTCGATCGGGAAGAACGTCCCGCTGAACAGGAACAGGGGCGTGATGAGCCAGCGGAAGATCGCGCTGAACTTGTCGGGCCGCCGCTGGGTCGCCATGTAGGCCCCCATCCCGCCGGCGAAGGCGAGGCCGGTGAGGACTGCCGCCGGGATGCCGAGGACCACCATCGGCGACGCGACGGCTCCGAAGACCCAGGCCACGAGCATGAAGACGGCCGATACGAGGGCCAGGCGGAAGGCGATCCAGGCGAGCGTCCCGACCGCGACGGCTTGGGCCCCGATGGGCGTCGCGTGCATCGCGTGGAAGGTGCGGTTCCAGACGAGGCCGCGCATGACCGGGAACGACGCTTCGAAGAATCCCTGCTGCATCGCCGAGCCGGCGAGGAGCCCGGGGGCCAGGAACTGGATGTACGTGATCCCGCCGAAGGCAGCTGGGCTCCGGGCGTTGACGATGCCGCCCAGCCCGAGGCCCATCGCCGTGAGGAACAGGGCCGGGTTGACGAACGAGCTGAAGAGCGAGCCGCGGAAGGCGCGGCGGTAGGCGTAGGCGCGATGCTCGAAGACATGGAGTGCCCCGGCCAGGGGCGAAGGCACGTCCGGGCGGTTCGTCGTCACGGGCACTCTCACCGCTCAGGCCCTCACTCGATGAGCGAGCGGCCGGTGAGCCGCAGGAAGACATCCTCGAGCGTGGAGCGCCGGACGAGGACCGTCTCGGGCCGGAGACCTCGCTCGTGCACAGCGACGGCCACCGCCTCGCCATCCTCCGCGTACAGGAGGACCCGGTCCGGCAGGTGCTCGATCCGATCGGCCAGCCCATCGAGCTTGCCGTCGAGGGTCTCCTGGACGCCGACCGGGAAGCGGAGCTCGGCGACCTCGCGGGTGCTGTACTGGTCGATGAGCGAGCGGGGTGAGCCTTCGGCCACGATCCGGGCCTTGTCCATGACCACGAGCCGATCGCAGAGCTGCTCGGCCTCGTCCATGTAGTGGGTCGTCAGGACGAGGGTGACGCCACGCTGCTTCAGCCGATACAGGCGATCCCAGAGCAGATGGCGAGCCTGGGGATCGAGGCCGGTCGTCGGCTCGTCGAGGAGCATCATGTCCGGCTCGTTGATGAGGGAGCGAGCGATCGTCAGGCGGCGCTTCATCCCGCCGCTGAGCGGCTCGACGAGGCTGTCGCGTCGTTCGGTGAGCTGGGCGAAGTCGAGGAGCTCGTCCGCGCGTCGGGCGCATTCCGACCGGCTCAGGCCGAAGTAGCGGCCGTAGATCAGGAGGTTCTCCCGGACGGTCAGCTCTTCGTCGAGGGTGTCCGCCTGGGGCACGACGCCGAGCCGGCTGCGGATCTCCGGGCCCTGGATCGCCGGATCCATGCCCAGGACCGTGAGCGTGCCACCGCTGCTCGGGGAGGTGCAGCCGATCATTCGCATCGTCGAGGTCTTGCCGGCGCCATTGGGCCCCAGGAAGCCGAAGGCCTCGCCAGGCGCCACGTCGAAATCGACGGCATCGACCGCCGTGAACGTGCCGAACCGCTTGGTCAGGGCGCGAGCATGGATGAGCGACGGCGACGCTGGGTCGATCGGCATGGCGGCGAATCCTACCGCGCCGGCGGTGGCTCGCTCGACCAGGCGGTCGGAACCGGTAGGCCGGCGGCGGCGATGGCGATCCACGATGCGTCATTCGTGCGCCGTCGCCTGTGCGCCGTCGCCTGGACCTTGCCGCGGCGGCGGACGGCGATCGGCAGCCTGCCGGTGGCCCGCATCGCCTCGTGGCGCGTCTCCCCGGAATCGAACGGCCCGCCCGAGTGACCGGGCCGGGCCGCCAATTGGGCGAGGTCGGCGCCGGTCGTCAGACCTCCTTGAACTCTCCTTCGACCGTCTCGTCGCCGGCGCCTCCGGCGCCGGCTGCGGCGCCAGCACCCTCGCCCGACCCGGCGTCGTCGCCGGTGAAGGCGTCGCCGCCGCTCGGGTTGAACCCATCGGGACCGGCCTCGCCGGCCGCCGCCGCGGCCTGGTAGGCCGCCGCGCCGACCCGCGACAACGTCTCGACGAGCGCCTCGGCCGCAACCTTGACCGCGTCGGCGTCGTCGCCCTTGAGGGCTTCGCGAACCGTCGCGACCTTGGTCTCGACCTCGGCCCGGTCCTCGGCCGGCACCTTGTCGCCGAGATCCTTGAGCGTCTTCTCGGCCTGGTAGGTCAGCTGCTCCGCCTGGTTGCGGGTCTCGACCTCCTCGCGCCGCTTCTTGTCCTCTTCGGCGTGCTCCTGGGCGTCGCGGACCATCTGGTCCACGGCCGCCTTGTCGAGCATTGACGAGGCCGTGATCCGGACCTGCTGCTCCTTGGAGGTCGCCCGGTCCTTGGCCTTCACGTCGAGGATCCCGTTGGCGTCGATGTCGAAGGTCACTTCGACCTGGGGGATCCCCCGGGGTGCGGGCGGGATCCCGTCGAGGATGAACCGGCCAAGGGTCTTGTTGTCCTGGGCGAAGTCGCGTTCCCCTTGGAGGACGTGGATCTCCACCTGGCTCTGGTTGTCCGAGGCCGTCGAGAACGTCTGCGACTTCGACGTCGGGATCGTCGTGTTCCGATCGATCAGCCGGGTCATGACCCCACCGAGGGTCTCGATCCCGAGCGACAGCGGCGTGACGTCGAGGAGGAGGACGTCCTTGACCTCGCCGCCGAGCACGCCGGCCTGGATGGCCGCCCCGACCGCGACGACCTCGTCGGGGTTGACCCCGCGATGGGGCTCCTTCCCGAAGAGTGTCTTGACCAGCTCCTGGACGGCCGGCATACGGGTCATGCCACCGACGAGGATGACCTCGTCGATATCGGCCGGCTTGAGGCCGGCGTCCTTGAGGGCCGCGAGGACGGGGCCCTTCGTCTTGTCGACGAGATCGCCCACGAGGTCCTGGAGCTTGGCCCGCGAGAGGGTCATGACGAGGTGCTTCGGCCCGGACGCATCAGCGGTCACGTACGGCAGGTTGATCTCGGTCGACATCGTCGAGCTGAGCTCGATCTTCGCCTTCTCGGCCGC
>JBEPVB010000107.1:0-7391 GCA_041691215.1 Chloroflexota bacterium
GGGGGCGGGGCGGGGGCGTCGGCCGGGGCCACGGCGGCGGGCGCCTTCGCCGCCTCACCGCCGACCTCGTCGATGACCGCGATCTCGGCGTTGTTCGGGACCGTCGCGCCTTCCTCGACGAGGATCTCGGTCAGCGTGCCCTCGTACGGTGACGGGACCTCGGCGTTGACCTTGTCGGTGATGACCTCGAGGAGGGGCTCGTACTTGTCGACGTGGTCGCCCGGCTTCTTGAGCCACTTCCCGATCGTCCCCTCGGCCACGCTCTCGCCGAGCTGGGGCATCGTCACCTTGACCACTGGGTCGGTCCCTCCGTGCGGCGCGACGGCTTCGCGCCTTGGGTCTCGGGCCCTAGTGTCGCGCATCCTCGCGGGATGCGTCGCCTCAGGCGCCGGGCACGGTCCGGAGATGGCTCACGACGAAGACAAGGCGCCACTCGAGAACAGCCTGGGCGCACGATCCGGACCCGTGACGAGCGACCCGAGGAGGTCGGCTGCCTAGCGTTCCGGCCAGTACACGGCGAAAGCCCGCCCAACGAGGGCCTCGAGCTCGGCCACGAGGCCGTCGTCCAGCCCCGAGAACCGGAACACCGACGCCCCGCGCTTGTGCTGTCGCAGGTTCGGCGAGATCTCGTCGAGGATCTCCGGGTGGGCATGCATCGGCAGCAGGTTGAACTTGACCGCGCCGCTCACGACCTGGACTCCGGCGAACCAGTCGTGGGCCTTCGCGCCGGGCCGGCGGAGGACGGTGACGCCGTAGATGTGGCCCTCCTCGAGCCGGTCGCGGTAGGGTTCGATGATCGCCTGGAGCCGGGCCGCGACATCCTCGAGGTCGTCCATGACGTTCAATACGCGGCGAGCTTTCGGATGCCGTCGGCGATCTTCTCGGGATTGACCATGAACCAGTCCTCCAGCACGTGGTTGTATGGCACGCCTGGCACATCGGGTCCCGCGATCCTGGTGACCGGGCCGTCGAGGTAGTCGAAGGCCTCCTCGGCCACGATCGCCGCGACCTCGGCACCGTAGCCGCCGAAGCGATTGTCCTCGTAGACGATCAGGCACTTGCCGGTCTTGCGGACCGAGGTCAGGACGGTCTCCTTGTCGAGCGGGCGGAGGGTCCGGAGATCGACGACCTCGACGCTGATCCCCTCCTCCGCCACGACGTCGGCCGCCTCGAGGGCGTAGTGGGCCATCAGCCCGTAGGCGACGATCGTCATCTGGCTGCCGGCATGGGTGATCGCCGCCCGGCCAAGGGGGATCGTGTAGTCGGTCTCGGGCACGTCGCCGCGCACCGATCGATACATCTTCTTGTGCTCGAAGAAAAGGACCGGGTCGTTGTCCCGGATCGAGGACCGCAACAGTCCCTTGGCGTCATAGGGCGTGGACGGGATGACGACCTTGAGGCCCGGGATGTGGGTGAAGAACGCCTCGACCGACTGCGAGTGGTACAGGGCCCCGTGGACGCCGCCGCCGTATGGCGCCCGGATCGTCATCGGCACGCCGAAGCCGTTGTTCGAGCGGTAGCGCATCCGGGAGGCTTCCGAGAGGAGCTGGTTGAAGGCCGGGAAGATGAAGTCGGCAAACTGGATCTCGGCCACGGGCCGAATGCCGTTCATGGCCGCCCCGATCGAAGCCCCGACGATCAGCGATTCGGACAGCGGCGTGTCGATGACCCGGTCGTCCCCGAACTCGGCCCACAGGCCGTCGGTGGCCAGGAAGACGCCGCCCTTCTTGCCCACGTCCTCACCCAGGACGATCACCGATTCGTCCCGCCGCATCTCCTCGGAGAGCGTCTCCCGGATCGCCTCGATAAACGTCTTGAGAGCCATCAGTCGACCGCGCCTTCGGCGGCCGACCGATCGTCGGGACCGCCGTGGCCGGCCAGGCCGTGGCCATCTCCGAGGCCCCACGGCGGCGGCGTCTCGGAGGGCCATTCCTCGGCGAAGACCCAGCGCATGGCCGTCGAGGGATCCGGGTCGGGCTCGGCCTCGGCGTGGTCGGTGGCGGCGTCGACCTCGGCCTTGATCTCGGCCGAGATCCGGGCCTCGAGCTCGTCGTTGAGGACGCCCCCGGCCCGGAGCTCGTCCCGGAACCGCGGCAGGGCGTCGTGGCTGCGGAGGTCCGCGAGCTCCTCCTCGGGCCGATACTTCGTCTGCTGGTCGTCCGACGAGTGGGCTGTCAGGCGGATGACCTTGGCCTCGATGAGCGTCGGTCCGTCGCCACGCCGCGCTCGATCGACGGCTTCGCGCGACGCCCGATAGCAGGCCAGGACGTCCGAGCCGTCGACCACGACACCCGGGATCCCGTAGCCCGCGGCTCGATCGGCGACGTTCTCGGTTGCGATCTGCTTCGCCGCCGGAACCGAGATCGCGTAGCCGTTGTTCTCGATCACGAGGATGAACGGGAGCTTGTGGATGGCCGCGAAGTTCAGGCCCTCGTGGACGTCGCCCTGGTTCGAGCTGCCCTCGCCCATGGAGGTCAGGGCCACCTGCCCGGTCTTGCGGATCTTGGCGGCCAGGGCGATCCCGACGGCGTGGAGCATCTGGGTCGCCACCGGCGACGACAGCGAGACGAGATTGTTCTCGGCGTTGCCGTAGTGGCCCGGCATCTGGCGGCCGCCCGACGACGGGTCGCTGGCCTTGGCGTACTGGGCCATGAGGATGTCCTGAGCGGTCATCCCGAAGGCCAGGCAGGTGGCGATGGAGCGGTAGAACGGCGCGATCCAGTCCTTCTTGCGCTCGAGGGGCCAGGCGATCCCGACCTGGGCGCCCTCGTGGCCCTGGCCGCTGATGACGAACGGGATCCGGCCCGCCCGGTTGAGGATCCACATCCGCTCGTCGACGGCCCGGGCGAGGGCCACCTTGCGGTACATCGCGAGGAGGTCGGCGTCGGTGAGGCCGACCGAGGCGGCGAGGTCCGAGTTCGCGGTGCGGGTCACGGCCATGAGATCCGTGCCTCCGGTGTCAGAAGTTGATCGACCGTCCGTCGACGGCCATCGCGGCCTCGCCGATGACCTCGGACAGGGTCGGATGGGCATGGGTGGCGCCGCCAATCTCCTCCGGCGTCGCGTCGAGCTGGAAGGCCAGGGACGCCTCGGCGATGAGATCCGTGGCATGGGGTCCGACGATGTGGACGCCCAGGGTGTCGTTGGTCTCGCGGTGGCCGATCACCTTGCCGAAGCCCTCGTACTCGCCGCCGATGATGGCCTTGGCGATGGCCTGGAAGGGCACCTTCCCGACCTTATAGGGAAGGCCCTTTTCCTCGCATTGCTGCTCGGTCAAGCCGATCGACGCGATCTCGGGACGGCAGTACGTCGCCCGCGGCTGCTGGACGTAGTCGATGGGATGGACGTCCTTGTCGCCAGCGATCACGTGGGCCGCGACAAGGCCCTCGTGGGCGGCGGTGTGGGCGAGCATCAAGCCACCCACGAGGTCGCCGATCGCATAGAGGTGGGGATCCTTCGTCCGCATCCGGCCGTCGACCTTGACGAAGCCGCGATCCAGCTCGGCCTTGGTCGTCTCGAGGCCGATGTCCTCGACGTTCGGCGCCCGGCCGGTGGCCACCAGCAGCAGCTCGGCGCCGATCTCGGACGGGTCCTTGCCCTCCGGTCCGACGGTCAGCTTGACGCCGTCCTTGCCGGTCTTGACCGATTTCGCGTCGAAGCGGGCATTGGTCATGACCTTGATGCCGCGCTTGGTGAAGCTCCGCTCGAGGAGCTGGCTGACCTCGCGATCCTCGGCCGGCACGACGGCCGGCAGGTATTCGAGAAGCGTCACCCCGACGCCGAGGTCGTGGTACATCGAGGCGAACTCGACACCGACGGCGCCGGCGCCGATGACGATGACGTCCCTGGGCAGCGCGTCCGCCTTGAGGACCTCGTCGGACGTCACGACCCGTACGCCGTCGGGGGTCAGGCCGGGCAGGGACTTGACCCTCGAGCCCGTGGCCAGGATGACGTCGGTCGCCTGGAGGACCCGCTCGCCGCCCGCGCCGGGCGTGCCGTCCTCGCCGTGCATCTTGACCTTGACCGTCCGAGGCCCGTCGAGGCGGCCGCGGCCCTGGATCCAGGCAACCTTGTTCTTGTCGATCAACGTCTTGAGGCCCGTCCACATCCGCTTGACCACCTGGTCCCGTCGGGCTGCCATCAGGGCGTAGTCGACCACCGGGTTCCCCGAGATGTCGATGCCGAAGTCCTTGGCGTGCCGGATGCGCTCGGTGAAAGCGGCCGATTCGAGGAGGGCCTTGGTCGGGATGCAGCCCCGATGGAGGCAGGTCCCGCCGATCTTGTCCTCGTCGACGAGGGCCACCTTGAGGCCCAGCTGGGCCGCCCGGAAGGCGGCGGTGTAGCCGCCCGTCCCGGCGCCCAGGACGATGAGGTCGAAGTCGTTGGACGAGCCGACGGCCACGGCTCAGACGCTCGCGAGCGAGGCGGTGGCGAGCCCCGTGGCGGTGGCGCCGGAGCGCGCACGGAGGGTGCAACGGGGCGTGAGGATCATCGAGCCGGATGGTACGGGGGTGTCCCGAAGGGCGCAACCGAGGCGCACGGAACCGGTGCTAGACTCGGCGCCAGCCGGGCTGTCGCGGGCCCCTCGGGGCGGCGGCCCGGGGTCGAAAGGCAAGCCTTGGACCCGATCGTCCTGCGCCTCCTCCTGGTGGTCCTGGCGTACGTCTCGGGCTCGATTCCGGTCGGTGTCCTGGTGGCTCGAGCCAGCGGCGGGCCCGACCCGCGAACCGTCGGCTCGGGGCGAACGGGCGGGACGAATGCCCTCCGAGCCCTCGGCCGGAAGTGGGCCGCCGTTGTCGTGGGCGGGGACCTCGCCAAGGGCGCGGTTCCGGTGCTCGTCGTCCGCCTCCTGACGGGCGGCGACTCCGTGGCCGAGGTCGCCTGTGCCTTCGCCGCCGTGGTCGGGAGCTCCCGCTCGATGTTCCTCGGGTTCGGCGGCGGCCGCGGCGTCGGGACCGGCGTCGGGACGATGCTCGTGATCCAGCCGGTCGCCGTGGTCCTCGCCGCGCCGGTCTTCTTCCTGGCGATCCTCATCACCCGCTACGTCTCCCTCGGCTCGCTCCTGGGATCGGCGGCGATGTTCCCGGCGATGCTCATCATCTGGGCCGTGGCATCGGGCGCGGTCCCACCCGCCTACCTCGTCTGGGCCGCGGTCGGACCCGCCCTCATCTGGCTTGCCCACGCCGACAACATCAACCGGCTCCTCCACGGCCAGGAGCGCAAGTTCGATCTCGGCCTGCTCGGCGGCCGCGACCGCGGCGGCGGGGGCGCGGTCTAGCCTCCGGCCGGCGGGAGGGACCGGTCACGGCGGGCCTCAAACCTCTGCCGGCGCCGCCCGCTCGGTCAGCCGGACCTTCACGATCTTCCGCACCAGCTCGGCGGGCAGGGGCTTGCCTGCCTGGAACTGGATCGTCGCCCTGCCCGCGAGGTGGCCCTCGAGCTCAGGGTCGCAGGCGTCGAGGACCGCCTGGCTGGCCGGGAAGAGGCTGCAGTGGCGCTTGTAGGCCGCGTACGAGACCAGGAATCGGCCCTGGATCCGGAATGCGGGCATGTCATAGGCAATCGTCTCCTCGGCCTCCGGCGCAGCGTCCCGGATCGTCGCCCGAAGCGCCTCCAGGGCGCGGCGGGGCTCGTCGGGCAGGGCGGCAAGATAGGCATCCACGCGCTCGATATCGGTCATGTGGGAGTTGCTGCCGAGCGCCTTGTTCACGATCCGCCGAGTCTAGGGGCTCGAGAATCCCCCAGGGATGGCGAGTGGGGCGGGGTCAAGGACGGTTCCGATCGGAACGACGTCGATCCCGTCGGGCTCCCGGAGGTCGCCGGCCGTGCGGCCGCTGACGTCGGTCCGGCCGTACTGCCAGACGATCCTGTTGGTGCTCGGATCGACGACGATGACCCGATGGCGGAAATCGTCGTTCAGGGCGACCGTGCCGTCGGCGAGGAGGATCGCCAGGCTCGGGTGATCCAGGCGACCGGCGCCGGTCCGCGGGCCGTAGCGCCAGAGGACCTTCCCTGTTGGGGTCACGCGCAGGATCGCCCCGGGGTTGCTGTAATCGACGACGAGGACGTTGCCGTTCGGGTCGAGCTGGGCATCGGACGGATATCGGACGGGGACGTGGATGTCGAAGATCACCTGCCGTGCGGCATCCAGCCGAACCACCCGCGAGCCGCCGATCTCGGTGATCAGTTGGCCGCCGTCCGGCAGCGGCGTATCGCCGTTGGGATTGTTGAAGGTCGAGGGTGGATGGTGGGTGCACGATCCGGCACGACCCTCCTCGCGGACGATCTGCTTCGAGGGGTTGATCTCGAGGATCCGGCAGTTCCGGATGTCGGCGACGACCACGTTGCCGTTCGCGAGGGGATAGGCGTCATCCGGCGTATGCAGGAAGCCGACCCCGGGACCCGCCCGGTTGTAGTGCCCGAATTGCCAGGTCACGCGCCGGGTCACGATGTCGATCCGATCGATCACCTGGTGGGCTTCGTCGTTGGCCACGATCGTCTTGCCGTCGGGCGAGATGAACGCGTCGTCCGCCGAGAATGCCTGGCCGGCGGGCAGGCTGCCCTTGACCGGAAACTGCCACAACACGTCGTGCGCCTCGCTCACGATGAGGAGGCGCCCGTTGCCGCGATCCGCGATCAGGAGGCCGAGCCCAAACCGTCCCGCCGCTGGGCCGGGGCTCGGCGTTGGTCGCTGGGTGAACGCCGGCGATGCGCTCACCCAGGGGGATGTCGTGCCCGGAGGATCTGCCGAGGCCACGCTGCGACCCGGTCGGCCTGACGCGGCGGCAAGTTGCGGGGCGCTGGCTGGAGATCCGGTCACGAGCACGACGATGGCGGCGGCGAGGCCTGCCCCCGCGAGCAGAAGGAAAAGGCCTCGACCTCGCCGCGGGGTTCGGAGTGGACGAGCCATCCTCACCGGCCGCCGGCCGCGGGCGCCTCGAGGCATCACCGTTCGCGAAGGGCTGCGACGACCCCCAGGCGAGCAATGCCGCGATCGGCGATCGCCAGGGCAGCTGTGAGGGCGATCACCACGGCGACGACAACGCCCAGGATGAGGCCGATGGGCACGGCCGGGCGGTCGGCCGGCGGATCGAAGACGCCGGCCAGGATCTGGAGGAGCGCCAGGGCGATGAGCGCCCCGGTGACGAGGCCGCTGATGATCCCGGCCATCCCGATCACCACCGTCTCGCCGGTCGTGGATGCCCGGATCTGGGCGGGCTCGGCCCCGATGGCGATCAGCGTTGCGAGCTCCCTTCGACGCTCTGCGAGGCCAGCAAGGAGGAAGAGGGTCGCCCCGGTCGCCGAGATGAGGACGGCAAAGGCGAGGTCGATCTGGACTAGCGCCCCGAGGTCGACGGACGTGATGGAGTTGGCCAGTCGAGCCGTCGCGT
>JBEPVB010000108.1:0-7272 GCA_041691215.1 Chloroflexota bacterium
GAAGAGCGCCAGAGCTACGAGGGCGGCCGGATGCCGGCCGAGTGGCTCACGGCGCTGGCGCCCCTCGGCACGGACTGGCACAAGCCATTTCTCGAGACCGCTCCCTGGATCGTAGTGCTCTTCGAGCAAGTCCACGGTCGCTTTCCAGATGGCTCGAACCGGAAGCATTACTACGCCCGCGAGAGCGTCGGGATTGCCTGCGGGCTGTTTGTCGCGGCGGTCCACCATATGGGGCTGGTGACATTGACCCACACTCCATCGCCGATGGGGTTCCTGACTACCATCCTGCAACGGCCGACGAACGAGCGACCGTTCGTACTCCTGCCAATCGGATACCCGGCGGAAGACTGCGTGGTGCCCGATCTCACGCGGAAGTCGCTCGACGAAGTGGCTTCATTTGTCGAGTAGCCGCGATCGCGAAGGGGTCAATTCGTCGCACGCGCGTCATACGGCCCCCGCAAGGGCGCGGGCCGATTCAAGGTCGGCTGGGGGTCGCCTCCGGGCCGCTCCCTCTCGTGGGGGTCCAAAACCCCGATTCGATCACGCGGCGAGTCCGTGGTACTCGTGGACAAGGCCGCCGAGCAGGTCCCGCCGGCGGACATCTTGAGGACCGACCGGCACCAAGTCCCCACGATCGGCCAGTGGCGGCACCAGGCCGAGGGCACGATGGGGCCGTCCACCGTTGTAATGGGCGGCATAGGTCCGGAGTGTCCGATCCAGATGACGCCGACCGAGGATGAGCGTCCAATCGAGGCACTCGGCCCGGATGGTCTCGATCACGCGCTCGGCGTACGCGTTCGCGTTCGGCGCTCGGACGGGGGTCTGGATCGCTGGTGCCCCTTCCGAACGGACGCGCCTCCGAGATCTGGCGCCGTCGCCCGTGCGGCCCGCGCACAGTCGACCTTGCGACCGACTTTGGGCCGTTCGTCGTCGTCTACGATTCAGTCGGACGCGTCCTCGCGACAGACGGTGTTCTCGATGGGCATGGGGCCCCTCGACGATCGCGGGCCTCGCGCTTTGCAAACTTGCCCCCTCGTGGAACCCGGAGCGAAGCGCGCTCTCGGTGACAACCTTTGCTAGCCTCGTTACGGCGTCCCCGAAACGTCAGCGACGCACAAATCCGGACTGCGCAGCGATGGTGCGGCGCCGATCGACGACGCAGGCTGCTCCTGCGCCCGGCGAGGTCGTGCGGCCACACGAAGGGGAATCGGAAACGGTCCCGGGCATGCCGCCCGGGACCGTTGTCACGCGAGCCGACGTTCAGCAGGAGATCGACGGATTCCACGGGCTGAAGGTGCCCATTGGGTTGCTCTCGATGACCCAGGCATGCAGGTCGTAGTGCCACGGCATGTCGGGGTTGTGGCCAGCCATCGGGCCGTCGAAGGTCTGCCCGAGGAGGCTGGGGGCGGGATTGAAGAAGCCAAGGGTTGGCGCCTCGGCTCCGAACCAGGGTGCGGGGCCATTCGCGGTGTTCGCAAGGGCGATATGCCAGTACTCCACCCCGACGAGGCGGAGGGTGCCGTCGGCTCGGGGCACGTAAAGGAGGATCGGCGGACGAAGGGGGTCGTTCACACCGGAGGCGAGGATCCCGACGTTCAAAGCGTGGACGCCCATCGTTCCAGCGGGGGACGAGACACACGGCTCCTGGCCGACGCTGTACCCAGCGGCCACGGCCTGCGGATAGCTGTGATAGGCAGCGACGGCCTTGCGAATCTGTTGAGCATCGGCCGGGAGGGGGCCAGACCGCGCGAGCGCGATGCCACTGGAGGCCGCGGCCAGGATCGCGAGGAGCGGAATGGCCATGAGGAAACGGCGATGCATGCGGACCTCCAATGTCATATTCCGGGCGTCGCCGGGTGGACGATCGTGCCCATCTGCCAACGGTGAGCCTGGCGCGCCATCGGTCGCATCGAGGGGAACCCCACAATTCGACGCTATCGTTGGGGAGTGACGACGCGGGCGGTCCAACCCGGGAACCTCTTCGGGCGCGATGTCGAGCTCGGCCACGTCGAACGCTGGCTCGAGCTCCTCGCGGAAGGACCTGCCGGCCTCGTGATCTCCGGCGAGACCGGTATCGGGAAGTCGTCCCTCTGGCAGGCAGCCGTCGCCGGGGCGGAAGCTCGTGGCGCTCGGGTGCTGGTGAGCCGGCCCGTGGAGGCGGAGTTGCCCCTTGGGTACGCGGCGCTTGGCGATCTGCTCGGCTCCGCAGCCGAGCCCGTGCTCCCGACGCTAACGGAGCCACTTCGCGTCGCCCTATCGGCGGCGCTTTCGCTCGGGGCAGAGCCGCAGTCAGGCGATCCGCTGCTCGTCGGGCGGGCGACGTTGGCCGTGCTGATCCGATTGGCCGAAGCGAGCCCCGTCGTCGTGGCGATCGACGACGTGCAGTGGATCGATGCCGGCTCCGCCCGGGCGCTCGCGTTCGCGGTGCGGCGAGTCCACCCCCACCGTGTGGGATTCGCGCTATCGCTCCGCGCTGAGAGCGGAGACCCGCTCGGGCTTGATGGCGCCCTCGGGGCGCGGAACGTGGCCGTGCCGCTGGGTGGGCTCAGTGTCGCGGGGCTGCGGTCGCTTCTTCGAGCCCGCGTTGTGCCCGAGCTGCCTCATCACCGTCTCCGCCAGATTCATTCTCGATCGGGGGGCAATCCCTTCTTCGCCGAGGAACTGGTCGGCGCGCCCGAGGATCGACTGCCGCCCTCCTTGCAGGATCTCGTGCGACAACGGCTGGAGGTCGTTGATCCTCGCGCCGAATCCGCCATCGAGCGCGTTGCGGTTCTTGGGCCAACCCCGCTGTCTGCGTTCGAGGACGGCGCCCAACTCGACATCGCCATCGGCGCTGGCGTGCTCGTCGAGGAGCAGCGCGTCATCCGGTTCGTGCATCCACTTCTCGCCGAAGGCGCGTACGAGCGGCTACCGCCCGCCCGTCGTCGCGCCCTCCACCTCGAGGCGGCCGCCACGAGCGAGGGCCTCGAATCGCGCGCGAGGCACCTCGCGCTTGCCGCGACCGGTCCGGACGCAGCCGCTGCCCAGGCGCTCGAGGATGCTGCGCGTATCGCCCGGCTCCGTGGGGCGCCCGAGGCCGCGGTCGAGCTCGCGGACCAGGCTCGGCGGCTGACGCCACCCGAGGACACGGAAGCATTCGCCCGGCGGTCGATGGACCAGGCCGACTACCTCTTCGTCGCGGCGGACGAGCGGGGCGCTGTGGCGATCGTCGACGAGCTGCTGGCCGGTTCGATCCGGGGCTCCGTCCGGGTGCGGGCCCTGGTCCACAAGGCGTTGGCCGCGACCGATCCGGTCACCGCGGTCGCCCGCCTCGAGGAGGCATCCCGGGAGCCGACCAACGACCGAGCCCTACGGACGCGAACGCTGGCCCAGCTCGCGTGGCAGCGCGGCGCGTGGCTCGGCGATCTCAAGCCGGCCATCATCGAGGCCCTCGACGCCGTCGAGATGGCCGAAGGCCTCCGCCAGGACGCGACCCTCGTCACGGCGCTGACCTCGGCCGGGCTCGTGCTGTCGGTCGCCGGCGAGCCTGGCGCGGCCGACCAGTTCCGGCGCGCATTGACGATCATCGACCGCACCCCGACTGCCGCGGGCGATCACTCACCGCGATTGGCGTTCGCCCACGAGCGCTGGTGGCGCGGCGACTTCCCGGCAGCGGTCGATCTGATGTCGGAGGAACGTAGGCTGGCGGAGGAGCGCGGCGACGAGAGCATCCTGATGCGCCTTAACGTCTACGGTGCCGAGCTGGCCATGCGGCGCGGCCGCTGGGATGAGGCCGAGATGCTTCTCGAGATGGCCCTCGCCGACGCTCGCGACTACTGGCGCATGACGGCCCTCCTGCGCCGCGCGATCCTGCGAGCCCGCCGCGGCAAGCCCGGTGCTCTCGAGGACGCTGCGGAGCTCCGCGCCTCGCCGATCGCGACGAGCGACCCGATCATTGCCGCGGCCGCGGACTTTGCCACTGGGTTGCTGGCGTTCGCCGAGGGTCGCGTCCCTGACGCCGCCGATCTCATGGCGTTCTTACCTGAGATCAGCGACCGCAGCGGCTCGCGTGCTGCCGAGTTCGCGGTCCTGATCCCAGAGACGGTCGCAGTCCTCGTCGCCGCCGACCAGGTGGACAGAGCCGCCGCCCTCACGGCGCAGTTGGAGCGGCGACGCCATCAGCTCGAGCCGTGGGGCGACGCTGCGATCGCCTTCTGTCGCGGTCTCCTGGCTCAGGCCGCGGGCGATGCGGTCGCGAGTCGGGAGCTCCTGGCGATCGCCTGCGAAAAGTTCGAGGAGATCGGTGCGCCGTGGGAGCTGGGTCTCGCACTGCTGGCGCAGGGCGGTGGGCTGCGCAGGGCGGGCCGTCGTCGGGAGTCCGCGGCGAGCCTCGATCGCGCGGCGGCCATCTTCACCGAGCTGCGGGCCGAGCCGGCACTGCGACGGTCGATGGAGGAGCTCCGGCGCGCGCGTCCCCGGCCAAGCCACGGCGACGTCCTGACGCCCGCGGAGCTCCGTGTCGCCTCCCTCGTTGTCGAGGGCCATTCGAATCGCGACGTTGCCGCCGAGCTCTCGACCACCGTTTCGACGGTCGAGGCGCACCTGACGCGGATCTACGGCAAGCTCTCCGTGCGATCGCGGACACAGCTCGCTCGGCGGCTAGCTCGAGGAACGCTGACTGCGGACTCAGCCGCCGAACGACCGCCGACCTAGAGCGACAAATGCCCTGGCTGAACGAGTTCCTCGAGGTCATCGAACTGGCGCGCCGAGCCGCAGGGGCGCAGGTAGGGGCACGGTTGATCGAGGAAGCCGGAGGCGCGAAACCCGACGGCAAGGGTGCGCTTTGGCCAGGCCAGGCACTGCGACTCAGCGTGGAGGATCCGATCGCCGGCTCGCTCAAGGGTGCCGCGGAGGTTGGTAGGTTCGCCGACCGGAGCCAGGCCTGGCTCGCAGAGCGGGCAGGCCGCGTCGACCGTGTCGCAGTCACAACATCGCCGATCAGGACGGTCGCGGAGTTCAGCGTCAACGTGACGGAGGGCGGTCGATCAGCTGTCCTCCCGCTCGCACTCGTGGTCGAACCGGCGCCGACCGAGCTGCGGCTCAGGGTCTACTTCAGCCTCTGGGCGCTCACCGGGACCCGACTCGTGCGCACCCCGATCCTCGATCGAAATCCGGCGGCGCGTCCCATCGGCATTCCCGGCCGGTATCTCCGAGCGCTCTACGACGGCGACGCGGCAGCCTGCGTCGCGTGCTACGAGGACGACGGCTGCCTTCAGGGACCTGGTGGGCCTACCTCCGCCCGGTGCGGCAGGGCGACCCTCACCCTCGAATACCCGCGACACCTCGAGCGGGGTGGGATCGTTCTCGAGCCATGCACGGTTACGGCGAGCGTCACGAGAACCGCTGTCGAGTTCAATATCGTTCGGTGGGGCGACGTGGATCTGGTTCCCCAGGCCGGGATTTCCATCTACCAACTTGGTCGGACCGGGAGGATCCTCCGCAACCGCGTTTACGACGATGTGGCGCGTCCATGGGACTGAGTGCGCGCATCGTTCGGGCATCACGGCGGTGGGCCGACGAACGGTCTGCAACGCCCCCGCGGCCGCGTCCGAGCCCGTGGTCCGTCTTCGGCGTTTCGTAGTCGATGTCGTCGTCCACCACGGGGACGCGAACCCGACGCCCGCTCCGCCCACGGCTCGGACAACGGCTGGTTCCAGCGCGCGCTCCCGTTACGGATCGAGGACAGTCGGCACTGTCGTGCTGGCGAAGTCCGTTCGGTCGAATGACCGCAGGCGTCGACGTCTGGGAGGGAGCGAGGCGCGATGGACGGTCCTCCGCCCTGACATCCCATCGCACTGGAGCCCGGCCTTTGGTAGGCCGGGCTCCAGTGCCGGGTGGCGAGGCTCCGTCGCGGACGGGACCGGACTACTTCTCGACGTGGACTACCACGGGCTGGATGACCCCATGCCGCCCCATTGCGGCCGCCAGCTCGGGCGAGGGCGAGGTGGCGCCCGCCTGGAAGGCGCCCATGTCGGCGACGTCTGCGCTGATGGCGACGTTCTTGCTGCCATCAGCCGCGACGTGGTCGACGACGTTCGAACCGCCCATCCCCTCGATGGCCGCGGCCCGCTCGCTCTTGAACCCCAGCCAGCGCTCTACGTCCTCGACCGCGTGCGTTAGGACAACCTTTGTCAAGGCGTGGCTCCTTTCAAGACCCTGAAGGCGCTCACGGCTGAGAGGCCGATCCGCTCAGGGGCCAGCAAGTATGGACCGAAGCCGATCAGGCGGTCTTACGGGGTGAATGTCTGCGAATAGAGCACCTGGCCGTTCTGTGAGATCACGAGCGTCGCGCTCGTGATCGTCATTCTTGCCGTCCCGTTGCTCCCGGGGCAACCTGCGGTCTTCGCCCCAAGGTGCAGCGGCGCCATGAGCGTCGCGGTGACGCTCACGCAGGGCCGCACCGAGCCACTCATCGCAGCCCTCGATCGGCATGGGGAAATGCTTGGCTATACCCGGGTGTCGCCTGCGGCTCCGAACCGCCCCAATAGCACCACTGCCACGATGTCCCGTCGTGGACGAAGACACCAGTCGTCCAGTAGGGAACCGACTCCTCAATGCCATCCCGCCGGGTGAGGACATGGCCGAGAACCTGCGCCCACGCAACGCTGTCCTCTTGCCAGGCTCGCACCTCCTCGGGTTTCCACGCGAAGCCCCAGCCGGCGATGGCTCGCGAGACCTCACCGACCTGCTCGGGCCCGTACATCAACTCACCTTCCCCCGATCCAGCCGCTGCCATGTCGGGGTGTGTGAACAGCTCGCCTGGATCTGCCCCCGGTGTTGACATGCGGCGATACGTATCGCGTACGAGCCCCTCGATCTCAGCTCGCGTCACGTCGTCCGCCAGCATCAGCCCGTCGTCGATCTAGCCGTTAGGCCCAAGACAAGGTGCGAGCCGAGCATCCCATGGTTCCAGTCGGGAGCGTCAGCGACGCCCGCGAGGCGACTAGTCTCGCACGAGGAGGCCGCAGCGCGAGGCCAGGCTGCTCAAGCACAACCGCCACGACCGCGCTGGGATGCGCGACATCTGCGTCCGCGCCACCCGGGAGATGGAGACCGTGGCGGAGTTCAAATTGGCTCCTCGGAAACGGGCTCGGCAACGAATTGGCACTCCCGCACTAAGAGCATGTGCCTGCCTAGCCAGAAGGCATGAGACCCGGGGGGCGGCCGCCAATTGGATGGTGTAGGACGAGCGACCGCCGAACGACCAGGCGGTGCAGCCGGCTCGGCTAGAAT
>JBEPVB010000109.1:0-7217 GCA_041691215.1 Chloroflexota bacterium
CATCCGGTCCAAGATGGCCTGACAAGGAGGCGATATGGAATTCAACGGCATTCTCATTGGCTCGGACAACGCGCCGCGCCTGGCCGAGTACTACACGAAGCTGTTCGGCAAGCCGGGCTGGGACGACAACGGCTACGTCGGCTGGATGCTCGGCAGCGCCGGGATCACGGTCGCGCCGCACAGCGAGGTGCACGGCCAGAACGATGCGCCCGGCCGGATCATCTGGAACATGACCAGCGAGGACGTCAAGGCCGACTTCGAGCGGTTCAAGGCTGCAGGCGCGATCGTCGTCCGGGAGCCGTATAACTTCGAACAGGCACCCGATTCCTGGGTCGCGACCTTTGCCGATCCCGACGGCAACTACTTCCAGCTCAACAGCCCGATGGAGATGTAGGCAGGCCGCTTACGCTGCCCTCCCTGCCGGGGCTCAGGATCCCATGAGCCAGTCCACGCCCGCGGCGGCGTGGAGCCGGGAGGTGTTCAGGACCGGGACGCCGGCGCAGGTGGGATCACGGAGGATGAGCGCCAGCTCCGTGCCGCCGAGGAGCAGGCCATCGACGCCGTCCTCGTCCCGCATCCGCTGGACGATCGCCTCGAGCCGCGCTCGGGTGGTGTCCAGAAGGATGCCGGGAACGAGCTGGGCGAGATAGATCTCATGGATCCAGGCCAGCTCGTCCTCGTTCGGGACGACCAGCTCGATGCCGGCGGGCCGGAAGCGATCCGGGTACATCGAGGCCTCCACGACATAGCGCGTCCCGATGAGGGCCACCCGGCCCATGCCGCCCGCGATGGCCGCCTCGCGGGCCGCGTCGGCGATATGGATGAGCGGCACCGGCGAGTGGGGCGCGTACTCCTCGAAGGCGAGATGGCCCGCGTTCGAGGCGACCAGCACGGTTCCGACGCCGGCCGCGGCAAGCTCCTCGAGGGCCGGCGAGATCTCGACGGCGACCTTGTCGTAGGTTCCAGCCGCCAGGGCCGCGAAGACCCGCGGGCCGTTGAGGCTGTTGATGATCACTCGCGGATAGGACGGCTCGGGAGCGCGCTCCTGCCAGATGGCAACGAGGAGGCGGTAGTAGTCGACCGTCGATTCGGGCCCGGTGCCGCCAACGACGCCGAGGATGCGCTCGCTCATCCTGGGATCCTCGCAGGACAGCGCCCGCGCGTCGAGGACTTCGATCCACCCGGGGGCGCGCCGACGACCCGCGGAGTGTCCGTCACGGCTTCTGGCGCGTGATCTCGAGGATCTCCTCGCCATAGCGGGCCAGGCGCGACGGACCCATGCCCTTGACCCGGCGAAGGGCCGGCACGGTGGTCGGGCGCTGGTCGGCGATCTCGATCAGGAGCGAATCGGGGGCGATTACATACGCCGGCACGCCGTCGGATCGGGCCATCGTGAGGCGCCAGTCCCGAAGCGCGGTCATCAGCGGCGAGTCATCGTCGCGGGCCCGGGCTCGCACCGCGTTCATGGGCGCGCCGGGGAGCACCGTCACGCGACCGGGCACGCCCGCCCGACCCTCCAACGCCGCCAGGAAGCGGCTCGGCCGTCGACGTGCATCGCGCCGCTCGGCCCATGAAAGGAACAGATGCCGCCGGGCCCGGGTGAGCCCGACGTACAGCAGTCGGCGCTCCTCGGCGATCTCGGTATCGGACTCGGCCTGCCGGATCGGCAGGGTCCCCTCCTCGAGCTGCGGCAGGAGCACGGCATCCCACTCGAGGCCCTTGGCGCGGTGATAGGTGAGCAGGTTCACGCCGTCGGCCGATCCCTCCGTCTCGGCCACGGCGCGGGCTTCGAACTCGGCGACGAGACCGGCGACATCGATATCGTGGCCTGCGGCCACGGCCTCCCCGGCGATCTCGAGGACGAGGGCCAGGTTGGCCGTCCGTTCGCGAGCCTCCGCTCCCCCACCCTGGTCCGTGGCCTCGAAGCCGAGGTCGGCCCGCAGCCGGGCGTCGAAGGCGGCGAGGAGGAGCGAGCCGCGAGGTCCGCCCGCGTTCGCATCGGCGTTTCCACTGCCCGCGAGCCGGCGCAGGAGCCGGAGCGCATCGCGGGCCTCAGACCGTTCGAAGAAGCGCTGGCCGCGGACCCGGAACGGGATCCGTGCCTTCGTCAGCCCGGCCTCGATGAGCGGGATCTGGGCGTTGATCCGGACGAGGACGGCGATCTCGGCGGGGGCGACGGGCTCGGGACCGGGCGCCGCCCCCGCAGCGCCCGCGGCGCCGGCGCCGGCCGCGCCGGCGATCAGGCCCCGGATCGAGGCCACCATCGCGGTGAGCTCCGCGTCCCCGTCGGCAAAGCGCCGGATCGCGGGCACCGGCCCGGCCGGCATCGTTGCCACGAGCTGCTTTCGCCGGCCCTCGGCGGCCAGCAGCCGGTTGGCGAGGGCCAGGATCTCGGGCGAGGACCGGTAGTTCCGCGACAGGGTGATCTCGCGTCCGCCCGGATAGCGAGCCGCAAAGCCGGTGAGGTAGTCCGAGGTCGCGCCGGTGAACGTGTAGATCGTCTGGTCCTCGTCGCCGACGACGCACAGGTCGCGGCCGTCGCCGAGCCAGAGCTCCAGCAGGCGCTGCTGGAGCGGGTTCGTGTCCTGGTACTCGTCGACGCTGAACCAGCGCTTGCGGGCCCGGATGGTCGCGGCGGCATCGGCGTCCCGCTCCAGGAGGTTGACCGTCTCGACGAGGAGGTCGTCGAAGTCGATGCGATTGGCCCGCGTCTTGGCCCGCTCGTAGTCGCCGAAGATCCGGACGAAGAGATCGCCGGGGATCGGCGGCTGGCGCCCAGCCGCCGCCGCCTCGCGCTCATAGGCGCCGGGCAGGATCCGGCGAGCCTTGGCCCATTCGATCTCGTCGGCGAGGTCCTTGGACGGCGTGAACCGGTAGTGGCCGGGCAGCTGGCGGGCCAGCCGGGACACGATGAGGCCCTTCGAATCGAGGAGCTGCGGAAGCGGAACCCCGTCGTGGGTCGCCGGCCAGAAGTGGCGGAGCTGCGAGAGGGCGTGGGCGTGGAACGTCCGGGCCGTCACGCCCGGCAGCCCCAGGGACCGGAGTCGATCGACCATCTCGGTAGCGGCCTTGTCGGTGAACGTGACGACGAGGACCTGGTCGGCTGGGACGATCTCGGTGGCAATGGCGTAGGCCGTCCGGCGGCTGATGACCCGGGTTTTGCCGCTCCCCGCCGCGGCGTGGATCCCGACCGGACCCGACGTCGCGAGCACCGCCTCGGTCTGCTCGGGGTCGAGGTCGGCGAGGAGGGCGGTGGGATCGAGGCGGGGCACAGGGGAAGGGTACCGGCGGGCGCTCAACCCGCCGTTGCGGGCGTCCTCGACCCGTCAGCGCGCTCGGCGGGCTCCAAGAAGGGCCGCGGCCACGCCGCCCAGGCCACTCATGAAGAGCACCAGCAGCATCGCGACGGTGGGCGCTCCGCCGCCCCGGTCGGCCCCGGGCGTCGTCGCGTCAGTCGGCGGAAGGTCGCGCCTTCCGAGCCATTCCTCCGCTTCAAGGCGACAGCTCGACCATCCTGCCGGCGGATCAACCGAGTAAATGCCCTGTTCCACCCGGTCCGCCCATCCCCCATGATGGTTCGAGTCGGCGTAACGGAATGTGTCAGAGGGTCACCAGAAGATGGCAACCCCCCCGCTCGCGGAGTTGCTCGCGGCCTGGCGTAATGCCGAGCGACGCTGGGACCAGCAGGCGCCCGCCGAAGAAGTCCATCGGGCCGCGATCGACGTCGTCGCTGCCTATGTCGCGTACCAGGATGCCGCCTTGGCAGCCGGGACCCGGGAGTTCCTCCTGATCGTCGATGAGGATCAGCAGTATGTCGGCGCCACTACCGGCGTCACGAGCGTCCTCGGCTACCGGCCGGATGAGCTCCTCGGGCGGAGGATCGGCGACCTCGCGGCGGACGAAGATCTCGAGGCAACCCCGGCCCAGTGGCGGACCTTCGTGAGCGAGGGCCGCCAGGAGGGTCGCTTCCGATTGCGTTCGAACGCCGGCGAGACTGTCCAGCTTCGGTACGTCGCCCGCGCCCATCACCCGATCCCGGGCTTCCACCTGTCCCGACTCTGGCCGGAGGATTCGCCCGCGGGCTGATCGCGCCCTTGGGCCCGTTCTGCGGCATCACGCCGTAGGGAACAGGGCGACCCCGGGATCGCGAGCCCCCCAGTTCGACCTACCTTACGCGCCGGTGGGTGCTCTCCGATCGGCGCGCGATGCGCAACATGACCACGAGCTGTGCTCGATCGTCGATCGCGTAGATCACCCGAAGATCGCCCAACCGGATCCGCCAGAAGTCGGTCGCGGCCAGCTTCGTTGCTCCGGGTGGCCGCGGATCGAGCGCGAGAGCCAGGATCGGCCCACGCAGCCCGGCGGCCGAACGCTCCCACGCAGACCTTCGCGCGAGTGCTACGTTCTGCGGATGATGCTGCCTTCAGCGCGCGATGTGGTGGCGTCGTTCACCGTCCGGGCACTGATCCGACAACCAAGCGCGTACCTGCCCCTGGTGATGTCCGTTGGTGCGCTCGGCATGATCATCTGGTTCGTGGCTGTGCACGGCGTTGTCCACCAGTCGGACGAGGGCACCCAGGCGCACTTGTGGCAGCTCCTCGTCGCCGGTCAGGTCCCGCTCATAGCGTACTTCGCGATCCGGTGGCTTCCGGGAGCGACGCGCCCAGCGCTTATCGTCCTCGCCATGCAGGTCGCCGCAGTCATCTTGCTGGCCCTCGCTCCCCTATTGTCGCTCGGCGGCCTGTAGCGGCATGGCGGCCTGATCGACGGTGAATGGGCTCCCGCTCCCCGTCCTGGTGCTGATCTTCGCCGGCGCGGCGGCGGCCGTCTTGATCGCCGGCGGCTACCTCTCGAAGACCACCGACGTCCTCGACATGAAGCTCGGCCTTGGTGAGGCGTTCGGCGGCCTGATCCTGCTGGCGATCGTCACGAACCTGCCCGAGATCGCGATCGTGGCCAGCGCGGCGATGACCCACCAGCTCGGCATCGCCGTCGGCAACATCCTCGGTGGCATCGCCATCCAGACCGTCGTCCTCGTCTTCCTCGACGCCGCGGGGCTGCCCGGGACCATCGCCCTCAGCCGCCAGGGCGCGTCGCTCGTCGTCCTCCTCGAGGCCGGGACGGTCGTGGCGGTCCTGAGCGTCGTGGTCATGGGCAGCCAGCTGCCGGCGAACCTCATCTTCTGGCGCATCGACCCCGCGGCCCTCGTCATCGTGATCGTCTGGGTCGCCGGGCTGGTGCTCGTGCAACGGGCTCGCAAGGGCCTGCCCTGGCACCAGAGCGGCCAGCCGCCCGATGGACAAAAGAAGCCGCGCGGCCACCGCAAGGTGACCCGGGCCGCCGAGATGGCCGCGGCCATGAGCGCGTCCCGCGCCGCGACCATCTTCGTTGTCGGCGCGGTCGTGACCCTCGCGGCGGGCGTCGTGCTCGCCATCAGCGGCGAGGCGATCGCGTCCGACATCGGCATGAGCGGCGTCCTGTTCGGATCGACCGCGCTGGCGGCCGCGACCGCGCTGCCCGAAGTCTCGACCGGTCTCGCCTCGGTCAAGATGGGCGACTACCAGCTGGCGTTCGGCGACATCTTCGGCGGCAACGCCTTCCTGCCAGTGCTGTTCCTGTTGGCCAGCCTCATCTCGGGGGAGGCCGTCATCCCCCACGCCCAGGTCACCGACATCTACTTGACCGGGCTCGGCGCCCTCCTGAGCCTCGTCTACATGTTCGGGATCATTTTCCGCCCGACGCGGACGATCGCCCGGATGGGCCTCGATTCGGCCGTTGTCCTGGTCCTGTACGTGGTGGGTATCGCCGGACTCGTCGCGATCGCAACGACGAAGTAGGCATGCCGCTCATGCGCAAGCCCCAGGGTCGAGCGTGAACGTCACGTCGAGCGTCTCGACCGGCTGGCCGGGGAATGCGAGCACCGACTCGAGCCCGTGCGGACCGTCGGCGAGGGAGCCCGGCGCGAGGAGCTTCCCGAAGCTGATCCCGAGCTGGCCCTTGATACCTGTCCCGACGAAGGGCTTGATCGCGGTCCGCATCGGGTTCGCGACGGGCTTCCCGTCGACCCAGAACGTGACCGAGGAGGCGTCGAGGGTCCCACGAGGATCGGCGAACGAGGTGTCGGCGAGGAAAGTGACGCCGAGGTAGTGCCAGTCGGTGGAGCAATAGGTGCCATCCGAGAAGAAGCTGATGCGGCCTTGCTGGAGGCCACGGACCGGGGCCGCGATCGTGTGGCCCTTCAGACCGTTGAGGTAGCCACCGGTCGTGCGAGCCTGGAAGGCGGAGGTGACGTCACCGCGGGTGACCGGGCGATGGACGGGCTGGGCGGCAAACGCCGCCCCGGCGACGCTCAACGTCAGGAGGATCGCCGCTCCGGCGGCGATGAACGGTCGGATCGACGGGATTGCGGTGATGCGCATGGGTCTGGCTCCTGGTCTGCGGCCGAGCCGGCGCCACATGGCCGGTCCCGCGGTTGAGACGCATCGTGCCCACCGATGTCACGGCGGCGCCATCGGACGTTCGGTGGCACCAATGGACGGTCAGATGCCCTCGCGCGTCCCTGCGCCCGTGGGGATCGCGCGCGTTCTCCCCGCGTCCCTCGTGCGCATATCGCGCACGGATCTGCGCGCCCGGGCAGGTAGAGGCAGGGGCCGCAACCAGCGACCCAACCCGACCCCCGGAGGTTCGACCATGCAGTACGGCCAATGCCCCACCCTGCTCGAAAACGGCGCGCGATGCATCCGCTCGGCGATGCACCACGGTCGATGCAACGCGACCCAATCGGGACGCAGGAGCTGCTCGCAGTGCGGTCGGACCTTCCGCAAACGTGGTGTCGGGCTCGCCTGGCATCTCGCGCAGGCCCACGGCGCGATGCAGGGGGTCGCGGCCTCGTGACCTTGCCCGAGGCGCCCGGTGTCCTGCTGTTCGAGCACACGCAGGCAACGCCGCTCGCCTTCCTTCGATATACCCGCGACCCAGGCAGGTTCGGCTGGTACCTGATCGAGCGACGTTCGCGCTGTCTCGTGAACGTCAGTGGCCCGTACGAGGGCCGCGCCGCCGCGGGGGAAGCGGCTCGAACGCTCGCGGCTACATGGGCCGAGGCCGCGGCCGCCCGGCAGGCTCGCCTCAGGGAAAGATCGGCTACCCGCCAGGGGTGAGCCCGGCCCACGTGCCAGGTCCCGGTCGAGCGTCGCGAGCTCCACTCCGCATCGAGGGCG
>JBEPVB010000110.1:0-7095 GCA_041691215.1 Chloroflexota bacterium
GCTCGGCCTGGGTGATCAGATCCGCCGCCACCAGGGCGGGATCGGCCGGCGGGTCCGCCAGGACCATGCCCTCGGACGGACCCGCGGCGAGGTCGACTGCGGTTCGCCCGCCGAGCTCGAGCTTCGCCGCCGTGACCCAGGCGTTGCCGGGTCCGACGACGAGATCGGCGCGTTCGATGCCGAGGTCCGGCAGTCCGAAGGCAAGGATGCCGATGGCCTGCGCACCACCGGCCACGATCAGGGCGTCGACATCGAGCAGCCCGGCCGCACCCAGCAGCACGGGATTGACTGTTCCATCCGGTCCGGCTGGGGAGGCGACGACGACGGATCCGACCCCGGCGACACGGGCCGGCACGACCGTCATCACGAGCGATGACGGGTAGGCCGCAGCCCCGCCGGGGACGTAGGCGCCGACCCGGGTGACCGGGACCCAGCGCCGTTCGATCTCGACGCCCGGGCCGATCTCGGTGGTCGTGGAGACGGGGAGCTGCGTCTCGGCGAACCGCCGGACGTTGGCGATGGCCGCCAGGAGCGCGGTCTTCGTCGCGGGCATGAGGGCGGACGCCGCGGCCCGGAGCTCCTCCCGGCCGACCACCAGACGACCATCGGCGAGCCCGCCACCGAGGCGTCGGGAAGCGGCCGTGACGGCTTCGCTGCCGCCGGCCTCGACCTCGTCGAGGATCGCCCGCGCGGTGGCTCGGACGCTCGGATCCGGGACGGCGCCGCGCCGGGCAAGGGCAACGACGCGCGGATCGCGGTCGGCGGCAGAACCGGCCTCCCGGAGGTCGACCCGGGTGAGGAGCCTGGCCATCCCGGGCGAGGCCGACGCCCGTGAGGCCGTGGCCGGCGAGGCCGTGGCCGAGGCCAACGCGGGCGCGGCCATCACCGAGCCTTGCGTCGCCAGCACCGAGGTGCTCCCTCGCTTGGTGGCCGTCACGGCAGGATTTTCTCGATCGGCAGGACGAGGATTCCCGATGCGCCGGCGGCCTTCAGGCGGGGCAGCAGGCCCCAGACCTCATCCGAGCCCACGACGGCGTGGATCGCGATCATGCCTTTATGGGCCAGCGGGATGACCGATGGCGATTCGAGCCCCGGCAGCAGCGTTCCGAGGTCCGCGAGGCGCGCGGCCGGAGCATTCATCATGAGGTACTTGCGGTCCCGCGCGGCGATGACGGCCCCGATCATGGTGTCGATGGCGATCAGGTCGTCGGCCCGGCCGGCAGTCGCGCTGCGGTTCGCCACGAGGACCGCCTCCGAGGCCAGGACGTCGGCGATCGCCCGGAGGCCGTTCATGGCGAGCGTCGACCCGGTCGAGACCAGGTCGACGATGCCCTCGGCAAGCCCCAGACGCGGGGCGACCTCCACCGCGCCCGAGAGGGCAATGACCTCGACAGGCACGCCCTGCTCGCGGAAGAACGATCGGGCGATGTTCGGATGCGACGTCGCTACCCGCAGGCCGGCAAGCTCCTCGATGGTCTGGTAGGGCGCGTCACCGGGAACGGCAACCGCGAGCCGGCAACGGCCGTACCCGAGAGACCGCTCGATCGGCAAGGCGCTGCGGGTCTCGGCCAGGAGATCGCGGCCGGTGATCCCCAGGTCCGCGACGCCGTCACCGACGAACTCGACAACATCCGAGGTCCGGACGAAGAGGATGTCCAGGTCGAAGTTCTGGACGCGCGCCACCAGGGTCCGGTCGTGCTCATCGAAGACGAGCCCCGTGTCGTGCAACAGGGCGAGGGTTGGCTCGACGAGGCGACCCTTGTTGGGGACCGCGAGGCGCAGCCGGTCGCGAATCAACGCTCGGTTCCGACAGCGGGGTAGGGGAGCTGGTCCGTGGACCGGAGGCGGTCCAGCATGAGGCGGTAGCCGCCCTCACCGTGATTCAGCCACGACGCGATCCTCGTGATCGTTGCCGTGCTGGCGCCGGTGCGCTGCGAGATCTCGGCGTAGTGCATCCCACCATCGAGGAGGCGCGTGACCGACCAGCGGAGGGCCAGGTCGCGGAGCTCGCCAATCGTGAGGAGGTCGCGGAAGAACCGGGCCGCCTCCGTCCGGTCCTCGAGGGCGAGGATGGCATCGAAAAGCGCCTGCGTGTCGTCCGTCCGCCAGGAGTCGTCGGCCACCATCTCGGTCGCTCCTCATCATGCTGCTGTGCTAGCGTAGTAACGTAGTACAACGCTAGCACGATGTGAGACCCGTGGCAACCTTCGATGTCATTCCCGCCGTCGACCTGCGTGGCGGCCGCGTCGTGCGCCTGCTGCGGGGCGATTTTCGGCACGAGACCTCGTACGGCGACGAGGATCCGGTCGCCGTGGCGATGGCCTTCGTCGACGGGGGAGCGCAGTGGCTCCACGTCGTCGATCTGGACGGGGCACGGGCAGGACATCCCGTCCATGGCCCGGTGATCGAGCGGATCGTCGCGGCGGTCGGGTCGCGGGCCGCGGTCGAGGTCGCCGGCGGGCTCCGGACGGTCGAGGCGGTGACCGGGATCCTGGCCAGCGGGGCGGCACGAGCCGTGGTCGGCACGGCCGCCCTGTCGGACTCGAGCTTCCCGGCCCGCCTCGTGGCCATGCACGGCCCGGACAGGATCGCGGTCAGTCTCGACGTCCGCGATGGGGTCGCGGTCGGGGCGGGCTGGGTCGCCGGCGCCGCGGGCGTGCCGCTCGACTTGGCGCTTGGAGGGCTCACCGCGGCCGGAGTCCGCTGGATCGAGGTGACGGCGATTGATCGGGACGGCACGCTCGGGGGCCCCGACCTGGACCTGCTGAGGAAGGGCATCGCAGAACGTAGCCTGCGGACGATCGCATCAGGTGGGATCGCGTCTGTCGATGATCTCCGTGACGTCCGTGCCCTGGGTTGCGCCGGCGCGATCGTCGGGCGGGCTCTGTACGACGGAACGCTCAGCCTGGTGGACGCTCTGGAAGTCGCCGTCGAGTAGCGCGGCTCCGGTCCAGGGCGACTGGCTGGGCGTCGGAACCTTGCCTTATCGACACCCGGGGTCGATACGGTCGCCTCAGTGGCCGCCCGCTGAGTCCGAATCCTTGCGGTGCTGCTCGATGACCTTCTCGGCCAGGTGGGCCGGCACTTCCTCGTAGTGGGCGAGGGTGGCCGTGAACGTGCCCCGGCCGCCGGTGATCGAGCGCAGCTCCGTCGCGTACGAAAAGAGCTCCGACTGCGGCACGGTGGCGTTGATGACCTGCATGCCGCCATTGGTGTCCATCCCGAGGACGCGGCCGCGCCGGCCGTTGAGGTCGCGGTTGACCTCGCCCATGTAGGCCTCGGGGATGTGGACCTCGACGGTCATGATCGGCTCGAGGAGCGCCGGCTTCGCGTTGTGGACGCCGTCCTTGAGGGCCATCGAGGCGGCGATCTTGAATGACAGCTCGTTCGAATCGACGTTGTGGAAGGACCCGTCATAGAGGGTCGCCTTGAAGTCGGAGAGGGGATAGCCGGCCACGACGCCCTCGGCGGCGGTCTCGCGGATGCCCTTCTCGATGCCAGGAAAGAACTGCTTCGGAACCGATCCACCAACGACCTTCTCGGCGAAGGTCACGCCGCCGCCGGGGTTCGGTTCGAGCTCCAGCCAGACATCGCCGAACATGCCGTGGCCGCCGGTCTGCTTCTTGTAGCGGCCGTGGGCCTGGGTCTTGCCCCGGATGGTCTCCCGGTACGGGACCCGGGGTGTCTTGGTCACGATCGCCGAGCCGAACTTGCGCTTGAGGCGCTCGATGATGACTGCGGTGTGGGCCTCGCCCATGGTCACGAGGACCTGCTCGCCGGCCTCGCTCCGCTCCACCCGCGCCGTCGTCTCCTCGTCGAGCATCTTCTGGAGGGCCGAGCCCATCTTGTCCAGGTCGGCCTGGGTCTGGGGCTCGATCGCCACCATCAACGTCGGCCGCGGGAACTCGAGCGCCGCGAGGGTCAACGGCTTCTCCCGGCTCGAGAGGGTGTCCCCGGTGGCGGTGACGGACAGCTTGGCCACGGCCCCGATCTCGCCGGCCTCGAGCTCGCCCACGGCTTCCTGCTCCTTGCCGTGGAGCAGCAGGAGCTGGCCGATCCGCTCCTCCTCGTTGCGAGAGGCGTTCCAGACGTGGGCCTGGGAACGGAGCGTGCCGGACAGGACCCGGAGGTAGGTGAGGCGGCCCACAAACGGGTCGGCGGCGGTCTTGAAGACGCGGACCAGGAGGGGGCCCGTCGGGTCGGGCGCGACCTCCACGGAATTGCCGCCACGATCCACGGCCGTGGCCGGACCCTCGTCGGCCGGCGACGGCAGGTAGCGGATGAAGGCGTCGAGGAGGCCTCGGAGCCCGATGCCGTTGAGGGCGCTGCCGACGAGGACGGGGGCAAGGATCGACTCCTTGACGCCCTTGCGGAGGCACGCCTCGAGCTCGACGTCGGAGATCTCCTCGCCCTCGAGGTACTTGGTCAGGACGTCGTCGTCGGCTTCGGCAGCGGCCTCGAGGAGCTGGTCGCGGCGGCGGGCGACCTCGTCGGCCAGCTCGTCCGGGATCGGGCCCTCGACCTCCTTGCCGCCCTCCCAGCGATAGGCCTTGCGATGGACGAGGTCGACGTAGCCGCTGAACTGCTCGGCGGACCCGATGGCCAGCTGGAGCGGCGCGATCTTGTTTCCAAACGAGCCTCGAAGCGCGTCGAGCGCTCCGGTTGGGTCCGCGTTCTCGCGGTCGCACATGTTGATGAAGAAGCAGGCCGCGGTGTTGGTCGCTCGCCCGAGCGCGACGCCCTGCTCCAGGCCCGCCTCGACGCCACCACGCGCATCCATCACGAAGAGGGCGCCGTCCGCAGCATGGAAGCCGGACACGACCTCGGCGGCGAAGTCGAGATAGCCGGGCGTGTCGATGATCGTGATCCGGGTTCCGTCCGATTCGAACGTCGCGACCGCCAGGCTCAGCGACTCCCGGCGCTTCTGCTCCTCGGGCTCGTAGTCCAGGTGCGAGGTGCCGTCGTCCACGCGTCCGAGTCGGGGGATGGCGCCGGCTCGATGGAGGAGCTGCTCGCCGAGCGTCGTCTTGCCGGAGCCGGCATGTCCCGCGAGGACGACGCTCCGAAGGTGAGGGAGGTCGACATTCTTCATGGTCATGGAACGGTCGGTCCTCTCTGCTGGCGAAGGGCTATGCGGAGGGGTCAAACCGGCCGCGGAGGGGCGTGCCACGGCGGTCCGGCCATCATAGTCCGCTATACTCCCGGCCGATGTCCGGACACTCCAAATGGTCGACGATCAAGCGCCAGAAGGGTGCCAACGACGCGAAGCGTGGGGCGCTCTTCACCAAGGTCGCCCGCGAGATCATGGTCTCGGCCCGATCGGGCGGCGGGGATCCGGACGCGAACTACCGGCTGCGCCTGGCGATGGACAAGGCCCGGGCCGTGAACATGCCGATGGACAACATCAAGCGGGCCATCGAGCGGGCCAGCGGCGCCGCCGAGGGCGAACAGTTCGAGGAGATCGTCTACGAAGGCTACGGCCCGGGCGGTGTGGCGATCCTCGTCGAGGCGATGACCGACAACCGCAACCGGACCGCTTCGGACGTCCGCTCGATGTTCACCAAGGCGGGCGGCCAGCTGGCCGGCAGCGGGGCCGTGGCCTGGCAGTTCGAGCCCCGCGGCCTCATCGTCGTTCCGGCCAACGGTCGCGATCCCGATGACCTGGCCCTGGCCGCCATCGATGCGGGAGCAACCGACGTCGACACGTCGGATCCCGAGACGATGGAGGTCTACACCGACCCGGGGAGCCTGGAGCGGGTTCGGAAGGCCCTCGATGCCCAACAGATGGGCGTCGAATCGGCCGAGAACACGATGATCGCCAAGAGCACCGTCGAGCTCGATGCCCACCGGGCACGGCAGAACCTGCGCCTCATCGAGCTCCTCGAGGACCTCGACGACGTCCAGCGGGTCACGGCCAACTTCGACATCCCCGAGGACGTCTTCGCCGAGGTCGCCGGATGACGCGGGCGGCTCAGCCGGGGCTAGCCGAAGGCGGAGCCGAGGACCTGAGCGTGGGCCCTCCGAGGACCGAGGCGACGCCCTGGGTAGCCGTCGGTCCGACGCTGCGAGGACCGCAGGCGACAACGGACAGCTGGTCCGGCTCAGGCGCCCGATGATCGTCCTGGGCATCGACCCAGGCACCGCGGCCCTCGGCTGGGGGCTCATCGACCGAACCGGCGCCACCCTCCGCCTCATCGATGTCGGCTGCCTCGAGACGAGCCCCGATCTCGGGCTGCCGGAGCGCCTCCTGGCGATCCATCGCTTCCTCGGCGAGCTCATCGCCCGCCATGACCCCGAGATCGTGGCCGTGGAGCGGCTCTTCTTCTCCCGCAACGCCCAGACCGCGTTCGCGGTGGGGCAGGCGCGGGGCGTGGTCCTGCTCGCCGCCGCCGAAACGGGGCGGGTCGTGCGCGAGGCCACCCCGAGCCAGGTAAAGCTGGCCGTGACCGGCTCGGGGACCGCGGACAAGGAGCAGGTCGGGCGGATGGTCGCGGTCTGCCTGGGGCTGGCGTCCGTGCCCCGGCCCGATGACGCCGCCGACGCCCTCGCGGTCGCCATCTGGGCGGCCAACAGCGAGCGCTCCGACGGCCGATCCGCGCCCGGGGCGCCGGTCATGGACCGGGCGGCGGTCGCGCCCATCGCCCGCGGCGAGTCCGCCTACGAGCGGGCGGTACGGGAGGCGCTCGCCCGGGATCGCAAGGCGGCCGCCCCGAGCCGCGCGGCATCCGCTCCGAGCGGCTCCGACGCCGCTCCGAGAAGAAATGCCGCAACCCGTCCGTGACCGCCTCGTGACCGGCTCATGACCTCCTCGTGATCGCCTCGGTCGATGGTGTCGTCGGCGCGATCGCCGTCGATTCGCTGGTCATCGAGGTCGGCGGGATCGGCTACCGCGTCTTCGCCGCGCCGGGGGTCCTGTCGACCGCCGCCCCCGCCGGGCGGCTGAAGCTCTTCACCTATCACCTCGTCCGGGAGGACCAGCAGGCGCTGTACGGGTTTCGGACGGTCGAGGAGCTCGGGTTCTTCAACCTCCTCCTGACCGTGACCGGGGTGGGTCCCAAGGTCGCCCTGGCGATCGTCGGCAGCCGCCCGCCGGCC
>JBEPVB010000111.1:0-7084 GCA_041691215.1 Chloroflexota bacterium
AAGCTGGCGATCCAGATGGCCGAGAAGGGCGGCGTCTACGTCCTCGACGAGCCGACCAGCGGTCTCCACCTCGCCGATGTCGAGCAGCTGCTCGGCCTCCTCGACCGGCTCGTCGACGCCGGCAAGTCGGTGATCGTCATCGCCCACCACCAGGCGGTGATGGCCCACGCCGACTGGATCATCGACCTCGGCCCCGGGGCGGGCCACGATGGCGGGCGAATCGTCTTCGAGGGCCTGCCGGCCGACCTCGTGGCCAGCCGTTCGACGCTCACGGGGCAGCACCTGGCCACGTACGTCGGCGCCTGACCCGGTCCCGCTCGCGGGCCGGGCCGGGCTTCGCAGCCCGAGGTGGTCGTCAGTCCTCAGGCGCTCAGCACACGCTCACCACACGTCGCCAGGGCGCCAGTCGCAGGTGATCGGCTCGTCGAGTCCGAACGGTGGTGACGTCGGGGTCCGGAGGACCAGGATGTAGCCCTCGTCGTCGGGAGTTCGCCTCGGTCCCCCCGGCGTCCGGACGAATGCGCGACCGGCCCAGGTTCGCCAGCCGAGCCGCTCGTAGAAGTGGTGCCGGCCCGTGCCGAGGGCTCCGAGCTCATACGCGTCCCGGACGTGGTCGGCCACGGCTTCCATAACCACCGTGCCAAAGCCGCGCCGTTCGCGGCCCGGAGCCGTGGCGACCGCCTCGACGTAGCCGGTGCGGAGCGGCCGGTCTCCGAGGTGGATCTCGCGGGCCACGACCGAGGCGTGGCTGACGATCTCACCATCGACGTCCAGAACGAAATGCAGCCCCCCGATCGAGTGAGCCCAGTCGTCCTTGGAGAAGGCGTCCTGGCCCGCGCCGAAGGCGGCATCGAGAAGGGACCGGATCGCGACGAGCTCGGCCGGAAGAAGGGCCGTGGTCGGCAGGGTCCGCAGGCGTGGCCGAGGGTCGTGGGCGAGCCCGCTCGCCGGCCCCTCGTTCACGCGCCGAAGCGGCTGCGGTATTCCGGCGGGATCAGCGGCTTCTCCGCCCTGGCCTTGAGCTCCTGGACGGCCCAGGAATTGCCGTCGGGGTCGCTGAAGCCGAAGAACGTGCCGCCATCCCGCTCATCGAAGACCATGATCTCGCTGCATTCGACGCCGCGACTCATGAGCTCGTCGCGCGCCTTGAGGCCATCGGCGACCACGAGCTGGAGGCCGCGCATCGAGCCCGGGGCCATCTCGCGCTGGGAGGGCAGGTCTCCGACCACGATCGAGCAGCCGGAGCCGCGCGGGGTCAGCTGGACGACATGCATGTGCTCGTTCGTGGTGTCGTGGTCAAGCTCGAAGCCGACCTGGTCTCGATAGAACGCGACCGCCCGATCGATATCGCTGACCGGCAGGACGACGACTTCGAAGGTCCAATCCATGGCACTCGACCTCGGCTGGGCGGGGATGCTGTCCCGGCGATGATGCTGTCCCGGCGATGATGCCAGCCCTCACCCAGTTCCGAGGGGACGCGAGGCCGGGCCGCGGTCTGGAGCGGATCCCGATGACCGCAGGCGGTGCCGCCGTGAGCGGCGAAGTCTGCGAAGATCGAGCCGATGACCTTCCTTGGGCGCCGAGCCTCATGACGCGACGAGGGCTCGTGCTCTTTGCGCTCATGTCGGTCATCTGGGGCATTCCGTATCTCTTCATCCGGGTGGCGGTCGCCGAGATCACGCCGGCGACCCTCGTTCTTGTCCGAACCGCGATTGCCACGGCGATCCTCCTGCCGATCGCCCTCCTCCGGCTGGACCTGCGTCCCATCCTGGCCCGTTGGCGCTGGCTCGTCGCCTTCGCTGCGGTGGAGATCGCGATCCCCTGGGTCGCCCTCGGATCCGCCGAGCAGCGCCTGTCAAGCTCGCTCACCGGGCTTTTGATTGCGGGCGTCCCGCTCGTCGGTTCGATCCTGGCCCTCGTGACCGGAGGCAGCGATCGTCTCAGCCGGACGGGGCTAGCCGGGCTGCTCCTTGGGTTTGCGGGTGTGGCCGCCATCGTCGGCGGAAATTTTGGAGCCTCTGACGTGACGGCCCTGCTGGAGGTCGCCATCGTCGTCGTCGGCTACGCCGTCGGGCCGGCGATCCTGGCGCGACGGCTGAACGGCCTGCCCTCGGTCGGGGTCATGGCCCTTTCCCTGGCCCTCTGTGCGGTCGTTTACCTCCCGATCGCGGTCGTGCAGCTCCCCGCGGCCATGCCCTCCACAAACACGCTGGCGGCGATCGTGATCCTCGCGGTCGTCTGCACCGCGGCGGCCTTCCTCGTATTTGCCGCCCTCATCGCCGAGATCGGTCCGGTCCGGGCGACCGTCATCACTTACGTCAACCCCGGCGTGGCCGCGGTCCTGGGGGTGCTTGTCCTGCACGAGTCATTCAGCGTCCCGATGGCCGTCGGGTTCGTGCTGGTGATCGCAGGCTCCGTGCTCGCCACGCGTCCATCGCGGGGCGCCCCGGATGCGAGGTTGGCGCCGACGAGCTCGGGCGCCAGCCCGCGGTGATGCGGGCGTGTCGCCATCCGGATCGTCGGCCATGCAGTACCCTCGACCGCGGAGGATCGAATGGCCAAGAAGGACAGCCCCGCGACGACCGCAAGCCCGGCGAGGGCGGATCGCGTTCGGATCGAGAACATCAATCACCCGGGATCCAGCACCACCGTCGACGCCGGCACGTACAACGCCATGCGCAAGGCGCTCCTGAAGGTGCTGCCGGATGCCGCGCCTGGCCTGACCGAGTCCCAGATGCGGCAGGCCGTGCTCCCTGAGCTTCCCGAGGACGTGTTCCCCGGCGGAGAGCGAACAGGCTGGTGGGCCAAGGCCGTCCAGCTCGATCTCGAGGCGAAGGGCCTGATCGCCCGGGAGACCTCGCGTCCGCTCCGCTGGCACCGACGGCCGGACGAGGCCGACGGCGATGGCGATGGCCCGAGGGCGCCGGATTCAGTCCAGCGAAGCCAGGCCGAGGCCCTCACCGAGGAGCTCCGCCGTCGGGAGACGATCTCCCGACGGTCGGTTTCGACGACAAGGCCCTGAGCGACCTTCGCCGAGCTGGCAAACGCAGATCGAGCCGCGCCTGCGCGAACGGAGGCACGTTGGACGCAGGGCCGCCGGCGATGCTTGCCGAGCACTTCGAGGCGATCGGGAAGGACGCGATCCGGGCGAACGCCCCCTACGCGGATGATGCTGTCCTCGAGTACGTCCAGAGTGGCGAGCGCATCGCGGGCAAGGCGAACATCAGCGCCTCACGACAGGCCTACCCGGGCCGACCCTCGTCCTTCGAGGTCGTCCGGGTGATCGGGGCCGGCGATGTCTGGGTGGCGGAGCTCGTCCTCCGCATCGATGGCGCCGATCCCCATCCCGTCGCCGCGATCGTGGAGCTGCGCGACGGGCTCATCGTCCGTGAGCGGCTCTACATCGCCGAGCCCTGGGAAGCGCCCGCCTATCGAGCCGCCTGGGCCGAGGTGATCGGGCCGGTCAGGTAGTTCGACGCGAAGGGGCTTGCGGATTCCGAGGACCCGATCAGCCCGCCTGGCTTCGCACCCGGAGGACGTAGATCACCGGGAAGACGAGGAAGATCGCCAGCGCCACGGCCGGGCTCACGAACCAGCCGATCAGCGCCGCCGCGCCATAGCCGACGAAGGTGATGAGCGACTCGGAGAGCCGAAAGAACGCCGGGTCCGCAGTCGGCGCCAGGAGATGGGAATGCCGGCCGAGATAGGCGAAGAGGAGGGTCCAGGCAACGCCGGAAGCCATACCCACGAAGGCATAGGCGACGACCGCGGCCGCCTGGTCGGCATCCGTGCCGACGCGCCAGGCGCTCGCGATGACCGCCGTGGGGAAGGGCACGACCGATACCGTCAGGAGCAGCACCAGGTTCCGCCACAAGAGCCCCGTGTCGACGCCGGCGATCAGGGTGAAGACGGTGTGATGCCCCATCCAGAGCACGCCGATGGTGCCGAAGGCGGCAAGGTAGGCGACGTAGCTGACCCATTCGCCGGCCAGGTCGACCTTGAAGCTGCCACGCATGGCGGGCACGGCCAGCTCGAGGACGAGGAGCGTGATGGCGATCGAGAAGACGCCGTCGCTGAAGGCCTCCACCCGGCTGCTCTCGCTCAGACGGCGCGTCATCCGCTCGCTCATCGCCGGATTGTGCGCCAGCCGAGCACCCGCTCGGCGGCCCGACGCCGCGCTCAGGCGGCGCTACTCGGCGCCCTGGCCGCTTCCGCCATCGGTCGACCCGTCGGCCGCCGCAAAGCCCTCATCGTCGAGGGCCTGCTCGGCCCGGGTCGTCCGGCTCATGTGGCTCGTCTCGACGATGGTTGGCCGGCCGTCGCGATCCTTCCAGCGGGTCTGGATGAGATCCTCGGCCTCGCCGACGAGGCGGAGGACGACGTTGAACCCGGACCCGCCATGTTCCACGGATTCGACGCTCCCCTCGCTCGCCGGCAGGGGCAGGATTGCCAGGACCTCGCCAAGATTGCGTCGCAACTCGGGGCTGAAGTCCTCGATGGCCCGATCGATGTCCCCGGCCACGAGGGCATCGCAGAAGGCCTGGGCGTGTTCGCGGACCGAGGCGTCATCCATTGGCACGAAGCCTACACCGCGTCCCGACCGCTCGCGCGCGACCGGCTCGCATTGCCGTGACCGCCACGTATCGTCCAAGATCAACGGCATGACCGATCCGGCTGACCCGATCCCCGCCATCGCCCACTACGCCGACGGGGCGCTCCAGTCCCGCGGCTTCACCCTCGCCGGCGAGTTTCACGGCGCCTGGGAGTTCTACCGGAAGGACGGCAGCGTCATGCGGACGGGCGAGTTCGATCGTGGCCGCCAGACAGGAACGTGGCGGACCTTTGATCGAGGCGGGCGCCTGGTCAAGGCCACGGACTTTTCGAAGCGCGGCTGAGGCCCGTTTCAGGCTCGCGCCGGCGACAGCCTGACCATCGGGATCACCCGCCCGGTCTTCTCCGGATACGGGGCAAACCACGGCAGCTCCGTGGCGTGGTGGTCCCACAGGCGATCCCGCTCGGGGCCATCGGCGATGACGGTCGCGGTTGCGGCGAAGGTCTCGTTGTTGACCTCGATCCTGACGTCGGGATGCGCCCGGAGGTTCGAGATCCAGACGGGGTCGGTCGGGGCCCCACCCTTGGTCCCGGCGACGATGTAGTGATCCCCGTCACGGGTATAGGTCAGGATCGCCCGGCGAGGCAGGCCGCTGACGGCGCCCGTCGAGTCCATGATCAGGAGCGGTTGCCCGGCCAGCGGCCCGGCCGACGGACGGCCGCCGTTGGCCCGCAGGTCGGCGATGAGCGAGTCCTCCCAGGAGCTCGCGTCGGGACGGGTATTGGTCGTCATCGGTGGGTTCTCCGCTTCGTGGCAGTTGCAGCCGCAACGATCTCACGAACGGCCGAAACGTGCCGCCAAACGGTCCTAGAAGTCACGCCGCCCGGCGAAGGAATCCACGACACCGGGCCGGGAGGCTTCGTAGATCGCGATCCGATGGCCGCCGGGGGTTCGAAACGAGCAGGCCGGACCCGGCGGCAGCTCCAGGGTTGCCTCGCGGACCCAGCCACGCCCCTCGAGCTCGGCGAGCGCCTCTTGAAGTCGGTCGACGCGGTAGACGAGGACCGGACGATCCCCCTCCAGGTGGTCGGTGAGCAGGATAGCCGGCGGTCCGGGAGCCAGGCGCACCAGGGCAACCTTCGTTCCCATGGCCTCGATGGCAAAGTCGAGCTCGCCGCCCAGGACATCGACGAAGTAGCGGACGTCGCCCGGCACGTCCTGGCTGGGCGTGTAGATGAAGTCAAGGCCTTGCAGTGCCATGGCCGCATCATCGTCCTCCCGGGCCGCCCTTGCCAGTGGTGCGATGATCCGCGCATGGTCGAGTACGGGAACGGCATCTCGCATGGCGGCGCCGGCCAGGTGTCGGGCGGCGGAGGCGGTGGCGGCCCCGTGGACGTCGGGGCATCGGTCGGCCACTGGGTCTCGAGCACCGTGGCGACGGTTTCGGCGATGCCACCCGTCGAGATCCTGACGATCGCGGTCGCGATCGTCGTTGGGCTGATCCTCCTGCGGCGCGCCTTCTAGGGTCCGTGGCCAAGGGCCAGCCGACGGCGCCGCCGGAGCGCGTCGATCGCTATGAGCGGCTCATCGCGACCCAGCCCTCGCTGACCCGGAAGGGCGCGACGATGCCGTACACGTCGGTGAACGGCAACATGTCGAGCTACCTCGATGCCTCGGGTGCGCTCGCCCTGCGCCTGTCAGGCGACGACCGCCAGGCCTTCATGGCCCGCTATACGACAGCCTTCCATGAGGCGCACGCCATCGTCCAGAAGGAGTACGTCACGGTCCCGGACGAGCTCCTCGCCGACACGGAGGCGCTTCGGCCCTGGTTCGAGGCCAGCTTCCGCTACGTATCCGCGCTCAAACCCAAGCCGACCACCCGCAAGCGCTGACGGGAGTCCGGCGGCGTGGCCGCCATCGTCTCCACGGCGCCCGGACCCGGCCGGATTCGACGCCACCGTGGCCGGCGCCGATGCCGGTCATCCGATCCTTCCGCTTCAACTAGCTTCGGGATCGAGCTCCAGCGCCGCCGAGTTGATGCAGTAGCGGAGACCGGTCGGAGCAGGGCCGTCATTGAAGACATGGCCGAGGTGACCGCCGCACGACGCGCAGGTCGCCTCGGTCCGGCTCATGAAGAAGCTCCGATCCGTCTCGGTGGCGACCGCATCGGCCGCTGCCGGCGCGAAGAAGCTCGGCCAGCCCGTGCCCGACTCGAACTTTGTCTCGGAGCGGAAGAGGGGCTCACCGCAGCCGGCACAGCGGTAGGTTCCGGACCGGTGCTCATTCCAGAGTTGGCCGGTGAACGCCCGCTCCGTGCCCTTCTGGCGGAGGACCCTGTACTGCTCGGGGGCGAGGCTGGCTCGCCATTCGGCGTCGGTGCGGGCGGATGGGGCGGGCGCGGCGTCGTCCTGGAGCTTGATCTGGTTCTCGGGCTTGATCTCGTTCATGGGCTGAATCCTAGGCGCCTCGTGTGTCCGGATCGTGACGGCGACGGGTCGCGGGCGTCGCTCGGGATCGCCACGCGTCGGTCAG
>JBEPVB010000112.1:0-7081 GCA_041691215.1 Chloroflexota bacterium
GCGTCAAGGTTCAGCTTGCCGTCCTGTGCCAGCCGGAGAACCAGTGCCGCCAGGACGGTCTTGCTGGTACTCGCGATGTTGAACGCGTCCCCGGGCTTCGCGACACGTCCCCCTGGGCCATCGATGCCCGCCGCCCCCGACCACTGGCCGTCGGCCGTGATCACTGCAGCGATGGCATCCGGCGCGCCGGCCTTCACGAGGTCGTCGAGGACTTTCTGAAGGGCCGCCGAAGATGCCTGGTCGAGCGACTTCGCCGATAGGGCGGGGAGGTAGGCGATCGGTGCGGTCGTCGCGGGGGCGACGGTTGGGGCCCTCGATGGGACCCTGGACGCCGATGCCGTCGCCACGGCACCAGACGATGAGCCCGCGGGCGCTGGGGCCAGTGAGACTCCGGCCGCCGGAGCGCAGCCGACGACAAAGACAAGGATCGCCAGGAGTGGCCATCGGCGGGCCTCTGAGCGAGTGCCATCAGTCACGGGACGCCCTCGGAGCGAAACGCTGTCGCAATCAAAGGCGTCCGGTCGGCCCAATTCGTTCCCGGCCGGTTCTACTTAACGTCCTGCGTGGCCCAACGACCTGCTTGACGTTCACGGCTGGGGATCACGGGCCCGGGTCAGGCAACGTCGACGCCCGCCGGTGGGCCGGCGGGCGTCCGAGTGCGCTGGTTCGGCGGCTGACCTGGATCAGACGGATTCCTGGTCGAGCTCCAGGGATTCCTCGTCCGGCTCCTCGGTCAGCTTCAGCCAGACGAAGAGTCCAGCGAGGACGACGAGGGGGATGACGATGAGGGCCCCGAGGGTGACTCCCAGGGCCACGGCGACGGTCTTGAGCGCGCGCATCGCGATACCTCCAGCTGGCTGATCAGGACCCGGCGGTCCTCTTGGGTTCGGTGGGTTGAGCGGGAATTCGAAGCGTGGGGCCGCGGGCGATCAGGGCCTCGACATCGTCGCGGGTGAACTCGGCCAGGGTATGCCGAGAGCCCTTCTGCCCATGGTGGTGGAGACGGAGGACGAACGCTCCCTCCTGTTCGAAGAAGAAGATGTCGGTCGGGTGCTGCTCGTCGATGTACCGCCCGATGACCCGGAAGGCATGCTCGTAGCGGCCAACGCCGGCCGGCGTCTCCTTGGGGCCGCTCCCACGGCGGGCAGCCGACTCATCCATGAACTTGGCGATGTCCTCGTCCAGGAAGGTCATGGTCTCCTTCTCGACCTGCCCGACCGACTCGGACCAGGCGCTGGCCGAGGCGCCGACATGGGCGAGGGCCTGGACGATGAACCCGTCCGGGGCCTCCATGAGGAGGACTTCCTTCATGCCCCGCCCGTCGAGATACGCCCCGATGGAGCGGAGCACTTCCTCGAAGTCCTGGCGAGGACTGCCGTCGTAGATCCGCATCGCGTCTCCATGGGCGCGAGCAGCGCTCGCGGCGGGCAATCAGGAGCCCGTCGTCCTGTCGTAGAGGCCGGCCCGCTTGGCGCGCCGGTCGCTGAGCCGGAAGACGGCAACTGCCGCGAGTGTAACGAGGGTCCCGGTGGCCAGCAAGGCGAGGACGATCTCGCCCGAGCTGGGATTCAGGTGGCCGAAGAGGGCCTGGAAGGCCGAGCCCTGGCCGCCGATCGAGCCCGGCCCGCCCGGAAAGAGCGCCTCGCGGACGCCAGCGATCCACCATGTCAGGGGCGTGAGGAGGCCGATGATCTGGACCGCTGCCGGCAGGATGGCGATCGGGAAGATCGCACCTGTCACGAGGAAGAGGGCCCCGGCGAAGGCCTCCGGGTAGCTCCACGATTCCTGGCGGGTCTGGATGCAGACGCCGGCCATGAAGAGGCCGAGGGCGATGATCGAGACGAGGCCGAGAACGGACACGACGAGGAGCATCGGCCAATCCACCCGGGCCACGTCGAACGGCACCCCGAGCGCCACGACGCCGACGATCAGGGTGATGACGACGCCCGCCAGGCCGACTCCGATCCGGGCCACGCCACGTCCGACCAGGATAGTCAGGAAGTTGGCCGGGCTGACATAGACGTACTTCAGGACGCGATAGCGTTCGCGATCCTCGAGGACCGACTGGGCGAGCCCCGACACCCCGTTGAGGACGAAGGCCCATAAGGCGCTGCCGATCACGACGAACGGCCGGAACGAGTGGCTGGCCGGCCCGCCGATCACCTCGAGCATCACCACCAGGATGAGGGCCGAGCTCACCGGCTTGGCGACCGAGTAGATGAAGAACAGGAACGGATCGGTCCAGTTCGCCTCGAGCTGCCAGCCGAGCCTGACCGCGACCGAGAAGGTCCGGACGAGGTCGGCCAGCCCTCGGCCCTCGGTCCGGGAGCGGTCGAAGCTGGAGGGCCCGAAGCGGCTTCGGTCCAGGCCCGTCTCGGGCGCCGCGGTCGCGCTCATTGCCAGCGCACCGACAGCCGGCCGTCACGGCGCGCCCGGCGCTCCATGGTGCTGAGCATCCATCGCGCGGCCAGGATCGAGACGACCGTCATCGCGGCGAGGATCGCGACCTCGACGCCCGGCGGCGGCGTCCCGAGCGGGAAGGCCGCCCCGGAGAAGGCCAGCTGGCGCATGGCGTCGAGGCCGGTCGCGAGGGGGATGAAGGCCACCGAGAGGGCGCCCAGGAAGCCCAGCCGGGCGACCGGGAAGTTGAGGCCCGAGACGAAGTAGACGGGCTCGGTGAAGAGCTGGCCCATGTGCCAGGCCTCGCGGCCCCAGACGAGGAAGAGGCTGGCCAGGACCATCCCCAGCCCATAGAGGGCGCCGAGGGTCAGGACGAAGACGCCCAGCAGGAGGGCCCACTGGTCGACCGAGAAGGTCACGCCGTAGAGCGTCCCCGCGATCAGGAGCACCGTGGCCGCCCGGGTCGTGCTCATGAACATGCCCCCCACGGCCATCCCGAAGAGGATCGCCATGAAGTGCATCGGGGCGGCGAAGTAGAGCTCCAGGTTGCCCTGGCTCTTCTCCCAGTAGAGCTGATTGGCCATCATCCAGATCACGTTCAACCAGAAGGCCGTCAGGGCGCCGCCGAGGACGACGAAGCCGACGTACTGCTGGGGCGCGTCGAGGGCTCGATAAACGAAGACGAAGGCCGACGTCGCCAGGAACGGCAGGAGGATCTCGAACAGGATCCAGGAAGGCTCGCGACCGAGGCCGATGATCCGCGGATAGGCCCGGCCCCGAATCGACCGGAGGTTCGTGAAGAGGACCTGGCGGCGGCTCCAGGCCGCGGCCTCGCGTGGGCCTGCGCCGGCCCGGCCGACCAGGTCCATGGTCGCGGCCATCAGTCGATCACCTCGGCGCTCGGGCCCGCCTCGTCGGTCCCCTCCTCGTCGAAGCCGCGCCCTACGAGCTCGACGAAGACGTCCTCCAGGGTCGGCTCCGACTTCCGCAGGCCGAGGATGTGGGAGCCCTTGCGGGCGAGAGCCTCGACCACGCCGCCCAGCGCGCCGTCGTCCTCGAGGACCAGGTTCATCACCACGGACTGGCGGTCCGTATCGGACTCGTTAGCCGCCGCAGCACTGGCGCTCACCACGCCGGGCACGCGCGCAAGGGCATGGGCGCCGCCGTCGAGGCGGTCCAGCTCGATCCGGAAGATCGATTCGCGCTGGACGCGCCGCTTCAGCTCGTCGGGCGAGCCGATGGCCAGGATCCGGCCGTGGTCGACGATCGCGATCCGATCGCAGAGCTCGTCGGCCTCGGCCATGTAGTGGGTCGTGAAGAGGATGGTCCGTCCCGGCACCGCCTTCTGCCAGTCGACGATGAGCTCGCGCAGGGAACGCGCCGCAGCAACGTCCAGGCCCAGCGTCGGTTCGTCGAGAAAGAGGATCCAGGGATCGTTCAGGAGCCCGCGGGCGAGGTTCATCTTCTGGCGCTGGCCGGTCGACAGGGTGCTCACCCGCTGGACGCGCTGCTCCTGGAGCCCGACGGCCTCGATCAGCTCGTCGACCCGCCGCCAGCCGTCGGCGCCGGGCAGGCCGTAGAACTGGGTGAACATCCAAAGCTGCTCGCGAACGGTGAGGATGCCGTAGCCCGACTGCTCGCCGCCGGCGACCATGTTCATGATCCGCCGGATCTTCCTGGTGTCGTGCTCGACGTCGAAGCCGAAGACCCGGGCCGATCCCGACGACGGCAGGAGGAGCGTCGTGAGGATCTTGATGAGCGTCGTCTTGCCGGCGCCGTTCGGACCGAGGAGCCCGAAGAACTCCCCGGGCGGGACCTCGAGATCGATGCCATCGAGGGCGACGATCGGCGCCTTCTTCGACGAATAGACGCGCCGAATCGCCCGCACGTCGATGGCCAGGTCGGGCATCGTCGCGGAGGCGGCGACTGGGGTCACGGACCCGGTCGCCGGCGACTGGAGGGCTGAATCGGCGGGCACGGCGAACCCCACGTGCGAGGGCGGTTTCGGAATGCGGGATCGTACCATCGGCGCCCGCCGATGGGAAGAGGGCAATCGAATGCCCGGAAGATGGATATCAAACACGTGCCCGCGGCCTTTGGGGCTGCCTCCCCGCCCCCTCGGAGGGCCCGCGCCGCCTCAGCCGGCTCGCGCGAGAACGACGGCGATCTCCCCCGCGACCCGCGCGTCGTTGACGATGAGGGCCGTGTTTGCCCGGACGGACGCTCCGTCGGTGATCTCGGCGATCCGGGCCAGCAGCCACGGTGTCAGGCCCGGCCCATGGACGCCCGCCACTTGGGCATCGTGGGCGGCCTGCTCCGCGACACGCCTGGCAACGTCGTCGGGCAAGGCCACCTCGGCCGGCACGGGCACGCAGATGACGATGCCGCTGCCAAGGCCCAGGGCCAGGTGGGCGGCCGCGAGATCGGCGGCTGCGGCAACGTCGGCGACGCTCCAGGGAGCCCGGATTCCCGACGAGCGGGCCGTGAACCCGGGGAGGTCCGCCTGGCCGACGGCGACCACCGGGACGCCACGGGTCTCGAGGACCTCGATCGTGGCGGGCACGTCGAGAATGGCCTTGGGACCGGCGCAGACGACGACCATCGGCGTCCTCGCCAGCTCCTCCAGGTCGGACGAGATGTCGAAGGTGGGCGCTTCGGCGGCCCCGGGACCGCCCAGGGCTCCTCTGTGGACGCCGCCGATTCCGCCGGTCGCGAAGACCCGGATCCCGGCCGCGTGGGCGGCGATCATCGTTGCTGAGACGGTGGTGGCCGACCAGCCGGCGCGGGTGAGCGCGCCCGACAGGCTCGGCCGCGCGGCCTTGAGCACGGAGCCCGCCGGCGCGGTCCCGAGCGCCTCCAGGGCCGCGTCGTCGAGGCCGACGAGGATCCGGCCATCGCGAATGGCGACAGTCGCGGGGACCGCCCCTGACTGCCGGACGGCCGCCTCCGACGCCCGCGCGACCTCGACGTTCTGGGGATACGGCAGGCCATGGCTGATGAGCGTCGACTCGAGGGCCACAACAGGCTCCCCGGCGGCGAGGGCCGCAGCGACCTCGGGCGCGACCTGGAGCCGGTCGGCAAGTGATCTGCTGGCGTGGAAGCGCTCCGGGGTCGCGCCGCTCATCCGGGTGGGAGCTCCTGCTTCGAGGTCGTCAGCTGACGGGCCGCGGCGCGATGCCCGGCGATCGTCGCCCGATGGAGTGCGTCGAGGGTGTTCCGGCCGGCGGCCCGGGCCGTGAGCCAGCCGGCGATGAAGCCGGCCGAGAAGGCGTCGCCGGCTCCGGTCGTATCGGCGGCGGCGACCGAGGGCGTCGCGACGTCGAACCGGAGCGGCTCGCGTGGCTCGTCGCCGGCGCTCGTGTCGCGGGCCAGGACGCGGGCCCCGAGGGAGCCCCGCTTGATGACCGCGATCGCGGCATGCTCGAGGATGCCGTCGGCCGCGTAGCGCCCCAGGAATGCCTCGACCTCTGACTCCGTGGCGAACACGATATCGGGCATGACCGAGGCCACGAGGTCGCGGGCGGCGCGGCGGCCCTGGGCAAGGAGCGGCCCGATCGAGGACAGATCGAGCGAGACCTGGACCGGGCCGGCGGCTCGGGCGAGGGCCACCGCGGCCCGGGCGGCGCTGCCGATGGGCTCGCCCATGAGCGAGTAGGCCGGCACGTGGATGAGGTCGAGGCGGGCGAACCAGGCTTCCTTGAGGTCGTCGGGCCGGAGGGCGAGCGCCGCCCGGCGATCGGCCACGAACGAGCGCTCGCCACCGGCCGCCACGATCACCCCGATGCGGCCGGTCCGCTGGCTGGCGACCCGGGTCGCGCGGACGTGGACCCCGTCGCGCTGGACCTGGATCACGAGGCTCCGGCCCGCCCCGTCGCGGCCGACGGCGCAGACGAGCTGGGTGTCGATCCCCAGGCGGGCCAGCCAGCGAGCGGTGTTCGACGCCGAGCCGCCCTGCCGGATGCCGACCGTCCCGGGAACGTCGGTCCCGGTCTCGATCGCGCGTTCGGGGGCCAGGACGACGTCGAGGACGAGGTCGCCGAGCACGAGGACGCGAGGCGTTTGCACGGCGGTCACGTGTCGATGGTATCGGTCCCGGGGCTGGCGTTGGTACGATCTGCCGGATGACCGACGTGACCCCCGACCTCGAGCGTCTGGCGATCGACACCATCCGGACCCTCTCGATCGACGCGGTCCAGAAAGCGAACTCGGGCCACCCCGGGGCGCCGATGGGCGCGGCACCGATGGCCTACGCCATCTGGACCCATTTCCTGCGCCACGCGCCGTCGGACCCGACATGGCCGAACCGCGACCGGTTCGTCCTCTCGGCCGGTCATGCCTCGATGCTCCTGTACTCGCTCCTCCACCTGACCGGCTACGACCTCTCCCTCGAGGACCTGAAGTCCTTCCGGCAATGGGGCTCGAGGACACCCGGCCATCCGGAATATGGGCTGACGCCCGGCGTCGAAGCCACCACCGGCCCGCTGGGGCAGGGCTTCGCGAACGCCGTGGGGATGGCCATTGCCGAGCGCCGCCTGGCCACCGAGTTCAATCGCCCGGACCACGAGCTGATCGACCACCGGACCTATGTCATCGCCAGCGACGGCGACCTCCAGGAAGGCATCGCGTCGGAGGCGGCGAGCCTCGCCGGCCATCTCCGGCTCGGGAAGCTGACCGTTCTCTA
>JBEPVB010000113.1:0-7031 GCA_041691215.1 Chloroflexota bacterium
GATCTTGGCGTCGAGGGCCGACAGGGGCTCGTCGAGGAGGAGGACCTCGGGCTCGAAGGCAAGAGCCCGGGCCAGGGCCACCCGCTGCTGCTGGCCGCCGGAGAGCTGGTACGGATAGCGCTTGCCCTTGTCGCCGAGGTGGACGAGGTCCAGGAGCTCTTGCACGCGGGGCTTGATCTGGTTCTTGGGCTTCTTCCGGACCGAGAGCCCGAACCCGACGTTGTCGGCCACGGTCATGTTCGGGAAGAGGGCGTACGACTGGAAGACCATGCCGACGTTCCGCTTGTTGGGGGGCCGGTAGGTAATGTCAGCGCCATCGAGCGTGACCTTGCCGGACGACGGCGTCTCGAAGCCGGCGATCATCCGGAGCGTGGTCGTCTTGCCGCAGCCCGACGGGCCAAGGAAGCTGACGAACTCGCCCTTGGTCGCGGCCAGGTTGAAGTCCTCGACGGCGACGGTCGGCCCGAACCGCTTCTCGACGTTGGTGAGCTCAAGGAAGGCCATGGTCTCCTCGTCTGTGCTAGCGAGCGCCGCCGACCGAGATACGGGTCTGCGACCCGCGGCCCAGCAGCGAAATGATGATCATCGCGATCCACGTCATGCCGAAGCTGATTAGGGCGCCCGCCGCCTGCTCATAGGGGTCCTGGTCACCGAGCAGGCCCAGGAACGGAGCAAAGGCCGGCCGGGCCAGGAAGATGGCGATCGTGAACTCGCCGATGACGATGGCGAGGGTCAGGAACGCGCCGCTCAGGACCGCGACCCGAACGTTGGGGAGGATCACCCGCAGGAGGATCGTCGGCCAGCCCGCCCCGAGACTCTGGGCCGCCTCGGTCAGGGCCCGGACGTCGATTGCTCCGAGGCCGGTGTCGGCCGCCCGGTACATGTACGGCAGGGAGAGGACGACGTACGCCATCACGAGCAGGACAGTGCTGCCCTGGTCTGATCCGGTGAGTGACAGGGGCGGCCTCGAGTAGGTGCTGATGAGGCCGAAGACCAGCACCACGGGCGGGACCATGAACGGCAGGAGGGTGATGAATTCGACCAGGGGTCGCGCCCTGGGCAACCTGAGGCGGACCCAGAAGGCTGTCGGGACGATGAGGGCGGTGCTGATCACGATCGTCGCGAGCCCGACGCCGAACGAGTAGCCGAAGGTCGAGAGGAACTCCTTGTTCTTCAGCAGATCCGTGTAGCCCGCGGTGATCGGCTTGTCCTTCAGGGAGAACGCCAGCGTCCCGATCAGGGGCAGGAAGAAGTAGATGGCCCCGACGAGGAAGACCAGCCACCAGAAGATCCGGAATGGGCGGCTCATGCGCGACGCCACCGTTCCGCTCGACGCTGGAGGATCGCGTAGCCGGCGAGGGCGATGGCCATGATCGCGATCATTCCGACGGCGAGGGCGAAACCCTTGCCCGGCTCGTGGAGGACGTCCCCGGAGAGCTTGTCGCCGACGAGCAGGGTCACCAGGTTGATGAGGCCGCCGGTCAGCTGGTAGGCGGTTGCCTGGGCTCCGAAGGCATTCCCGAACAGGAGCATGACCGAGCCGAGAATCGACGGCATGAGGATCGGCAGGGCGACGCGGCGCCAGAACTCGATGCTGCTGGCCCCGAGGTTCTCGGCTGCTTCGCGCCACTCGCGCTTCAGGCCGTCGATGGCCGGCGCGATGACGAGGATCATCAACGGCAGCTGGAAGTAGAAGTAGACGAGCTCGAGGCCGATCTTCGAGTAGAGGTTGAAGCCGGCCTTATAGGGATCGATGCCGAGGCCCTTGAGGGCCACCGTCAGCAGGCCGACGCGCCCGATCGTGAAGATGAAGGCAAGGGCGAGGGGGATGCCGGCGAAGTTCGAGGCCACACCCGAGAATGTCAGCACCGCGCTGCGGATCGGTTTCGGCAGGCCGCCCGAGATCACGGCATAGGCCAGGAGGAAGCCGAAGACGCCCGCCCCGATGGCCGTCACGAGGCTGATCTCGATGCTCGTCTGGTAGGCGTTGATCACGATCTTGCTGCCGAAATCGGAGTAGTTGGCGAGGGTGAAGTGGCCGGCCGCGTCCTGGAAGCTGCCGACGATCAGCTTGACCGATGGAACGAGCAGGAAGGCTGCCGTGAAGGCGAGGAACGGCACGAGGCCGAGCCATGGCAGGAGGCGACGCGAACGCCCGGACTGCGCGCGCTGCGCAGCCCGGGCGTCGAGCGGATCAGCCGTGTGGGACACCGCTGGATCCGATTGGGTTCTCTTGCGCTCGGCTTATTTGTCCGGAACGACGACGCCGACGGTGGTCGGCCAGCCGGCCGCGATCTTGGTCGTTGCCGAGGCGATCTGGTCGAGCGTCGGCAGGAAGGCCCCACTCGTGTCGGGGAGGCTCGCCTTGGCCGCCGGGTCCAACGTTCCGGCCTTGGCCATCGCGTCGTAGCGGATCGGGTTGCAGAAGCCGCCCAGCCAGATGTTCTGGCCTTCATCCGAGTAGATGTACTCCATCCAGAGCTTTGCGGCGTTCGGATGGGGTGCGTAAGCGCTGATGGCCTGGATGTACATCCCGCCGAAGCGACCGGTGGTCGGCACCGCGACGGTGATGTTGTTCTTGCCGGCGAGGGATTGCTTGTCGCCGAGCCCGTTATAGGTCCAGGTGATGCGGACCGGGGTCTCGCCCTGGGCGACGGTCGTCTTGCCGGCGATGACCGGCACGAAGTTCTTCGCGTCGTTCAGCTGCTTGAAGAAGTCGAGGCCGGGCTGGACGTTGTCCGCCCCGCCGCCGTTGGCGAAGGCCGCGGCCCAGACGCCCGAAATGGCCTGGTTCGACTTGACCGGGTTGCCCGACAGGGCGACCTGGCCGTGGTAGATCGGCTTGAGGAGATCCGACCAGTCGGCCGGGACGACGGGCTGGACGTCGGTGTTCGTCTCGAACGCGAGGACGCCGTAGTAGTCGCCGTACCAGTAACCGTCGGCGTTCTTGGCCGCGTCGGGGATGTCCTTCCAGGTCGAGACCTGGTACTTGGCCAGGATGCCGTCGGTGATCGCCGTTGGCCCAAAGCCGAGGCCGACATCGATGACATCAGGGGCCTGCGGTCCCTTGTTGTCCTTGTTCGCCTTGATGGCATCGATTTCCTGCTGGGAGCTGCCATCCGGGTTAAGGTCGTTGATCGGGATCCCGTACTTGGTCGTGAAGCCCGCAATGAGCTTCGCGTAGTCACACCAGCCGGCCTTCGGCAGGGCGATGGTGGTCAGGCCACCCTCTGCCTTGGCGGCGGTGACGAGCGCGGCCATGGGATCCGCCGAAGGGCCGCCAGAGGCTCCACTGGCGGCCGTTGCGCCGGTCGGCGCCGTGGTCGGTGCGGTTGTAGCTCCGCCCCCACAGGCGGCGACAACGATCGCTAGGATCGCCCCGCCAACCATGCGGCGAGGCATCGTGTGGGTAGTGGTCAACTAAAACTCCTCCAGATTGCTCGGTGCGCGACCGGGTGTCGCGCCCTTTGTTGCGATGGTCCTGCCGGGGCATCCGCCAGATGCGTGGAACCGGGAACGCGAAACTCGCTTTCGGATCCAGGGAGCGCGCACGCCAGGTCGGGGAGCCTCCGGTCCCGGGCCATCGTCGGGGCCCATCTTGGTCGCATCGTTAACGGCGAGTCAAGCCGAAATGCGTGTTTAAGCGGAATACGCCGGTCCTATACTCGGCCGACCGTCCCGCTGGTGGGGGCGGCTGCCACTGTCCCCAGGCCGGAGGTAACGGTCGATGACCGCCGATGCGGCGTCTGCGGCGGCCCCGCAGACGCTCGCAGATCCCCTCGCGGAGGCGCTCCGCGTCGTCGATCTTGCCGACGCGCGCGGCCTCCAGGTCCGTCTGCTCGGCGGCATGGCCGTTCGTGCCCATGCGCCCGAATGGACGGCCCGGACGAGGCGGACCGAGGTCGACCTGGACTTCGCCACCCGGTCGAAGGATCGGAGCGCCTTCTTTGCCCTCCTCGAGACCGCCGGCTACACAGCCGACCGGCGCCACAACGCGCTCTTCGGCGGGGCCCAGGGCTACTTCATGGACGAGGCCCGGAACCGGCCCGTCGACGTCCTGGTGGACCGGCTCGTGATGTGTCACAAGGTGGAGTTCGCCAGTCGCCTCGGCGCTTCGCGCCCGACCCTGCCCCTCGCGGAGCTCCTGCTCACCAAGCTCCAGGTGGTCAAGATCAATCGCAAGGACGTTCTCGACGCGCTCGTCCTCCTCGCCGAGCATCCCCTCGGGCAGGACGACGGAGCGCCGGACGCGCGCCACGGCCAGGGGGCCATCAGCGTCCCCCGCATCACGTCCTACACCTCCGGCGACTGGGGCTGGTGGCGGACGGTGACCGGCAACCTCGATGTCCTCGCCAGGTACCTCGACGGCGGCGGCTTCACGGCCGAGGACCTCGACATCGGGACGGGCCGGCCCGTCCTCTTCGACCCCGCGGCGCAGGTGGCGGCCCTCCAGGCGGCGATCGAGGCGGCGCCGAAGTCGATGAGCTGGAAGGTCCGGGCCCGGGTCGGAGAGCGGGTCAAGTGGTACGAGGAGCCAGAGGAAGTGGGGCACAACTGATGCGGATCTTCTTCGCCACCGACATCCACGGCTCCGAGGTCTGCTGGCGCAAGTTCCTCAACGCCGGGGCCTTCCACAAGGCCGACGTCCTGGTCATGGGCGGCGACATGACCGGCAAGGCGATGGTCCCGATCGTCAAGCGCGACGGTGGCTGGCGACTCTCCCTCCAGGACCAGGAGCACAGCCTCTCGACCGAAGACGAGCTCAAGGCGATGGAGAAGCGGATCCTCGACCGCGGCTACTACCCGATCCGCCTATCGGCCGACGAGGTGGCGGCCTGGGAGGCCGACCCGACGATGGTCGATTCGCGCTTCCGGGCCGAGATGACCGCGGCCGTCCAGCGCTGGATGAACATGGCCGACGAGCGACTCAAGGGGACCTCGATCCGGTGTGTGGTCTCGCCGGCCAACGACGACATCTTCGAGCTCGACCCGATCATCGATGCGGCCGCCCAGGCTGAACTTGGTGAAGGCAACACCATCAAACTCGACGGTTTCACGATGGTCTCGACCGGCTGGGCGAACACCACCCCGTGGAACACCTTCCGGGAGCTCCCCGACGACCAGCTCCGGCTCAAGATCGACGGCCTCGTCGCCGACGTGCCGGATCGCCATCGGGCGATCTTCAACTTCCATGCCCCGCCTTATGGCTCGAACCTCGACAGCGCGCCCCAGCTGAACCCGGACATGACCTACGTCTCGGGCGGTCGGGCGCTCATCCCGGTCGGCTCACATGCGGTCCGCGATGCGATCGTCGCGTACGAGCCCGTCCTTTCGCTCCATGGGCACATCCATGAAGGTCGGGGCGCCGTGAAGATCGGTCGAACGCTGGCCGTGAACCCCGGCAGCACGTACGAAGACGGCGTCCTCCAGGCGGCGATCGTCGACCTGGATTCCAAGAAAGGCGAGGTGAAGCGCTATTTGCTGATCAACGGTTGATCGCGGGTCAGGCAGAGGAGGAAGGAAAGGCTCGATGACCGCAGGAGAAGTTGGCAAGGCCCCGGCATTGTTCCTTCGGAACGCGACCGGGCTCGTCAAGGGTTGGTCAGGCTTCGACGCGTTCGCCTACTCGTTCATGTCGGTGAACCTCGTCACCCTCGGAATGTTCTACAGCTTGGCGGTGTTCGCGTTCGTACCGGATGGGTCGGTGCTGTCGTCGCTGGTCATCTCGGGCGTCGCGATGACCTTCCTGTGCATCACCTATGCCGGGCTCATCGCCGTGATGCCGCGAGCCGGCGGCGACTACGTCTGGCAGACGCGCATCCTCGATGGCATCCCGGGGGCCGCGGTCGGTGCCCTCGTCTTCGGGGTCACCGGCTACTTCGGGGCCAAGGCGTTCGGCGGCGGCGACGCCGTCGCAATCGGCGGGCTTGCCCTCGGCGTCGTCGCCGGCGGGCTCCTGGGCTGGAAGCGCGGTGGCATCGGCTTCGTGCTCTCGAGCACCGGCTGGTGGTTCATCCTGGCGCTCTGGGCGCCGATCTACGGATTCATCCTCAAGATCGAAGTGGTCCAGCCGCTCGTGGCCCTCGCCGGTTGGACCGATGGTTCGACGTTCTTCGCGTCCGCCAACGGGACCTTCGCGGTCTCGATCTTCACGATCATCATCGCCTCGGGCGCGGTCGCCCTGGGCATGGCCGGCTACGCTCGTGTCCAGCGCTGGTGCATCTGGATCGGCGTCGCCGTGCTCGCCGTCATCTTCGCCCTGTTGCTGGTCTCCTCACAGGAGTCCTTCCATGCCGCGTTCGACAAGGCGAGCCAGGGGCTGTTCGGCGTCTCGGACGCCTACAACGCGACCATCGCGAACGCCACGACCAATGATGCATTCACGGCCGGCGGGTCGCCGCTCGACTTCGGCCTTGGGAGTGGCACGTTCCTGCTCCTGCCGTTGATGATGTTCTGGATCCTCTATCCGAACTGGGGCGCCACCCTGTACGGCGAGGTTCGAGGCGCAGGTGACTTCCGGAAGGTCCTCAACGGAATGCTCGGTGGCCTCTGGGTCACGATCATCCTGGCGATCGTCTTCGTCCTCCTTGCGGCCAAGACCTTCGGTTGGGACTTCTTCAACGCCTCGAACGAGAACTACGTCAACTACGCCTACGGGTACGTCACGGTCCCGCCGGCGATCCCGATCTGGGGCTACCCGCCACTCCTGGCGTCGTTCCTGATCGACAGCCGGGTCGTCCAGATGATCGTCGTCGTGCTGTTCGGTGCCTGGTTCGTGGGTTGGGCCGGTACCCTCTGGCTGTCCTCGACCCGGATGATCTTCGCCGCGGCCTTCGATCGAGTCCTGCCCGAGTGGGCAGCCCGAGTGTCGGAGCGGCGCGGGGTGCCCTGGATGGCGCTCCTCCTGATCATGATCCCGGGCGTCGTCCTGTCCTGGCTGTACTCGTACCAAGCTGGCTTCTCGGCCCTCACCCTCGATGCCTCGCTGGTCATCGCCGTGACGTTCTTCGGGACGTCGTTCGCGGCAACGA
>JBEPVB010000114.1:0-7017 GCA_041691215.1 Chloroflexota bacterium
GGCGTCATCCGGGCCGTGATCAATGGCCCGCTCGACGAGACGGGCGCGTCACGGTTGATCGAGGCCATCCTGCCGGCTGCGCCGAACGGCGTGCCGCCGGCCACGGGGCCCAGCGCGTCACCAACCGCCTCGCCCGGCGGCTGAGGATTACACCGGCTCGAACCGGTAGCGGTCGCGATCCGCGACGAGCCGTCCGACCGGGTGGGTCGGTTCGTGGGAAAGGACGACGAGCCAGTTCTCGGCCGCCGCCTGCTCGAAGAGGTCACCCTTGACCTCGACCGAATCGAGGGGGAAGTCGTCGAACGCGGTGACCCACCGTGGATTCGCGCTCCAGGGGCGCATGCACAGGTCGCCGAAGAAGGCGAGCGTCCGGCCATCCACCCCGCTGCCTCGAACCACGATTGCCTGGTGGCCCTTGGAGTGGCCACCGGTTGGGACCGCGAACACGCCGGGCAGGATCTCGACCTCGCCCTGGGCCCACGCCTCCGCGCCCCAGTCCCGGACGAGCCGGATCTCCGGCTGGTCGTACGACGCGACGATGCGGCTGTTGTCGTCGAGGGCGATCTCCCATTCGGAACGCTGGGCGACGATGCGGGCCCGCGGGAAGGCCCTCGAGCCGTCGCCGCGGAGCAGCCCGCCGGCGTGGTCGAAGTGGAGATGGCTCATCGCCACGACATCGATCGAGCCGGGCTGGACGCCGGCCGCCTCGAGCGCCGGGGCAATGGGCGTGCCCAGGTAGCCCCGCATCTCGCGGACCTTGTCCGAGACCCGCTCGCCGATCCCTGTCTCGACGAGGACACGCCCCGCCGGCGTTTCGACCACCAGGCAGTTGAGGGCCTGGAGCAACCGATGGTCGTGGTCGATCTCGTCGGTCACGTAGCGGTCCCAGAGGATCCGCGGCACGGGCCCGAAGAGGGCTCCAGCGTCGGAGCGGAACGTGCCGGCCTGGATGAGCCCGACGCTCGTCCCGCCGCCAAGGGTGGCCGACCAGTGCGTCCCGTCCATGGCCACGGCCATCAGCCGCGGCGGCCGGCGCCGAAGTCGCGGTGGAAGGCGGAGGCAGTCGGCTCGGACTGGCCCTGGTATTTCGACCCGAGGTCCTTGCTGCCATATGGTCGGTCGACCGGGCTCGACATCTTGAAGAAGCTGATCTGCCCGATCTTCATGCCGTGGTACAGGGCGATCGGCAGGTTGGCCACGTTGGAGAGCTCGAGCGTCAGGTTGCCCTTCCAGCCCGGGTCGACATAGCCCGCAGTGGAGTGGATCAGGAGCCCGAGCCGGCCCAGGGACGACTTGCCCTCCAAGCGGGCGACGAGGTCGTTGGGGAGCTCCACCCATTCGAGCGTCTGACCGAGGACGAACTCGCCCGGATGGAGGATGAACGGCTCATCGTCCTCGACATGGAGCAGCTCGGTCAGGTCGGGCTGCGGCTGGCGGACGTCGATGAAGGCGTAGCGGTTGTTGCGGAAGACTCGGAAGCTGCGGTCGAGGTGAAGATCGACCGACGAGGGCTGGAGATCCTGGGGATCGTACGGTCGGACGACAACCGAGCCCCCGTCGAGGGCCGCCCGGATGTCACGATCCGAGAGGACGCTCACGAGAGCGTCCCCTTGGGACTCCATTGGGCGTACAGGCTGTCGACCTCGCGCTTGAGATCCTCGAGGTCATCGAAGCTCTGGTAGACGCTGGCAAACCGGATGTAGGCGATCTGGTCCAGCTCGCGGAGCCTGGCCATCGACAGCTGGCCGAGGCGCGACGAGGGAACCTCGGTCATGCCCTCGGCCTTCAGGATGGCCTCGATCTGGTCTGCGGCCTGCTCCGCGGCGGTGGCCGCAACGGGCCGCCGGGTCAGGGCCTTGCGGAGCCCCGAGGCGAGTTTTTCGCGGTCGAACTCCTGGCGCGTGCCGTCGCGCTTGACGATGACCAGGCGGGCCGCCTCGATCCGCTCGTAGGTCGTGAACCGCAGGCTGCAGGTCCCGCATTCGCGCCGCCGCCGGATCGTCGCCGCGTCGTCGAGGTCGCGGGAGTCGATGACACGGGTGTCGCGCTCACCGCACTGGGGACAGCGCACGGATCCTCCTCCACCACTAGGGGTTGTGGTGCGAGGCGAGCATACCACTAGATGGAGTGTCGCCGGCCCCTCGTCAACCTCGTCAGGGCGTCCGGCGGCCGAGCCGTCGGACCGGCGACGCGCCCTCGGCCTCGATGGCCGCGGCCGCCGCATGCTCGGCGATCGATTCGCGGGCGTGGATCAGGTTCAGGTAGCCCCGCTTGATCGACGTGTCCGCCTCGGGCCCGCCCTCGTGGCGACGACCGGACATCGCGAGCACGCAGCCGTGATCGACCAGCTCGAGCGCCCGCCCGGCCCGTTCCAGCTCACCGAGCATCGCCTGGCGGTGGACCGCCGTCGCCCGTGGTCCGCCGAGGTTGCGGGCCTCCTCCGCATAGCGATCGACCGCGTCGCGAGCGGCCTCCAGGCTCGGCCGGACCTCGTCGGGCTGGGCGTCCCGCCGGCGAAGGGAATCGATGAGGATCGAGACGTCGGCGAGACTGTGCTCGGCGCGGTTGGCCAGGTCGGTCACGTCGCCTCGGAACCCCTCGGCCACCCGCGTTCGCTTGAGGACCGCGCCGGTCCGCTGCGTGAGCAGCGCCACGAGCGCGGCCAGGATCACGAACGCCGTGAGCGCGATGACCTGGGCCCCGTCCATCTGTTTCCCCGGTTTCCTTTGCCGCCGACCGTCAGCCGCCGCGGGCCCGGAGCTCCGCGAGGAGCGCCGGGACGACCGCGAAGAGATCCCCGACGACCATGAGATCGGCGAACTCGCCGATCGGGGCATCCGGGTCGCGATTGACGGCGATGATGGTTTCGGCGGTCTGCATCCCGACCTTGTGCTGGATGGCGCCCGAGATGCCGAGGGCAAGGTATAGCTGCGGCTTGACGATCTTGCCGGTCTGGCCGATCTGCTGTGCGTACGGGATCCAGCCGGAATCGACGGCCGCTCGGGTGGCGCCGACGGCCCCGCCGAGGGCGGACGCCAGCTCCTCCACGAGGCCGAAGCCATCCGGCCCGCCGATGCCGCGGCCGCCCGAGACGATGATCCGGGCCTCCTCGATCGGCGCCGCGGCCGACGCCTCGGCAACGTGATCGCCGAGGGCGACGCGAGGCAGGCGGGCCTCGCCTCCGGCCGTGGCCTTCTCGATGGCCCCGGCCTCCTCGCCCGCGGCGGCCGTCACCGCGTTTGGCCGGACGGTGATGATCCCGCCGGGCGTCGTGAAGGTCGAGGTCGTCACGAGCTTGCCGCCGAAGGCGCTCATCTCGACCGTGGGTCCGCCCTGCTCCCAGCCAACGGCCGTCGCGTTGACGAGGACGCCGAGGGAGGTCAGGGCGGACAACGCACCGGCCGTGTCGCGGCCGTCGGGACCCGAGCCCAGGAGGACCAGCGCGTCCGGCTCATCGGCCAGCAGCCCGGCCGCATGATCGGCGGCGATCGCCGACCAGGCATGGCCGCCCGCGTCGGCGTCCTCGATGGTCAGAATGCGCGGCAGGTAGGTCGCCAGCTCCTTCGCGGCCGGCGTCGGATCGGCGGCGATCACGAGGCCGACGGCCTCCCGGCCGGAGGCGACCGCAAGGTTCCGGGCCAGGGTTGCGACCTCGGCCGAGATCCGGGCAAGGCTGCCGTCACCGGCGAGCTCGGCGATGATCCAGATGTTGCTCATCAGATGAGCCGCCGCGATTCGAGCAGGGCCACGATCTCGTGGGCGCCCTCCTCGGCACTGCCGCGGACGACCTTCGTCGCGCCGCGGGCCGGCGGCTTCGTGCTGCCGATCACCTTCGTCGAGGCCGCCGCCCCGCCGACCGCTCCGGGCTCCAATCCCAGGTCGGCCACGGACTTCGAGGCGATCTCCTTGGAGCGGGCGCCCATGATCCCCTTGAGCGACGGGTAGCGGGGTTCGCCGAGGACCTGGGTGCAGACGATGAGGGCCGGCATCGGCGCCTCGAGCAGGTCGTAGCCGGTGGCGGTCAGTCGCCGGACGGAGACACGGCCGGCGTCCGGGTCCGGCTCGATCCGGGCCGCGTTCGAGAGATACGGCAGGCGCAGGAGCGCGGCCACGCCGGCCGCCACGACGCCACCGTTGCCGTCGGACGAGTCGACGCCGGCGAGGACGAGGTCGAAGGTCATGTCCTTGAGGGCGGCGGCCAGGACCTGGACGGTCGACCGTACGCACGATCCCTCGAGCGCCGGATCGGTCACCAGGATCCCCCGCGCCGCCCCCATGGCGAGGGCCTTGCGCATCGTGTCGGCGGCGCCGGACGGGGCCATCGTCACGATGCTGACCTCGCCGCCGTGCTCGGCGGTGAGCTTGAGCGCGGCCTCGAGGGCGTATTCGTCGTTGCCGTTGACGACCGCCGGTGAGGCGGCCCGGTCGAGGCGGCCGTCGGGGCCGAGCCGCTCGGCGGCCGCGGCGGGATCCGGCACGGGCTTGGTCAGGACGACGATGTGCAAGGGTGATAGACCTCCGGGCGCTTGGGATGATCGCGATCAGGCGTCGGCTCGGCCGAGCAGCGCCCGGGCGATCACGAGTCGCTGAACCTGCTGTGTCCCCTCATACAGCTGGGTGATCTTGGCGTCCCGCATCATCCGCTCGACCGGGAACTCGTCGATGTAGCCGTATCCCCCGAATACCTGGACAGCGTCCGTCGTCACGCGCATCGCCGTATCGCCGGCGACGAGTTTACACATGGCCGACCAGCGGGCGGCATCCGGCGCCCCGGATTCGATGACCTCGCAGGCGGTGTAGAGGAGCTGCCGCGCGGCCTCCGTCTGGGCGTCCATGTCGGCCAGCATCGCGCTGATCATCTGGAACTCGCCGATCGCTCGGCCGAACTGCTTGCGCTGTCGGGCGTACGCCGCCGCCGCCTCGAGGGCGCCTTGGGCGATGCCAACGGCCTGGGCCGCGATGCCCGGCCGCGAACGTTCGAATGTCCGCATGGCAAGCGACCAGCCGTCGCCTTCGGCACCGATGCGGTTGGCGGCGGAGACGCGGACGTCGCTCAGCTCGAGCTCGGCCGTGGGGCTGCCGCGGATGCCCATCTTGTGCTCCAGGCGTGCCACGCGGAAGCCGGCGGTCGGGACCTCCACGATGAAGCACGAAAGGCGCTGGTGGCGCGGCGCGTCCGGGTTTGTCACCGCGAAGACCGTCACCAGGCCGGCGACGCTGCCATGGGTGATGAATCGTTTCGTCCCATTGAGGACGTAGTCGTCACCGTCCCGGAGCGCCCGGGTGCGCATGGCGGCGGCGTCCGAGCCGGCTTCGGGTTCGGTCAGGCCGAAGCAGATGAGGGTCTTGCCCGAGGCGAGATCCGGGACCCAGCGGGCGATCTGCTCCGGGGTTCCGCCGAGGCGGAGGGGCAGCGAGCCGAGATCCTGGACGGCAAGGATCAGGCTGCTCGTGGTGCACGCGCGGGCGATCTGCTCGATCGCCAGGCAGATGGTCAGCAGGTCACCACCGACACCGCCATGCTCGACCGGGAACGGCAGCGCCAGGACGTCGTGCTCGGCGAGGAGTTGCCGGATGTCCTCGGGGAACTCGCCGCTGCGGTCGATTTCGGCGGCCCGGGGCGCAATTCGGGCGTCGGCCAGGTCGCGGACGGTGTCGCGAAGGAGGACCTGGTCCCCGGTCAGCCGATGGGCGGCGGATGACGTGCTCAACAGGACCATCGTACAGCCCGATCGCCTTCCCGGATCGTGCGGGCAGGTCTAGGCTGGAGGGGCACGCTTGCTCGCCGCGGGGGTCGGGCCGGCGTTCGCTGGAGGGTGTCCGTCATGGATCAGCTCATGCTGCTCGCGCTTGCGTCGGCGGCCGTGTCCGGGATCTTCGCCTCACTCTCGATCCTGCGGCGGGCGCGCCGGCCGCGGGAGAGCCCCTTCGCCATCGGCACCGAGGGCAGCCGCCGCTGTCCGGCCTGCGGGATGGGCAACAGCTGGAACGAGCGGCGCTGCAGCACGTGTGGCGCGGACCTGGGCTGACGCCCCGGCCCAGCTACTGGAGAACGGGTAGCTGGCGCCGGCCGGGCTGGATCGGATCGAGTGATTCGGCCAGGAGCTCGGCGATGTCGATCGCCCGGACCGCACCGCCGACGTTGCCGTCGGCGGCCTCGAGGCCGTCCTTCATCATCGTCATGCAGAACGGGCACTCGGTCGCCACGGTGCTCGCGCCGGTCGCCAGGGCCTGCTCGGTTCGGGCGGCGTTGATCCGGGTTCCGCGCGTCTCCTCCATCCACATCCGGCCGCCGCCGGCCCCGCAGCAGAACGTGTTCTTGCCGCTCTTGTCCATCTCGATGAGGTCGAGGCTCGGCACGGCTCCGAGGACGTCCCGGGGCTCGGCGACGACGTCGTTGTAGCGGGCCATGTAGCAGGAATCGTGGAGGGTCACCGATCGACGCGGCGCGGCCTGGTCGTCGATGACGCGGAGACGGCCGTCGGCCAGGAGCTCCTTCAGGAACGCCGAGTGATGGACGACCCGGAAGTTGCCGCCCAGCTGGCCGTACTCGTTGCCGATGGAGTTGAAGCAGTGGGGGCAGGCGGTGACGATCGTCCGCTCACCCATCCGATAGCGGTTGAGCGTCCCGACATTCGAGCTCGCCAGCATCTGGTAGACGTAGTCGTTGCCCATCCGGCGGGCCGGATCCCCGGTGCACGACTCCTCCTGGCCGAGGACCGCGAAGCTGATACCGGCCGCGTCGAGGCAGGTGGCAAAGGCCCGGGCGACCTTGCGGTTGCGTTCGTCGAAGGCGGCCGCGCAGCCGACCCAGTAGAGGACGTCGAGCTCGCCGAGCTTGCCGGCGGCGGCCACGTCGGCCACGATCGGGACCTCGAACGGCAGGCCCTTCGTCCAGTCGAGCCGCCCGGTCGGTGGCTGGCCCCACGGGTTGCCCACACCCTCCATGTTCCGGAAGGCGCCATTGAGCTCGGCCGGGAAGCGTGAATCCTCGAGGACCAGGTTCCGGCGGAGGCC
>JBEPVB010000115.1:0-6992 GCA_041691215.1 Chloroflexota bacterium
ACCTCGGGTTGGGAAGCGCGCGTGGGCGTCGACGATGATGACGGGGACGGTCATGGCTGGGCCGATTCGGAGGCGCTCGGGGCCCCGGTCTCCGCGGGCACCGGCGATCCCGCCCGCGCGGCGCCCCGACGCGGCAGGTTCAGGTGGACCTCGGTGCCGGCGCCGGACCGGCTCCGGATCTCAACGGTCCCGCCGTGGCGTTCCATCCGCTGGACGATCGAGTCGGCGATGCCGCGTCGGTCGTCGGGGACGGCGGAGGGATCGAACCCCGCGCCGCCGTCGCGGATGAAGGCATTCACCTGGTCGTCCTCGACCTCGACGTAGACCGAAACCTCGCCGACCCCGGCGTGCTTGGCGGCATTGAGGACGGCCTCGTTGCAGGCCGACACGAGGGCCCGGAGATCGTCGTCGAGCTCGGCGTCGCCGACGACGACCGCCTCGACCTTCAACTGATGCGCGAGCTCAAGGCGCCCGGCCATGGCATCGATCGCATCATGCAGGCGGACCCCGTGGACGCTCGGCGCCCGTCCGTACAGCCACGCCCGGAGATCGCGCTCCTGGGTCCGGGCGAGGGTCACCATCTCGCGCGGCTCCTTGGCCCGCTGGATGAGGGCAAGGGTCTGGAGCACCGAGTCGTGGAGATGGGCGGCCATCTCGGCCCGGGCCTGGGTCCGGATCCGGCTGGTCCGCTCCTCGATGACGTCGTTGGCCAGGCGCCACAGCCATGGCCCGGCCAGGAGGGCGAGGCCGCCGGCCGTGACGATGACCGCCAGGACGACGTTGGCCGCCGCGGCAAGGGTCGTGGTCGCGGCGAGGAACACGACCATCCCGCCCAGGATCAGGAGGGCGCCGGCGAGCAGCCGTGGCCGCGATTCCGGCGTCCGGATGAGGGCCTCGAGCGGCGTCCCGATGCTGGCCAGGTCGAGGCGTCCCCCGCCCTCCTCGCTCGAGCTGCGGGCCCACAGGATCGCGAACCCGATCGCGGCGAGCATGACCGGCCAGGCCAGGTTCTGGCCGAACCACAGCCCGCCGAGCCACAGGACGATGGACACGCCCGCCACGAGGAGCGCCGCACCGAGCAGGAGGCGAGCGTCAGGTTTGGGGAGGCTTCGCTTCCCGATTGCGGGTGCGGCGCCAGCCGGCTCGAGCGGGGCCAGGATCCAGAGCAGGAAATAGACCACGAGCCCGAAACCGGCGGCCACGCTCATGCCGAGGAAGGCGATGCGGACGAGGATGGGATCGAGGCCCAGGTGCTGGGCCACGCCCCCGGCCACCCCGACGATCATCCGATTCGAGCGGCTGCGCCGGAGGGTGGAGCGGGGCGCGCGGGCATCGAGGTCGTGCGGAGAAGTGCCGAGCTGGGTCATCGCCGCGATCTTCGCACAGGGGTGCGCGGCTCCGGCATCGGTGATGACCCGGAGAGATCTTGCTCCGGGGTCAGGGTCGGGCACCGCGTCCCGGACGGCAGCCAGGGCCCGACTCAGGGTCCGCGTCGGGGATGGTCCCGATGGTGGAACCACCCCACTGCCCCGACCATCGGGCCATGACGACCGAACAGCCCATCGATCAACCGCTGGGACAGCCCGGCCAGCCCGGCGCATCGCAGCCCGGCGCATCACAGCCCGTGGCATCGCAGCCGCCGAATCATGCCGCGTCCGTCCGTCCCCTCCGCCGGCGCCAGTCGGATCGGGTCATCGGCGGCGTCGCCGGCGGCCTCGGCGACTACCTCAACGTGGATCCGATCCTGATCCGGGCCGGCTTCGCGGGCCTCATGGTCTTCGGCGGCGCCGGGATCGTGCTGTACGTCCTGGGCTGGTTCCTCATCCCCGCCCAGGGCGAGGCCCAGTCGATCGTCGAGGCGTCGATCCACGGCCTGTCGCGTCGCACCGGCCGGATCGGCCCGGCCGCGATCGTCCTCGTCGCGATCATCGTCGTCAGCCCGGCGATCACGGGTTACGGCGGCTCGTTCTACATCGAACCTGCCCTCTTCTGGGCGCTGGCGATCGCGGTCGTCGGGGTCATCCTCCTCCTCCCGCTGCGAGACGGCGGGGGTGCCGCTATCTGGGGCGCCCGGACCTACGGGGCCGGGTCGATGGACCCCGCCGCCTGGCGACAAGCGCCGGCCGTGCCGGCCGTGCCGATCGTCGTGGCCGCCGCGGTGCCGGCAAGGCCCCGCGAGCGATCGCCCCTGGGCTGGTACATCGTGGCTGGCGCGTTGCTTCTTGTTGGCGCACTCGCCGTCGTCGACATCGTGGCCAATGTCCGGGTGACGCCGGGCCAGTACTTCGGGGCCGGCCTGCTGGCCCTGGGTGTCGGGATTGTCGTCGGTTCGTGGTGGGGGCGAGCCCGGCTCGTCGGCCTCCTCGGGCTGCTGCTCCTGCCCGTCGCGGTGGGGGCGGCCTTCCTCAGCGTCCCGCTGGAAGGAGGGTTCGGCAGTCACGAGTACCAGCCCCTTGCCATCGCCGAGGTCGCGCCGGCCTATCACCTCGTGGGTGGGCGCCTGTCCATCGACCTGAGTCGCCTCCCGGCCGGCTCCCAGCCGGTGAAGCTCGAGGCGGCCGTGGGCGTCGGCACGATGTACGTCATCGTCCCGAAGAACGCCACCATCGAGGTCAGCGGCACGGTCCAGGGCGGCGAGCTCTGGCTGCTCGGCCGCGACCACGTCGGCACGGACCTCTCCGATCACGTCGCCGAGGCCGGCACGGCCGGTGGCGGCAACCTGGTCCTGACCGTCGAGGCGGGCATCGGCCGGGTCTGGATCGAGCGCTCGACCCTGGAGGGCAACTAAGATGCGCCGCCACGATTTCGACGCCCTGTCGTTCACCTTCGGCCTGCTCTTTGCCGTCGCCGGGCTGGCGCTCCTTGGGGCGAGCGCCGTCCGGGACGGCCTCTCGATCCCCTGGGCCGGTCCGCTCGTCGCGATCGGGCTGGCGGTGGTGATCGCCATCGCCGCGCGGCCCCGCGATGCGGTCCAGGAGGAGACGCCCGACGCCCAGGCCGAGGGCTGAGCCCGACTGGTCCCGCCGGTCGCAACGCGTTCGCGGCTGGCCTCGGCGGTCACAAGGTCGTGACGTCGCTCTGCCCGGGCGGCAAGGAACGGATGCGGCGGCTCATCGCCACGGTCGAGTCCGGCCGGTTCGATCCGCTCCCGCTGATCACCCACCGGTTCGCCCTCGACGACATCGTGGAAGCCTACGACCTCTTCAGCAACCGTCGCGACGGCGTCCTGAAGGTGGCCATCCACCCGTAACCCGTCGCCCTTCGACCCGGTGTCCGGCTCGGCCCGCTCGGCCGGGCCGGACCCGGCATTGCCACGGCCGCGATGGCACGATGTCACCGACCGGACCGATCGCAGCCTGGAGGTCGCCGCGATGCCCTACCTGAAGGATCCCCGCGTCGATGCCTACCTCGCCCCCCTGCCCGATTGGCAGAGCGAGATCCTCGGCCGGGTCCGGGACCTCGTCCATGAGGCCGACCCCGAGGTCGAGGAGACGATCAAGCGGTCGGTCCAGCCGTACTTCGTCCTCGACGGCAACATCTGCGCCTTCCTGGCCGCGAAGGACCACGTCAACGTCTTCGTCTACGACGGCGCGATCGTGCCCGACCCCGAGGGGCTCATCACCGCCGGCCACGACAACGACACGGCCCGGACGATCGGCTTCCGCGAGGGCGAGGCAATCAACGAGCCCGCGATACTGGCCTTCTTCCGCCAGATCATCGCCAACAATCGGGCCGGCGGCTGGCGGGCGATCAAGCGTCGAGGCTGACCCAGCGTTCCTCGCGGGAAGAACGGAGGACTGCATCGACGAACCGGATAGCGCGGGCCCCAGAGGCGAGCGTCGGATAGGCCGCCTCGGTCCCGACTACGCCGGGCTCGTCGCCTGCCGCGACCGCCGCGTAGAACGGCCGGAACAGGTCTCTCAACGCATCCGACCAGCCCTCCGGGTGGCCGGCCGGCAGCGGCGGCACACCGGGGACCGGGATCCCATCGGGTGACCGCCAGAGGGTGGTCGTGGCTTCCCGGGTTCGCAGGATGAGACGCTCGGGCGCCTCCTGCTCCCAGGCGAGGGATTGACGCTCGCCAGCGATCTCGAGCGAGAAGCCGTTCTTGTGGCCGGGCGAGACCTGGCTGATGACGCACGACCCGCGTCCGCCGCCCGCGAAGCGGACAAGGATCGTGGCCGCGTCCTCGGACGCGATCGCGACCGGATCCGTCTCCCCGACGGCTGCCCTGAAGGCCTCACCGCCGGCCCGCGGACGTTGCCGGATCGGCATGAAGGTCGCCATGTCGGCGAAGACGGCCGCGATCCGTTGACCGGTCACGTACTCGGCGGTATCGAACCAGTGCGTTCCGATGTCGGCCACGGCGCGCGATGGCCCGCCGGCCGCAGGGTCGATCCGCCAGTTCCAGTCGGTCTCCTCCGCGAGCCAGTCCTGAAGATAGGCGCCATGGACCAGGCGCAGCGACCCCAGATCGCCCCGTGCCACGCGCTCGCGGGCCTGCCTGACCATCGGGTAGCCCCGGTACGTGAACGCGACCATCCCGTGACGGCCCGTTGTCCGAGCGGTCGCCTGGACCTCGTCGGCGCCGGCCACGTCGGTCGCGATGGGCTTCTCGATGACGACGTGCTTGCCCGCCCGCATGGCCGCCACGGCCATGGGCACGTGGGTGACGTTCGGGGTGCAGATGTGGATGACGTCGATGTCGTCGGCGGCAATCAGCTCGGACGCATCCGCCGTGGCCCGGGCGACGCCCAGGGCCTTGGCCTTGGCCGCGGTCCGATCGGCATCGGCACCAGCAAGGGCCACGACCTCGGCGTATCCCCCACGTCGGATCGCGTCGACGTGATGGGGCCCCACGAACCCAACCCCGATGACGGCGGCCCGAAGGAGGGGGTCGCTCACGTCCACCACGCCTCGGTCATGGCAGACTCGGTCGGCATCACGGAGCGGAGGAAGGCGACACCTTTGCGGAAGCCCTCGTCCACGGAGAGGAGGGCATCCTCGTGCTCGATCGAAAGGACGTCGTCATAGCCCGCCTGTCGGAGGGCCATCAGGATCCGTCGCCAGTCGAGCTCGGAATGGCCATAGCCGACCGTCCGGAAGATCCAGCTGCGCTCGGCGACCCGACCCATCGGGACCGTGTCCAGGACGCCGTTGAGGGCCGCATTGCGCGTGTTCATCGAGGTGTCCTTGGCGTGGGTATGGAAGATCGCCCCTGCCCGACCCAGCTCGGCGATGGCTGTCTCGACGTCGATCCCCTGCCAGAACAGATGGCTGGGATCCAGGTTCGCCCCGATCGATTCACCGCACGCGTCGCGCAACCGGAGGAGGGTCCGCGGGTTGTAGACCACGAAGCCCGGATGCATCTCGAAGCCCAGCCGAAGCCCGGCCCGCGAGGCGACGGCGGCCTGTTCACGCCAGTACGGGATGACCTTCTCGCTCCACTGCCACTCGAGCAGCTCGCCGTACTCGTTCGGCCAGGCGCAGGTGACCCAGTTCGGATACGTCGCCGTGGCCGAGTCCCCGGGACAGCCGCTGAAGAGGTTGATTCGGTCGACCCCGAGCTTGCCGGCGAGCTCCACCGTCCGAACGAACGTCTCGTGGCTCGCCGCGGCCACTTCAGGACGGGGATGGAGTGGGTTGCCGTGGCAGGACAGGGCGCTGATCTCCAGCCCGCGTGACTCGATCGCGTCCCGGAAGGCGATCAGAGCGCCCGGGTCGGCAAGGAGCTCCGCCGGCCGGCAGTGGGCGTCGCCGGGATAGTTTCCGGTGCCGATCTCCACGCACTCGAGGCCGGCCTCGACGGCTCGATCGAGCGCCGCATCCAGCGGCTCGTTGCCGAACAGGACGGTGAACACCCCGAGTTTCATCGAGCTCCTTCTGTCGTGCGTCCTGGCAGTGAATCCGCAGCGTAGTCGGCCGGGCCGGCGGCGGGCGGACCGCCGCGGGGCGCAAGCAGCTCGGCCGGGCGGCCCGCGGCCGCAGCAGCAGCCGCGCCGTCCCCGAACAGCTGGCGGAGGAAGGCGATCCCGTCCGTGGCGATGGCATCCTGACTCCGCTCGAGGGGACGCCAGATTGCTGCCGCGCGAGCGATGATCTGGTTCTCGGCCGTGAACGATTCGATGCAGATCGGCCCGCGATAGTCCGCGTCCGCGATCGCCGCCGCAATGGACGGCCAGTCGATGTGATCGTTGCCCGGAGCGCCGCGATCGTTGCCGCAGACCTGCAGGTGGGCCAGCCGTTGACCGGCCTTTCTGATGGCCGTTGCGGGGTCCTTCTCCTCGATGTTCATGTGGAACGTGTCGAGGGCGATGCCGAGGCCCGGTGAGTCGACCGCTTCGACCACCTCGAGCGCCTGGTCGACGGTGTTGATCAGGCTCGTCTCGAAGCGATTGAGCGGTTCCAGGGCGATCGTCACCTCCTGCGCGGCAGCCGCCCCGGCGAGAGGCATGAGCGCCGCGACGAGGCGATCAGTGGTGGCCGAGCGTTCGGACGGCGACAGGAGCCACGTCCGACCCACCGCTGAATAGGTCGGGCCGCAAACGACGCGCGCCCCGACCCGGGCGGCGATGTCGATGCAGCGGAGGAGGTAGTCCGTCGTCGCCGCGACCACGGTCGGGTCGTCAACGAGGAGGTCGCGCGTCGGGGGCATGACAGCGCAGGTAGTGGCACCGAGCCCGAGATCCCCGAGCAGGGCGCGGGCGCGGGCGGGGTCCCAGTCATCGATGTTCTCGATCGGCAGCTCGACGACGTCGAAGCCCCAGCCCGCGATGCGCGGGGCAAGCCGCTCGAGCCGCTCATCGGTCAGTGGCGAGACCCAGATCCAGGTGTTGGCGCCGAGGGGGTTCATCGACGGCCATCGCTCCTGTTGGTGGGGTGGAGAAGGGGCGGCGGGGGGGGCGGGGGCCCCCCCCCCCCAACCCCCGGGGCCGCGGTGTGAGGGGCTACGTCCCGTCCGCCGGGGAGCCCGGGCAATGTGGTCAGCCACC
>JBEPVB010000116.1:0-6934 GCA_041691215.1 Chloroflexota bacterium
GTTCCCGGGTGTGGGCCGTGGGGGATGCCGGCCGGGTGGTCGGTGAACGATCCGATCTCCACCCCGCGCCGGCTCATGAAATTGCCGGCGACGTAGTAGATGACCTCGTCGCTGTTGATGTTCGAGTGGTTGTACGGCGCGGGGATCGCGAGCGGGTGGTAGTCGAACTTGCGAGGCACAAACGAGCAGACCACGAAGTTCCGGGCCTGGAAGGTCTGGTGAACGGGGGGCGGCTGGTGGACCCGTCCGGTGATGGGTTGGAAGTCACCGATGTTGAAGCGGTACGGCCAGAGATAGCCGTCCCAGCCGATGAGATCGAACGGGTGGCTCTTGTAGTGGTAGGCCGTCACCCGGTCCGTCGAGCGGACGTGGACCACGAACTCCCCAGTCTCCTCGCGAGGAGCGACGTCCTCGGGCGCGTGGATGTCGCGTTGGGAATACGGCGAGTGCTCGAGGAGCTGGCCGTACTCGTTCCGGTAGCGCTTCGGCGGTTCCAGCTCGGACGGGCACTCCAGCCAGAGCATCCGCTGGGCCGAGCCCTCGTCCGGGTCAAGTCTCCAGGTCGTGCCGATGGGCAGGACGAGGTAGTCGCCCGGGCCGTAGCGAAGGGGCCCGAAGATCGTGTCGCAGACGCCGGTCCCTTCGTGGACGTAGAGCATCTCGTCGGCGACGCCGTTGCGGTAGAAGAGGCCAGCGGCCATCGGCCCCTCGGGCCGGACGATGCCCATGACGACATCGTGGTTGAAGAACAGCGGAACACGCCCGGCGACGACATCGCCCTTCGGCTCGAGGCCCCAGGCCTTTATCAGGTGATGGCGATGGGCGGGCTCGTCGGCAGCCTCGACCTTCACGCGACGCACCGGCTCGATCTTGTGGGTGACCGTCGGCGGGGTCAGGTGGTACAGGAGGGAGCTGCGGCCCGTGAACCCCTCGACGCCGAAGAGCTCCTCGGCGTAGAGGCCGCCGTCCGGCCGCCGGTGCTGCGTGTGGCGTTGGCGGGGGACGCTGCCGTGCTGGACGTAGTACATGGAATCAACTGGCCTCCGCGTAGTGCGGAGGCCAGTCTACGAGGACGCCGGGTCGGCAGGGATCAGATGCGGCCCGCGACGAGCTTTCCGAGCTTGGTTTCGATGATGAGGCGCGCGGCGGGGGCCGAGGTGGTCGTCCCGGCCACGATCGAAACGAGCTTGTCGCCCTTCGAGACGTAGAGCGTCGCGGTGCCTGGGTCGAACACGGCGTCCGTCCCGATGTCAGCGACGGTCTGGACGCCGGGCCGTTGCTTCACAAGATCAAAAGCGGCCTTGCCTCCGGAGCTCGTGTATTCCGTGGTCAGGAGCGGATTGATCCCCCCTTCGGCGTAGTAGCAGCCCGTAACCGCGCCCGTCCCGCTCGGAAACGCGATGGTACCGACGTCCGGGAAGTCGCCCAGGGTCGCCGCCTCGGTCGTGGCGATCAGCCGGCACGCGGCGTCGCTCGCGGTCGCGGCCGGTGATGCGATCGGGGTGACAGCCTGGGTCGCGATGGGCGAGGGCGACGGCGACGGCGACGCCTGGATCGTCCCGACCCCACCAAGGCGCGGTCCGACGAGGACCACGCCGACAACGAGCACCGCGGCGGCCGCGACCAGACCCGCCGCGAGGCGGCTTGCGGAATTCATGATGGGCAACCTCCACGGGAGCCGAAGATCCCGTTCCTGTGATGTCGTTTCGATGGCGAGGAGGGCGTCCTCGACCACCCGGTCGGGGGCATCCGTGGGGCCGAGCTCAAGCCAGGCCCGAGCGTTCCGCTCGAACTTCCGGTCGTCGCTCATGCCAGACGGCCCTCCTCGATGGGCATCGCCGCCGCGGCCTCGATGGCCGAGCGCAGCGAGCGTGTTGCGTAGTGAAGTCGCGATCGGGCGGTGCCGGCGGGAATGCCGAGCGTCTCGGCAATCTCCACCAGCGGCAGTCCGAGGTAGTGATGCAGGACGAAGACCGCCCGCTGATCGAGCGGCACGTGGCGGAATGCTCGTTCGAGCTCGTCGCGATCGGCGAGGTCGCGGCTGCCGTCCGATGTCGAGGACCCATGCAGGTCCAGGAGACGGACGTTCGACGCCGACTCTCGCCGGCGACGCGACTCCGCGTAGCAGGCGTGGACCAGGATCCGGTGGATCCAGGCCTCGAAGCGACTGGCGTCGTGCAGGTGCGGCAGCTGCCGCCAGGCCGAAACGAGGGCGTTCTGCAGCGCGTCCTCGGCCAGCCCGTTGTCGCGCAGGATCCGGAAGGCAACCGCGAACAGCGGACTGCTGACCTGGTGCACCAGGCTGGCGAACGCGTCCCGATCGCCCTTCCGGGCCTGTTCGACGAGGACTTGGTCCATGAATGGACCTCGGGGCATGTCACGCCGGGTGGCGCGATCTGGCCACTATGAGTCCGGTTCGGGACCGAACGTTCAGATCGTGCTCAGCCGCGGCGACCCCGGGCGTCGACGAGCCACGTGCCGACGACGGTCTGGCCGCGAACGGCAAGGAACGAATCGAAGAGGTCGACCACCGGGCAGACGTGATTCGGGACGATGGCCACGACCTGGCCGAGCTCCGGCATGGGCGTCCCGGGCGGGATCCGGACGATCCCGTGATAGTCATTGACCCGTTCGATTACCGCGTCCGGGAACCCGAGAACCTGACCGAAGCCCTCCAGGAACGAGGCCCGGTCCTTGGTCAGCGTCTTCGCCCCGGCATCGACGACGACCTGGCCGGCGACTGCGGTGCTGACCACGGTGGCGGCGACATGGAGCGCGACGTCCTCGATCGCGACGGCGCCAAGCGCCACCTGCTGGCGATCGCCGAGGACATAGGTGCCGGCCCGCATCTCGTTGACATCGCCGGTGGCCGCTTCAACCATCGTCGGAGTGGAACCGGCGCTCACGATCTCGCACGCGAAGCCAGCCGCCCGGAGCGCCTCAGCAGCTTCGCCGACCGCGCGAACCTCGTCCGCGGCGGCGCCGGACCTCGCCTCCGGCGAGGCGTAGCCGTGGCCGCCGTGGGTGAAGACGCCTTCGACGTCGAGACCCAGGCGGCGTGCGGTCGCGGCGACCAGCGTCGCCGATTCTGGGCCATCGACGCCGGTGCGATGGCCGCCCGGATCGACCTCGATACGAACCCGCAGGAGCGGCCGAATCCCTGCCACGGCCGCCGCAAGCCGCTCGGCGCCGGCGGCCGAATCGATGCCGACCGAGATGGGCGTTCGCTGGTGGAGGGCACGGAGCCGAGCGGCCTTCGGACCCTCGGCCCAGAGCGGGTAGGCGAGGAACACGTCCCCGATCCCCGCCGCGCTGAAGACCTCGGCCTCGCCCAGGGTGCCGACCGTGATTCCGATCGCGCCAGCCTCGAGTTGGAGGCGTGCGATCGCCACGCTCTTGTGCGTCTTGGCATGGGGTCGCAATCGGACCCCATGGGCCATGAGCTGGTCGACCAGGCGCCGGTTGTTGGCTTCCACGATATCGAGGTCCACGACCAGGGCAGGCGTGTCGAGCCCGTCCGGGATGAAGGGCCCGCTGCCGGTCACGGGTGGGCCACGACCTGGGCGGTCAGGGATCCGAGCCGTTCGATGGTCAAGGTCACGGAATCGCCCGGCTCCAGCCAGCGCCTGAGGGTCGAATCCTTGACTTCGAGGAGGCAGCCGGAGCCGGCCGTCCCCGAGCCCAGGATCTCGCCGGCGCGGACATGGGCGTCGGCCGACGCTCGGGACAGCATCTCGCCGAAGGAATAGCGCGACGCAGACCAGCGGCCATTCGAAACCGGCGTCAGGACCCCCGCGGCGTCCGTGACCGTCGCCGTCATCACGAGGTCCGGGCCCGTCCCGTTGGCGTCGCGTGCGTCGGCGAGCTCGTCCGGCGTGACGAGCCACGGGCCGATGGAGGTCGCGAAGTCCTTGCCCTTGGCCGGACCCATCCGGACCGGCATCTCGTCGCGCTGGAGGTCGCGCGCCGACCAGTCGTTGAGAACGAAGTAGCCGCCGATCGCCGCTTCGGCCCGCTCGGCCGAGAGATCGAACGCGGTCGTGTCCACGAGCGCGCCGACCTCCAGCTCGAAGTCCAGCTCGGTCGAGCCGCGCGGTGCCCAGACCGGATCGCCCGAACCGCGGATCTCCGAGGTGTTGGAGAAGTAGAAGACGGGCAGGCGATACCAGTTCTCGGGGATCTCGCCACCCCGTCGTTGCCACATCGTCTTGACGTGCTGCTCGAAGGCATAGAAGTCGCGGAAAGAGGGCGGCCGCAGGATCGGCGGACCGAAGCGGAGGTCGGCGGCGTCGAGGATCGCGTCGTCGGCAGGATCGGGCTCGCCGTCAGCGGAAATGCGCTCGACGATCTCGCCGAGGTCCGCGACGCGGAGCCCACGACCGAGGAGGTCGTCGAGGGTCGTGAGCGGCTGCCGGAACAGGACGCTGTTATGGGTCCGCCGCGGATCCGCCGTGGCAAGACGCCGGCGAGCCACCTCGAGGTCCAGCCAGTGCCGCGGCTCTGGCTGGACCGCCGCTCCGGGTCCGAGGGCCGCCGCGAGCCGCCAGGGCGCACCGGCGGGCCCGTTCCGCTCGCGGATGTGGGCGATTCGCATGGCCAAAGTGTAGGCGCGGCGAACGGGCGCTCCGCGACGGAGCGTCGTAGGCCTAGCGCCATCGTGCCCTTCAGAACGGCTTGGCCCGCATCAGCCAGACCAGGACCACGATGCCGACCGCCCCTATCGCCGCCGGGAGGGCGGGACGGACGCCGGCCAAGGCCGTCGCAAGCTCCTCGTCGCTGCCCGGCTCGCCGGCGGTCTGTCCGATCCGGTCGCCCGGTACCGGCCGCCCCAAGGCGTGCCGGACGCGGGCCATCGGGGCCGTCGCGAGCGGCGTCATCGACCCGGCCACGACGACCAGGACGATGATCGAGGCCCACGGCCACAGGTGGCTGAAATGGCCGGCCATGATCGACGCGGCGATACCCAGGACGAAGGCCACCAGGAGGCCGATGCCGGCAGCCCCCAACGAGCTGGATGACAGATCGAGGATCGCCGAGAGGCGCGTCCGATCCGTCTCCTTGGTGACACGGAATATGGCGAACATCGAGACCCCGTGCGCCGCCAGGGCGAAGATCACGGCGCTCACGTGGGCCACCACGACCCAGCCGTAGAGATCCATCCGGTCCACCTCCCTCGTTGCCGCTCAGATCGCGGTCGGGCTGATCAGCGAACGGCCACGGCGGCCAGCCACGCTCGTCGGGCGTACCAGATCGCGAGCACGAAGAGGACCATCGCGTTCAGCGGATGGAGGGCCGCGACGATCGGCATCGACCCTCGCGCCGACGGGAGGAGCGTCTGGACGACATAGAGAACGAGGAGCCCGACCGTCACGAGGATCTCGCTCCGGGGACGACGGGCCAGCAGCGCCGTCACGACGACGGCGAGAACGGCCAGCCCGACCCACGTGTAGCCGAACGAGACGTGCATCTCGAAATCACCGGAGCCGCCGAGCTGGGCGAGGGCTGTGCCGGCGAGGACCACCTGGACGACGATCGCCGCCACGAAGACGACCGCGGCGGCGGCGTGGACTCGTTGCAGGACCATGGCTGCCTCCCTTCTGCTGCCTCCAAGCCTCGATGACTGCAAACCCGGGCGATCTCCTTTATCCGCTGCCCTCCCGTCGCCGCACAATCACGAATACGAGGTCGGCAATGCTGTCGATCGCTTCATCGAGGCTGAGGCCGGATGCTCGGAGCGTCCCGAATGTCCAGGGATGGAGGATCGCGCCGAGGGTGCCCGCCACGATCCGGTCCTCGCCGGCCTTGCTGCCAAGTGCCGCTGCCTGGAGGCGTGAGACCGACGCCCAAAAGTCCCGCTCCCGGGCCTGGAGGTCAGGCCGGTCCATATCCCGCCTGAAGACCTCCCACCAGTCCGTGGAACGGTCGTAGAAATGGGCCATCGCCGCGACGAACTCGTGGATGCGCTGGGCGAGCGGTGCGCCCTCGGTGAGGACCCGCTCGTCGGGGATCTCGATGGATGCGAGGACCTGGTCCAGGACCGCTCCGAGGAGACCGTCGGCGTCGCCGAAGTGGTGGAGGACCGACCCCCGGGACACGTCGGCCCGCTGAGCGACGGCCGCGATCGAGGTGCCCTCGACGCCGCGCTCGCGGTAAACCTCGGCCGCCGCTTCGACGATCCTGCTGCGGGTAGCGGCCGCAGTCTCCGCACGTCGCCCGAGGGTGTAGGAACGGGGGGCCACCGCCGGCTCGTCTCCATTTCGTTGACGATCATTGCCCGTCAATATACGGACGCGACGAGGCCTGTCAATCCTGCGGTCGCGAAGCGCGCTGCGGCGTCCGAGGTCGTAGTCTCGAACCCGCTACCGAGGAGGACTCCTGATGCGCAGCGTCACCTATTCGATGAGCAGCTCACTCGACGGCTACATCGTCGGGCCGGACGGCGGCTTCGACTGGACGATGCCCGACAAGGAGGTCTTTCGCTTCTGGATCGACGAGATACGAGAGGTCGGCGCCCACCTCATGGGACGCCGCCTGTATGAGACGATGCTGTATTGGGAGACCGCCGACCAGGAGGCATCGCTCGACGACGCAGAGCTCGAGTGGGCCGCGCTGTGGAAGCCGTTGCCGAAGCTGGTGTTCTCCACCACGCTGTCGGCGGTCCAGGGCAACGCCCGTCTGGCCTCCCGCGGCCTCGCCGAGGAGATCGAGCGGCTCCGAGCCGAGCCGGGCGAAGGCGACATCGCGATCGGCGGCGCGACGCTCGCCGCCGACGCGGCCGCCGCGGGTCTCATCGACGAGTACCGGGTGATGGTCTACCCGGTGCTGGTTGGCGGCGGCGTCCCGTACTTTCCCCACCACGAGCGCCGGGTAGATCTCGAGCTCGTCGAGACCCGCACCTTCAGCTCGAGCGTCGTCTACCTCCGCTACCGCGTGG
>JBEPVB010000117.1:0-6911 GCA_041691215.1 Chloroflexota bacterium
TATTCCCCACTTCGGGGCAGGTCACCTACGCGTTACTCAGCCGTCCGCCACTAACAGTCAAGGCAAGCCTCGACTGTCCGTTCGACTTGCATGTCTCATGCACGCCGCCAGCGTTGATCCTGAGCCAGGATCAAACTCTCCGAAAAGATGCACAGCCTTGCGGCTGCGACTTTGTCCGAGGGTTTGACCGCTCGCACATCCGTTTCTAGTTCCGGATTTTCCTGCCACTCTTCAGTTGTCAAGGTGCAGCGACCGGGGCGCGACAGCGACCGGCGCAGAGCCCCAATGATGAGGCTTGAAGGCCGGGTCGTCAAACCCATGGATCCGCTCGGACCGGCACGTCGCCAGGGCCCGACGAAGCCTCCTGGGAGGCAACGGCCGCGAATGGTAGGGGCGCTCCGCGACGACTGTCAAACAGCCATTGGTCCGGGCGCCGACGGGGCCTCAGATGGGCCCGGATTCGACGACCAGGATGGCCGCGGCACCGGAAATCCAGGCGAGCAGCCCGAGCTCGACGCCCGGCGTCGCGCCGAAGGGTCCGACGGCGACGAGGTAGATGATCAGCCCGACGATCGCCGCGGCGCCGGCCTTGGCCAGGCGGAGGGCGATCTCGACGAGGAGATACCTCATGCCCGCTCCCCGATCGCGCGGCGACCCTGGAGGGCCCTGATCAGGGTGACCTCGTCGGCGTACTCGAGGTCGCCACCGACGGGGATGCCGCGGGCGATCCGGGTGGCGCTGCCGACCTTGCCCTCGAGTCGCTCGTCGAGGTACATGGCCGTGGCCTCGCCCTCGAGGGTCGGGTTCGTGGCCAGGATCACCTCCTGAAAGGGCAGTCCCTCGGCGACGGCCTCGTCGACCCGGTCGAGGAGCTCCCGGATCCGGAGGCGATCCGGACCGATGCCGTCGATCGGCGAGATCGCCCCGTGGAGCACGTGATACAGGCCCCGGAACTCGCCGGTTCGCTCGAGGGCCAGGACGTCGAGGGGTTCCTCGACGACGCACAGCCGGCGCTGGTCGCGACTGCCGTCGCGGCAGATCGGGCAGAGCGGGGCGTCGCTGATGTTGAAGCACAGGTCGCAGAAGACGACCTGCTCCCGAACCGCGACGAGCGCGGCGGCAAGGACCCGAGCCTCCGCATCCGGCGCCCGGAGCAGGTGATAGGTCAGCCGCTGGGCCGTCTTCGGCCCGATCCCGGGCAGCCGGTTGAAGGCCTCGATGAGGCGAGCGACGGGCTCGATGAGCGGGCTGGCCACCGGCCGTTCAGCGCCCCAGGAGGCCGCCGAGGCCGCCGGCCAGGCCGCCGGTGACGGCGGCCATCTTCTGCTCGGCGATCTGGCGCGAGGATTCGAGGGCGTCGTTCACGGCGGCGACGACGAGATCCTGGAGCATCTCGACGTCGTCGGGGTCGACCGCAGCCGGGTCGATCGTGACCGAGCGGAGCTCCTGCTTGCCGGTCACGATCGCCTCCACCACGCCGCCGCCGGCCGTGCCGTGTACCTCGGTGTCGGCCAGCTCAGCCTGGATTCGGGCCATCTCCTGCTGCATCTGCATGGCCATGCGCTGAAGGTTTGCCATTCCCATCGGTGGTGCTCCGTTTCGTCGTCGCTGTTCGGGCATCCAGTCTGGCGGAAGGTCGGCCGCCGCGCTGGACCGCGCCAGCCGCATCCGCTGCGTCAGCTGATGTCGGTCGCCTCGGGCTCATCCGAGCCGAAGATCCGGCGCGCTTCGGAGAGAACGAAGGCCGCCTCGGCGTCGGCCGGCAGGTCGGGTACGAGGTCGAGGTTGGTGGCGACGCAGCGAACCCCGACCGGGTGACCGAGAACGGCCGCGATACCGTCCTCGAGGACCGCTCGGCGTCGTTCGGCCACATCGCGCAGAAAGCCCTGGTCCTCGGGAAAACCCAGGGTCACGATCCCGTCCTCGACCGCGATCGGCCGGCAAACCGTGATGAGCGGCTTGGTCGGGGGATGGGCGCTGATGCGGGCGACGACCTCAGGCCAGCGGCTGCGGAGGGCAGCCAGCTCGGAGCCGCCGGGTGCTCGGGGATCAATGCGCGGCGGCTCGGTCGGCGACGGCCGCGGCCCGGCGTCGACCGCCGCGGCCCTATGCGCCGGCCCGGTGGGCACCGTCGGTGGTGCGGCTGCGTCGAACGCGGCGACGACCACCGGCGCGAGATCTGGCTCCCGGACCGCGGTTGCGCCCGCGGGCTCGGCGGGTTCGGGCTCTGGCGCGCCTCGTCGAGCGGGGGGCCGATCCGATTCCATGCCGGCCGCCGCCGGGTCCGCGACGTCGCTGGATCCCGGAGCGGCTTCGGCCAAGCCATTCGAGGCAGACGCTCCTGAGGCAGGCGCTCCTGTCGGTCGCGCGCGCGGGCGCCCGCGAGGATCGGCCTCCACGACGGCCGTCGAGACGACGGTCTCGACCGGCCCGGCAAGGCGCGCAGTCACGGGCCCATCGACCGGGAACAGGACGAGCTCGAGCTGCAGGCGGAGGCCGCCGATGCCGGCCCGGTTGGGATCGATGGCCCCGACCCGACGGGCCACCCGGACGAGGTCGGCCACGGCGAACCCAGGGAGCCCGTCTTCCGGCGGGCGGGTCGAGCCGACCAGGCCGCCCCTGAGGGCATCGACCACCTGGTCGAGGAAGGCTCGCAGGTCGCGGCCCCGGTCCTCGAGCTCATCGAGGATCCGGACCCCGGCCCCGACATCGCTGCCGACGAGGGCCGCGACGAAGGCGTCGATCGTGTCGCCGGCCGCCAGGCCGAGGAGGTCGCGGACGGTTTCCGCGTCCAGCCGGTCACCCCCGGCTGAGAGCAGCTGGTCGAGCATCGACTCGGCGTCGCGCATGCCGCCCGCCGCAAGGCGGGCGATGAGGCGGATGGCACCATCGTCGGCGACCCGACCGTCGCCTTCGAGGATCCGACGCAGCTTGCCCTCGATCTCGTCGGTCGTGAGGCGCCGGACGTCGAATCGCTGGAGCCGCGACAGGATGGCCGGCGGGAAGTCCTGGGGATGGGTGGAGGCGAACATGAAGACGACGAAGTCGGGCGGCTCCTCGAGCGATTTCAGGAGGGCGTTCCAGGCGTCCTTCGTGATCTGGTGGGCCTCGTCGAGGATGTAGATCTTGCGTTTGAGGTCAGTCGGGGCGTAGTTGATCCGCTCGCGGAGCTCGCGAATGGCGTCGATGCCCCGGTTGGAGGCGGCGTCGATCTCGACGAGATCAAGGGCCCGACCCTCTCGAATGGCGACGCACGACGGACAGGCGTCGCAGGGATCACCATCCTGGAGATTCGTGCAGTTGAGGGCCTTGGCGAGGATCCGGGCGAGCGACGTCTTGCCCGTCCCGCGGGGCCCGACGAAGAGGATCGCGTGGGCAACGCGACCGGTCCGGACCGCGTTGCGGAGGGTCTCGACCACGGCGGTCTGGCCGACGATCTGGGCGAACGTCTGGGCGCGCCAGCGCCGATAGATCGCCTGGTGCGGCGATCCCGGACTGCGGATCTCGGTCGAGGCGGTCTTGGTCACGACGCTCCTGCGCCCGCGGCTCGGTGAAATATGCCGTGCACCCCCCGTCGACCGACCGACACCCGGGCCCACCACCGAAGGCGGCTCGGACCAGGCCGTTCCGCGGCACCCGACGAGCTTCGCTGAGTGCTGCTTCCTTCCGGACCTGACACGGTTCGCGATTCGCCGCTGCGCGGGACCCGATCCTCAACGTCGCCTTGGGCAGCGGCCTCCGAGCGCGGGGACCTCGAGGGGGAATTCAGCCCTGCTGGAGCGGATTGCAGGTTACAGGGCACCGCTAGTTCCCCGCCTAGCACGGCTCGACAAGGATAGCGCGGGCGTGCCCGAAGAGAGGGAGAGGGCGATCCGACAACGCCGGGATGGCCCGCCCGAGACATGAGCAAGTTGGCGGAGAGGGAGGGATTCGAACCCTCGACGCGTTGCCGCGAACCGCATTTCCAGTGCGGCGCCATAGTCCACTAGGCGACCTCTCCGCGAGCCACGACCGGGCCGATGAGCAGGGTTCTCTGTCCGCGCCTCGACCCGGAGCCGCGCGCCCCGAGAGCGCGACGACCCGCTCGCCCCGAGAGCGGGTCAGGCCGAGACGCAGCCGAGCACCCGAGCGAGTGCACCCGAGGGTGCGTACGCGAGGGAGCGGAGCCGACAACGCAGGCATGGCCCGTTCGCGGGGTGAGCTTGTGGCGGAGAGGGTGGGATTCGAACCCACGGTGCTTTCGCACACCGCTTTTCGAGAGCGGCACCTTCAACCACTCGGACACCTCTCCGCGCGAGAGGATAGCAGGGGGCCCCGCGCGACCGACGACGACGCCGGATGACGGCGCTGCCCTCGAGCCGGGCAGCGGATCGCGATTTCGCTTCGCGACTGGCTAGCGGGCGACGCGTGCGGCGAGCAGCTCCTCGGCCTCGTCGCGGCGAATGCCGCTCACGATCCGGAGCCGGCGGGTCAGCGAGGCGTGGTCGGCGAGCTGGAGGATGGTTCCGGCGGCGCCGTCCACGCGGTTCGGGGCGGCGTACACGAGGGCCTCGACGTCGCTGTTCAGCATGGCCCCGACGCACATCGCGCAGGGCTCGACGGTCGAGAAGATCGTCAGGTCCTGGAGCCGGGCCGTGCCCAGGCGGCGCGACGCCTCGCGGAGAGCGAGGACGATGGCATGGGCCGTCGGATCATTCGTCTCGACGACGCGATCGCTGCCGCGGGCAACCATCGCCTCGTCCATGACCGCCACTGCCGCGTGGGGGCGCTCACCACGGGCCGCGGCGGCTCGCGCCTCGGCCAGGGCCTCGCCCATGTAGAGCTCGTAGTTCACGCGGCGATCATACGCGGCGGCCGGGCGACCTCAAGGGCCCGGGTGTCGCGGCCGCGCACCCGAACGGCGCACCGGGCCAGCGCGGCCGGGTGGGGCACCCAGCACCGTGGAGTCGCGAACCGGAGCCGCGCACCAGCTCCGCCGGGGCCGATAGCATTGCGTCCGTGCAGCAACCGCGACGCATCGGGATCCTGACCGGCGGAGGCGACGTCCCCGGCCTCAACTCGGTCATCAAGAGCGTGACCTACCGCGCCTCCGAGCTCGGCGCGGAGGTCATCGGGATCCGCCGCGGCTGGGAAGGCCTGACCCATGTCCAGCCGGGGCCCGACCTCGACCCCGAGTATCTCCGGCGGCTCGATCGGGCCAACACACGAGCCATCGATCGGACCGGGGGGACGATCCTCCATACCTCCCGGACGAACCCGGCCAAGATGCCGCGGACGGGCCTGCCGGCCTGGCTCGCGGCCGACCGCGTAACGGCGTTCCAGATCGCCGAGGACCGCTTCGACCTGACGCCCCTGGTCATGGAGCACCTCGACCAGCTCGGCATCGACATCCTCGTGACCATCGGCGGCGACGACACTCTGTCGTTTGCCCGGATCCTGTCGGGGGCCGGAGTCCAGATCGTGGCCATCCCCAAGACGATGGACAACGACGTGCCAGGTACGGAGTACTGCATCGGCTTCTCCTCGGCGATCACCCGGGCCAAGGAGCTGATCGATCGCCAGCGGACGACGCTCGGCAGTCACGAGCGGATCGGCGTGTTCCGGATCTTCGGGCGCGATGCGGGGTTCTCGGCCCTCTTCGCGGCCTACGTGACCTCCGCCCGCTGCGTCATCCCCGAGGCTCGCTACGACATCGCCAGCCTGGCCGCGGTCCTCGCCGAGGACCACGGTTCCTCGCCCAGCCGGTACGCCATCGTCGTCACCGCGGAAGGCGCGATCTGGGAGGATGCGGAGATCCCCGACTACGGCCCCGCGGACGCCTTCGGCCATCGCCACAAGGCCAACGTCGGCGAGGTCCTGGCGGCCGAGGTCACGGCCCGGACGGGCATCGAGACGCTGGCGATCGAGCTGACCTACGACCTCCGCTCGGGCCAGCCCGACGCGCTCGACCAGATCGTCGCCTCGACGTTCGCGAACGTCGCCATGGACCTGGTGGCCGGCGGCGCCTTCGGCCAGATGGTCGGCATCCGCGACGGGAAGTACGCCCACGTGGACCTGGGTTCGACGGGCGTGGCTGCCCGCCGCGTCAACGTCACCGAGATGTACAACGTCGAGCGCTTCCGTCCCCGCTACGACGGCAAGCTCGGCGAGCCGATGCTCCTGGTCGGCCTCCACTGAGGCGAGCCGCGCGCGAGCCGTCGGCAGCCGCGCGTCAGCCCTCCAGCGACGACAGCGACCGGATGGCTCGGGCGACCGCCGACATGTCGTCGTCGCCGTGGCCGGCGCCGATGAGGCCAGCCTCGATCTGCTCGCAGAGGGCCGAGATGGGGAGCGCCGTCCCGGTCTCGCGGGCGAGCTGGAGCGCGATACCGAGGTCCTTGCGATGGAGGGCGACCTTGAACCCGAGCGGGTAGTCGTTGGCCAGCATCCGGCCGCTGCGGTTGGCCAGGACCCACGACTGGGCGGCCCCGCCCGACAGCGCGCCGACCGTCTGCTCGACGTCCAGCCCCGCCTTGATGGCCAGGACGATGCCCTCGGCCACGCCGAGGTACGTCCCAGCCAGGATCACCTGGTTGACGGCCTTGACCGCCTGGCCCGACCCGATCGGCCCGACGAGGGTGATCGTCGTGCCCATCGCGGCCAGGACGGGCCGTGCTCGTTCCAGATCGGCGGCCGCGCCACCGACGAAGATGGTCAGGTTTCCCTTCTTCGCGCCTTCGCTGCCACCCGAGACCGGCGCGTCGAGCATCGCCACGTCGCGGGCCGCAAGCCGCTCGGAAAAGTCGCGCGTCGCCGAGGGCGAGATCGTCGACATGTCGACCACGAGACTTCCCCTGGCGGCGGCCCGCCCCCCCCCCGCCCGCCCCCCCCCGCCGGGCCCGACGGCGGGGGGGGGGGGGCCGCACGAGACG
>JBEPVB010000118.1:0-6793 GCA_041691215.1 Chloroflexota bacterium
GGCCGGCGATCGCGATGCGGAGGCGGTCTGGGTCCAGAGCCACGACAGTGCCGGCCCGGGCGGTCGCCGTGGCCTCGCTCGAGCCGCCTGCCACGAGCACGACCGCGTCAGGCAGGCGCGCATTGCCGGCGGCGCCGGCGATCCGTCCCCAGTTCGGGTCCTTGCCGTGCGCCGCGGCCTTGACGAGGCTGCTCGAAATCACCGAGCGGGCCACGGCCCGGGCGTCGACATCGTCCGCGCCTCCCGTTACCTGGCACGTCAGGAGGCACGTCGCGCCTTCGCCGTCGGCCGCCTGCTGGCGGGCAAGGTCGCGGGCCACGGCCTCCACGGCGCTCGTCAGGGTGGCAGCGGCGGTCGAGCCGGGCTCGATGGGGGCCGCTCCGGCTGCGTCGGAGGCGATCACGAAGACGGTGTCGTTGGTGCTCGTATCACCGTCGACCGAGAGCTGGTTCCAGGTGCGCGCGGCGACCCCGGGCAGGATGGAGCCGAGGACCCCCGGGTCAGCCGCCGCGTCGGTCAGGACGACCGCGAGCATCGTGGCCATCCGCGGATGGATCATCCCGACGCCCTTGGCGATCCCGGTGACCCGGACCTCGTGCGGGCGCCCCTCCTCGTCGGGAAGCGCGACGACAACCGTGGCGGCCTTCGTCGTCGAATCGGTCGTGCGCAGGGCGTTCGCCGCCGCTGCCAGCCCCGAATCCGACGCCGCCAGCTCCGGCGCGAGGCGGTCGATCCCGGCGGCGATCACATCGAGCGGGAGGCGCGTCCCGATGACCCCGGTCGCGAGGTGGAGGATCGCCTCCTCGGGCACGTCGAGGGCGCGAGCGGCAAACCCACCTACCGAGGCCTGGTCCGCCTCGCCGGCCGCGCCGGTCGCCGCGTTGGCGCAGCCGCTCGTCGAGATCACCGCCCTGACCCAGCCGCCCGAGGCGGCCAGGACGGCCCTGGACCTCCGGACCGGCGCGGCCGCAACGGTGTTCGGGGTGAAGACGGCTGTTGCTGCCGCCGGTCCCCCGGCGGCCACGATCAGGGCGAGGTCGGGACGGCCGCTGGCCTTGATCCCGATCGCCCGGCCACCGGCGACGAATCCGGCGGGGATCCGGGCAGACCGCTCGACGGCCGGCAGGGCCGGCTCGATGGCATCGAGGATGCCCGCCGCGATGGTCGTGGTCATGGTGCGATCGGCAGGGCGTCGAGGCCGGCCGTCTCCGGCAGGCCGAACACGGCATTCAGCGCCTGGATTCCCTGGCCCGCAGCCCCCTTGATCAGGTTGTCGATGACCCCGATGGCGAGGAGGCGGCCGGTTCGCTGGTTGGCCCGGACGAAGACCCGGGCATGATTGCTGCCGAGGACGTGGCCGGTCGCGGGCGGCTCCGGAACCACGGTCACGAACGGCTCGCCGTCGTAGGCCGCGGCGTAGAGATCGTCCAGCTCGGCCTGGCCGACGCGCCGGCTGGGGCGGACGTGGCAGGCGGCCAGGATGCCGCGGGTCATCGGGATCAGGTGGGGGAGGAAGTCGACCATCCGCGCGCCAGGGGTCGCGTCGGTGCGCGCTTCGAGGGCGGCCAGCTCCTGCTCCATCTCGGCGGTGTGGCGGTGGCCGGTGACGCCGTAGGCCCGGACGCTCTCGTTGACCTCGGCATAGAGCATGTCGGCCCTGGCCTCGCGGCCGGCTCCGCTCACGCCGCTCTTGGCGTCGACGACGAGATCGTCGATGAGCCCGGCCCGCGCGAGCGGCGCCAGGGCGAGGAGCGTCGCCGTCGGATAGCAACCCGGCGAGCCGACGAGTGCCGGCCGGCCTGCAGCGCGCCCGTCGGCCGCAGCGCGGAGCTGCCCACGGTGGAGCTCGGGGAGCCCGTACGCGGCGCGCTCGAGCAGCTCCGGATGGGGATGCGTAAAGCCGTACCAGCGCGGGTAGTCGGCGGCATCGCGAAGCCGGAAATCGGGACCCTGGTCGATGACCGTGATGCCTCGCTCCAGGAGTCCCGGCACGAGTGATGCCGCCGTCCCGTGGGGGAGGGCCAGGAAGACGGCGTCGGTCTCCGCCGTGAGTTCGCTCTCGAGCACGAGGTCCGTCGTGGCCAGCTGGGGGTGGACGACTGCCACGGGGTCGCCACGGCGATCCCGGCCCGTCAGCCCCACGACTTCGACGGCCGGGTGGCCGGCCAGAAGCCGGATGAGCTCGCCGCCGACATAACCGGTCGCGCCGATGATCCCGACCCGGATTCGTCCCGGAGCGCGGAGCTCGGCCGCCTGCGTCGGAGCGGTCGCATCGTCGTCCATGGACGCATGACTATACAGATTTGTGCATAGTCATGCAGGTAGTCGGGCAGCGGATCGCCCGGAGGCGAGGAGCCTTCGACGGATCCCGCGCCTCAGTCGACGATGTCGGGCCGCCGATACGGGCCGGTCACCACGACTTCACCCTCGGCCTGGAACGGCGTCGGGCCCGTGTTGTGGACGATGTACCGGTGGTGGACCTCGGTTGCGCCGGCCGAGAGCATGGCGTTGACCGGGCAGTATTTGGTCGCCGACAGCTCGATGCAGCGGCGGATGGCCGTCTCATCGACGCTCGGACCGCTGACCTGGTGGGTGACGTCCACCCGGGTCAGGACCTGCGGGTACTCGTCGCGCTGTTCGCCGTGGACGTGGATTGCGTACTGCTCGAGGACCTGGCGCTTCTTGATCGCGATCGAGATGACGTCCATGGCGCTGCATGCCCCGAGGGCGACGGCGACGGTCTCCATGGGGCTGAGCTCGGGCACGCTGGCGTCATCGCCCCAGGCGAACTCGCGGCCGGTGCCAGTCGTCGCGACGAAGGAGTTGCCGCGCTGGTGGACCAGCGTCGCGGTTCGGATGGTGGTCATCTGGGGTTGCCGCCTCGAGACGTCGATGGGGGAAGCACGGCGATCCTACTCCGCGAGTCAGGCCGCCGCCGCCGGCTTGGGCGGCACGTCCCCGGGCTGCCTGTCCCCGGGCTGCCCGGCGACCTCGGGCTCCTCCGTCGTTTCCGTCTCCGTGGGTGGGGCTTCGAACTGCTCGTGGTAGAGCTGGGCGTAGAGCCCGTCCTGGGCGATGAGCTCGGCGTGCGTGCCGCGCTCGACGATATGGCCGCCGCGATAGACGAGGATGCGGTCCGCCCGGAGGATCGTCGAGAGCCGATGGGCGATGGCGATCGTCGTCCGGCCACGCTCGAGGCGCTCGAGAGCCGCCTGGATCAGGCGCTCGCTGACGGTGTCGAGCGCCGACGTCGCCTCGTCGAGGATGAGGATGCGGGGATCCTTCAGCAGCACCCGGGCGATCGCGATCCGCTGCTTCTCGCCGCCTGAGAGCTTGTAGCCGCGCTCGCCGACGATCGTGTCGTAACCCTCGGGCAGCTCCATGACCCGGTCATGGATGGCCGCCGCTCGGGCCGCTGATTCGAGCTCGGCCTGGGTCGCGTCCGGCTTGGCATAGATGAGGTTGTCGCGGACGCTGGCATGGAAGAGGTATGTCTCCTGGGTGACGAATCCGATGACCGAGCCCAGCGAGGCCAGGGTCAGCTTCCGGATGTCGATGCCGTCGATCTCGATGGCCCCGGCATCGACGTCGTAGAGCCGAGGCAGCAGGTAGGTCGTCGTCGTCTTGCCCGAGCCCGAGGGACCGACGAGGGCCACGAGCTCGCCCGAATCGGCTTCGAAGTCGATGCCCTCGACGCCGAACGGCAGGGGCGCCTCGGCCGGAACCACGTCGGCAGGCAACGCCTCGGCTGGCGGGGCGGCCGTCGCCTCGTCGACCTCGAGATCCGCCGCCGCCTCGCTCTCGGCGCCTGCGGCCGGCTCGACGGCCGCCGAGACCGCCGCGACCGCCGCCGCCGGATACCGGAAGGAGACGTCGCGGAACCGGACCCGGCCCTCGATGGTGGCCGGATCGAGGGCCACCGCGTCCGGGGCGTCGACGATCTCGGGATCCATCTCGAGGTACTCGAAGATCCGATCGAAGAGGGCCAGCGCGCCCTGGAGCTCGACCTGGATGTTGAGAAGCTGGCCAAGGGGGAAGAAGAGGCGCGACTGGAGGGTCGTGAAGGCCACGATGTCGCCGATCGTGGGGGCGCTCGGGGCGCCGTTGATGGCCAGCCACCCGGCCAGCCAGTAGACGAAGGCCGGGGTGATCGAGAAGACCGTCCCGACGATCATGAAGAACCACCGCCCGACCATTGCCTGGCGGATCTGGAGGAGGGCGAGGCGCCGATTGAGGCCGACGAATCGCTTCACGGCGGCGCCCTGCTGGCCGAAGGTCTTGGAAAGCAGGATCCCCGAGACCGACAGCGTCTCCTCGGTCACCGCCGACAGCTCGGCGAGCGACTTCTGGGTCTCGCCGCTGACCTCCCGCCGGATCTTCCCAACCCGATAGGTCAGGAACATGAAGAACGGCAGCATCCCCAGCGAGAGAGCCGTGAGGCGCCAGTCGATGATGAACATGGCGATGACCGTGCTGATGGCGATGGCGAGGTTCGAGGTCAGCGACGAGGCGGTGTCGGTGACGACGCCCTGGATGCCGCCGACGTCGTTGGCCAGGCGACTCTGGATCTCGCCGGTCTTGGTCTCCGTGAAGAACCGCAGGGGCATCTGCTGGAGGTGGGCGTAGAGGGCGCCGCGGAGGTCCTGCATGACGCTCTGGCCGATGAGGTTGTTCAGGTAGCTCTGGCCGAGGCCGATGAGGCCCGACGCGATCGGGACCACGATCATCAGGCCGACATAGAGGTTCAGCCGTCCGAAATCGAGGTGGGGGATGGCGTCGTCGATGAGGAGCTTGAGGAGGATCGGGTTGATCAGCCCGAGCCCGCTCGTGAACAGGATCGCGATCGTGACGACCCCGATCTGGAGCCGGTATGGCTTGAAGAAGGCGGTGATCCGGCGAAGGGTCCGGCCGCGCCGCTCCGGCGGCACGGGCTGGTAGGGCTGGCCCGAGCCGCCGCCAAGCCGGCCGCCGCGACCCATGCCCCGGCCGCCGCCGACGCCGAGGGTGGCGCCGAGGCCCCGCGTGGACCCTGACCGAGGAAGGCTCATCCGACGTCGATCACCAGGCGATGAGGGTGTTCGCCTCCGTGATTCCCTGCGCCTCCAGCCAGCGCTCGGCGTCGATCGCGGCCCGACAGCCGTCGCCGGCCGCGGTCACGGCCTGGCGATAGCGGTGATCGTGGACGTCGCCGGCGATGAAGACGCCGTCGATCTTCGAGTTCGTCTCGTCCTTGACCACGAGGTAGCCCTTGGCATCGACCTCGAGCCAGTCACGAAAGGCATCCGTGTTGGGCTTGTGGCCAATGGCGATGAAGAGGCCCTCGATCGGCATCCGCCGGGTATCGCCGGTCTCGGTGTCGCGGAGGTTGAGGGCCTCGACCTTGGCCTCGCCGAGGACCTCGTCGATGCCGGTGTTGGTGTGGATCTCGATCTTGGGATTGCGGCGCGCCCGCTCGACCATGATCCGGCTGGCCCGAAACTCGTCACGGCGATGGAGGAGGTGGACCTTCGTCGCGAAGCGGGTCAGGTAGGTGGCCTCTTCGAAGGCCGTGTCACCACCGCCGACGACCGCGATCTCGCGATCCTTGAAGAAGAAGCCGTCGCACGTCGCGCAGGCCGAGACACCGCGTCCGCGCAGGCGCGTCTCGCTGTCGAGGCCGAGCCACATCGCCGAAGCCCCCGTCGCGACGACGATCGCCTGGCCCCGGTACTCGGTGCCGCGGGCCCACAGGCGGAAGGGCCGGGCGGAGAAGTCGACGCGCTCGATGTCGACGTCCACGAACTGGGTCCCGAAGCGCTCGGCCTGGGCCCGGAAGGCGGCCATCAGCTCGGGGCCCTGGATCCCGTCGGGAAAACCGGGGTAGTTCTCGACGTCACTGGTCAGCATCAGCTGGCCACCGGGCGCCGAGCCGGCGATGACGATCGGCTCGAGGTTGGCCCGGGCCGCATAGATGGCCGCGGTCAGGCCGGCCGGGCCGGAGCCGACGATGATGAGCTTGGATTCGGTCCGCTCCGGCCGATCGGCGATGGAGACGGGCCCGCCGCCGACCGGGGTCGGCGCGTCAGGTGCGAAAGCGATGGAAAAGCCCCCGAACGGGGCTGGGTTGGTGGAGTCGGTCACCGCTCAATCGTAGCACGAGTGCTATACCCCTGGGGGGTATATTGCTTGGCGCCGGCCCGGGCGACGAGGTGACGCCGGGTCAGTCGCGCAGGAAGCTCAGGACGCCCTCAGGCGGTGGCTCTGGGACCGCTGCCTTGAGCCCGGCGATCGCCCGGCCGAGCCGCTCCCGAGTGGCCCTGAGGTCGGCCCCCGTCACGTCAGCGACGAGCAGGCGCGGCGCGACCGCCCCCATCGACGGCCCGTGCTCCCGGTCGAACCGGGCGGGCCAGCGGCCCCGGAAGGCCTGGAGGTCGTCGACGAGCGAGGCCCGACCCGGTGCCCCGACGACGAGGAACTCGTCGCCGCCATCACGGACGGCGAGGCTGGCATCGATCTCCGAGAGGGCCTTGGCGAACGTCCGAAGCACGCGGTCGCCCATCTCCTGGCCATGGGCGGTGTTGAACTCCCGGAACCCGGCCAAGTCACCGAACGCGATCGAAACGGGCGCGCTGGACAGGCTGGGCAGGGTCTCGAAGACGCGGGCCAGGCGATCGAAGGCCGCGTACCCGGGGACGCCCGTCTTGCGATCGAGCTCCACCCGCTGGTAGGCCGGCCAGCGGAAGCGCTCGGCAAATGGCCGGGAGGCCAGCTCCAGCCACTCGGCGATCGTGGCCGTCAGCCACGGAACCTCGGG
>JBEPVB010000119.1:0-6597 GCA_041691215.1 Chloroflexota bacterium
TCGAGCTGATCCTTCCAACCCAGGTCCGCCAGCGTCCGGATGCCGAACGTCGCGTCCTCGGCCTCGAGGTCCATGGCCGGCAGCTCGCCCCGGGGCTCGAGCTTGCGGAAGAAGATGTTGAAGAAGGCCGTCGCGACATGGAGGTGCTTGCTCGAGGGCAGGTAGACGAGGAACGTCGCAACGATGAGCATGTGCGCCCACCACAGGAGGCCGAAAGCGGCCTCCAGGATCACGGGAGTCTGGCCTCGCAGGGGGACGGCCAGGACGTTCGCGATGAACGCGCCCGTCTGGTCCCCGTAGCGGGCCACCTGGAAGACCTGGGCGAAGAGCTCCGCCGTGACGAGGCCGCCGATCATGACGAGGATCAGCAGGGCGTCGTTGTTCAGCTCGAGGCGGGCAGGCCGGGAGATGAGGCGTCGCTCGAAGGCCCACAGGATCGAGCCGATGACGATGACCGCCACGACGTCCTGCATCGCCAGGACCGCCGCCCAGATGATGCCATCGAACGGGATTCGGAGGACCGTCTCGATGATCCCGCCGGTGACGATATTGGCCGTCCCGATCGTCAGCAGGATGAAGCCCCAGAAGATGCCGAAGTGCATGAGCCCCGCCCGGACGTCCTTGAACATCTTCGTCTGGACGAAGGCGTAGCGGACGAGACCGACGGTCCGGGTTCCCAGGCTGGTGAAGGGGCTGGGTCCGGCGGCCCGGGCGGCAGCGAAGATCCGGAGATGGCGAGCCATCGCCAGGGCGAAGAAGGCCGCCGCACCCCAGAAGACGACGAACACCAGTGGGTACGCCGGGACCTCGGCGAAGGCTGGGAACATCACGGGCCGCCCTCCTCGGGGCGATCGTACGCGACCGCCGATGCCGTTCGCCGGGCATCGTGATCATGCGGGCCGGCCAGGGTCTCGATGGCGTGGGCGAGCACGGGCTCCGCGGCGGCGAGTGATTCGAGGGCGCCGGTGGGGCTGCCCGGCAGGGTGACGACCAAGGCCCGCCCGACGACCCCGGCCAGTCCCCGGGAAAGGTCGGCGAGCGGGGTGATGGCCCGGCCCGCCGCCCGCATCGCCTCGGCGATCCCCGGGATCTCGTAGTCGAGCACCGTCCGGGTGGCCTGGGGCGTGACGTCCCGCGGGGTAAGGCCGGTCCCGCCGGTAGTGATCACGATCCGATGCGTGGTCGCGGCCGCGCTGATCGCCTCGGCGATCGCGACGACCTCGTCAGGGACTGTCGCCCGGCTGACGATGGCCCCGGCCGCTTCGAAGCGGCTCGTGAGCACGTCGCCCGAGCGATCCTCCCGGACGCCGGAGGCGACGCCGTCGCTGATCGTCAGGACATGGACGGTCGTCCCGGCAGGCAGGAACGAAGCCGGCACGCGCGTCACCCTCAGCCCTTACGGATGCGGCCGGCGGAGCGATCCCCCGGGCGCCGCCCCGGTCGCGGCTCGGTGGCAGCTTCGCGATGCCAGTCGCCGCTCCGACCACCGGACTTGGCGACGAGCCGGATGCCCAGGATCTCGACCCCCCGCTCCACGCCCTTGACCATGTCGTAGACCGTCAGGGCCGCGACGCTGGCGGCGGTCAGGGCCTCCATCTCGACACCGGTCTGGCCGGTCGTTGCGGCCTCGGCCCGGATCCGCAGGCCGCCTGCCGCTCGGTCCGGGGTGATGGCGACCGAGATGTCGGTGAGGGCCAGGGGGTGGCAGAGGGGGATGAGGTCCGAGGTCCGCTTCGCGCCCATGACGCCGGCCAGTTCGGCGACGCCCAGGACGTCGCCCTTGGTAGTCCCGCCGTCGATGATGAGCGAGAGTGTCTCAGGGCTCAGGGCCACGAACGCCTCGGCCACGGCGCGGCGGGCCGTGATGGCCTTGTCGCTGACGTCGACCATGCGGGGCCGGCCGGAGCGGTCGACGTGGGTGAGCCGGCGGCGCTCGGCACGCGGGGCGGGACCTCGATCCATGCGACCTCCTGTGTCCGCCGATGATGCCCCAGCCACGCCCGGGCCGTGGCTCAACTTCGGTCGAGCCACCAGAGCTCGACCTCGGCCCCGGCCGGATGGACTGCGATGCCAGCAGGGATCGACGCGAGCGCCTCGGCGCCTGCGAGGGCCGAGAGGACATGGCTCCCCTGCCCCCGCACGCCGCCAACCAGACGAACGACCGGTCGCCCATGCTCGTCGCGGCGGACGAAGCCCCGTTCGTCGCGATCGGCCCGGACTCGGACGAAGGCCCGCCGCTCCCCGCTCTTCGGTGTCTCGTCGGCCAGGACGGCGCGCTCGACCGGGCGGGTGATCCGGGCGTGGCCACCGAGCAGCCTGAGGGCAGGCCGGACGAAGAGCTCGAACGTGACGAATGTCGAAACCGGGTTCCCCGGCAGCCCGAACAAGAGGATCGGCGCGCCGCCACCGGGCCGCGGCACGATCCCGAAGGCGAAGGGCTTGCCCGGCTGGACGGCGACCCGCCACAGGCCGACCTCCCCGAGCTCGGCGAAGGCAGCCCGCACATGGTCGTAGGGACCCACGGACACACCCCCGGAGACGACGATGGCATCAGGCCGCTCGGCCAGACCGGCAGCCAGCCGGGCCCGGACATCGGCGGGCCGGTCGGCAGCGATGCCGAGGCTCCGGGGGTCCCCGCCCGCATCGGTCACGAGCGCTCGGAGGGCCGGCCCGTTCGCGTCAGGAATTCCGGCCGGCCCAAGGTCCGCGCCGGGCCGGCGGAGCTCGTCGCCGGTGGCCAGGATCCCGACGACGGGCCGGCGGTGGACGGAGAAGCCCTCGAGACCGGCCCCGGCGGCGATGGCGATCGTGGCCGGGGTCACCGTCGTGCCCCGTTCGAGCATCGTCGCGCCGGCCCTGAGGTCGCCGCCGCGGGCCCGGATCGAACCGCCCCGCGGAACCGCCGCATGGACGAGGATCGCGGCTGGGCTGGCACCCGTCAGGTCCCGGCTCCGGGGGCCGATCGCCCGGCCCTTGGCATCGGCCGGGGTCGTGAGCTCGACCGGGATGACGGCGTCGGCCCCGTTGGGGATGGGCGCCCCCGTGGCGATCCGGGCCGCCCCTCCGCGCCGGACCTCGATTCCTGCGGGATCTGCGCCGGCCGCCACGTCACCGTCGACGACCAGGCAGACCGGTGCGTCGGCCGCGGCAGCGGTGACGTCGGACGCCCGGATCGCGTAGCCGTCCATGGCGCTGTTGTCCCAGGGCGGCAGGTCCGTCGTCGAGACGGCCGATGCTGCAACGACCCGTCCCAGGGCGTCGGCGAGATGGACCCACTCCCCCTCGGTCGGGCCGTGGATTGCCGCCAGGACGTGGGCCAGCGCCTCGTCGACCGTCATGAGCGGGTCCGTTTCGGCTTCGCTCAAAAGCGCCCGCGCCCCCGTCCTGTGCCCGGTGCCGCTGCCCCGGTCTTCTCCCGAACCGCTTCCCCGATTGCGCGGCGCGTCAGGATCCCGACAAGGCGGCCTTCGTCGACGACGGGCAGGCCATCGAGCCCCGAGCCCTGGAGACGCTCGACGCCCTCGAGGAGGGGCCGGTCCGGGCTCAGGAGCTCGAGCCGCGGCGGCTTGACCATCACCTCCGCAACGTGCGACGTCGCCCAGGCGCCCCGGCGCAGGCGACGAACCTCGCGGACGCCGAGGACCCCCACCACCGTCTCGTTCTCGACGACGGGGATCGCGGTGGTCGTGGACTCGCCGTCGAGCAGCTGGCCGGCCAGGGTGTCGACGGTCAGGCCCGGGTTGACGGTGGCCGGGTCCCGTTCCATGGCCTCGCCGATGGTCACCCCGCCGATGAGTGCATCGACCTTCATCCGCTCCCGGATGGCCCGGCTCGAGAGGATCAGGAACCAGCCGCTGAGGGCGACCATGGCCCCGTTGGTGATCTCGCCGAGGGCAAAGATGATCGCCCCGATGGCGATTACGAGGAGCCCCGACAACCGGCCGGTTATGGCGGCGGCGATCCAGCCGCGGGCCGCCGACTTCGTCCGGCCCCAGGCGATGGCCCGGACAATGCGACCGCCGTCCATCGGGTAGGCCGGCACGATGTTGACCAGCCCGATCAACAGGTTCAGGACCGCCACCACCGTGATGATCTCGGCGATCGCTTGGGCCAGCTCGGTTCCCACCCCGCCGATGCCCAGGGCGACGGCTCCCAGGGCGATCCCGAGGAGAATGCTGACCACGGGCCCGCTGACGGCGATCGCCAGCTCGTCGCCGGGGATGTCGGACTTCGGGTCCGTCGGCGTCGTGCCGCCGAAGAAGGAGATCACGACCGAGCGGACATCGATGCCCCGTCGTCGAGCGACGATCGCGTGGGCCAGGTCATGGAGCATGGCGCTCACGAAGAAGGCGATCCCCACGGCGCCGCCGAGGAGCCACTGGACCGGCATCGAGAGGCTGGGTACGGCGCCGGCGACCTGCCCGACGGCCAGCACGGCGACGAGGGCCACGACGAGGATCCAGCCGAGCTGGACCCGGACCTCGATGCCCCGGATCCGGGCGATGGGAACGCCCGTCACTGGCGGGCCCCGATCATCGGCATGCTCGGGTCACTGGCTCGCCCCGGCCAGCGAGGCCATCCTCGGCTGGGCGGCCCCACCGAGCCGGCGGGTCGCGATCACGGCCACGCCAAGGGCTGCGGCCAGAAGGGTCGCGCCGACGACGATCGAGGTCTCGGACCAGAAGGCATCGGGAAAGAGCTGGGTCAGGCGGTAGATCCGCGGGTCGAAGTCATACGTGCCGGCCGCGAAGACAAGCCGATGGAAGAGCTCGAACGCGGCGTTGAAAGCGACGACGGCCACCAGACCGGCAGCCGCGATCGCGGCGCCGAGGAGCAGTGCACCCTGGCGAACGGCCCGCCAGAAGATGGCCCGCGTCCAGCTCATTGATCGAGCCGCGACGAGCCAGGCCCCGATGACGAAGACCAGGGCGGTCGCCGCCATCAGGAAGAAGCCCCCGAAGACGCCGCGAACGTCGCGCATGTGGGCCCGTTCCGCGGCCGTCAGGACGGGCGCGCCGGCGACCTCGACATCGAAATCGGGGGGCCCGATCACGAGGTCGCCGAGGATGCCGTTCGTCGCCGCACGGAGGTCGGTCGGGCCGTAGCCCGTCCAGGCGGCCGCGTTCGAGCGATCCTGCTCGAAGGCAATCCAGGCCGGCGACAGGAAGGGCACGACTACGGCGGCCAAGAGCGCGACCGCAGTGGCGAGGCTGACGAGGATCGAGCCGAGGCCGACGACCGGACGCATGGGCGCATGGTAGCGCCCGGGCACGCCCATCCCGCTTCGCTGGCTACTCCTCCTCCAGCGTCCGGGCCTGGTCCCACCAGCTCTCGAGGGTCAGGTCCGGCGGCGGCTCCATGTTCAATTCGCGGGCGGATCGGGCAACGCGGGTCCGGAACGCCTCGAGCTCGACGGCGACGATGTCCCGCAGGCCCTCGAACCCGGCCTGGCTCAGGAGGATGTGCTCATCGGGGCCAAAGCCCGCCAGGTTGAGCATCAGCGCCTCGTCGCGCCAGGTCAGGACGTCGTTGGTCGTGGCATCGACCTGGTCGGACAGCGTCTGGCGGCGGGTCGTCGTCGCGCTGACTTCGAGGAGCATGCCGGTCGTGAAGATGCCCTGCCGCCCGAGGCGTTCAAGATGGACGGGCTCGATGCGGGTCAGTTCGTCGATCGGCGGCACGGTTCGGTCGGTCCCCTCGAAGGCCTGCTGGAACGGTGCCCAGATGATGCCACGGCGCGCCGGGCGGCGGCCGGCGCAGCGGAGGGCCGGCCACCGAGCGAGTCCAGGTGGGCGCGCGGCAGGCGCGACGGAGAAGGATGGTCGGGGCGAGAGGAGTTGGACCGTTGGTTCCCAGACTGTCATCAACCATCGCGTACCTCGTGCGCATGGTGGAACCTACGAGGATGCGAACCTGGAAGCGGCGCACATTGCGTGCAACTCCAGGGCTGGCAAGGTGACTCGCTTACCTCGCGCCAATGTGTTTATTCACCCTTCTTTTCCCTCTGGCCCAGCCGATTTAGTCGGACGTAATCGGCAATAACACACAAGGGAAAAGCCGAGCCAGGGGAGTGTCACTCCACCCCCCAGAGGACCGACCCGGGGCAGGCAGGAAGCTCGAAGGCCCGGAGCAAGGCCACACCGAGCAGCACGCCAGCCGGCCTCGTGGGCCTGGGCCCGTCGATGGTCGATGCCGGGCGGTCGGCTAATGGGTTTCGTACTCGGCGCTGATCGGTAGCTCGCCCGCATGTCGCAGGTTGGATATGGCGATCGGGTGGGAGAGGTAGCCCTTGAATGCCCAGCCGTCAACGTCGGTAGAGCTCATCGACGCTCCCGATGACGAGTGCCTGCCAGCTCGTCGCGTTGTGCCCGGCGTATATCTCGACCGGCCAGGCAGGTGCGTGTAATAGACTGACGACGGTCCCACGCCTGAAGGACACATTGGCCGAACCAGTCGAGGTCAAAGCAGCCCACCAGATCGACGGGGAGATGCTCCGCGACCACGTGGTGGCCGTCTGGCACGCTGACTTCGTCGCGGCCCATGGCGAGCGCCTCTACCCGGCAAGGCTCCCTGGCTTCGTTGCCCTCGCAGGAGGTG
>JBEPVB010000120.1:0-6590 GCA_041691215.1 Chloroflexota bacterium
ATTGTTTTGGTCGGCCGCGTCTGTTGTTAAAACGACCCCGGCGCCTTGTGCCCCATCCGGGTTTAAGGTGGGGGCCCGCCCGGGCCCACCGGCGCTCGCCGCAGGTGCGTGCCTAGCGGGTCACGACCTCCTCGGTCGTGGTCTCCTCGTCCGGCTTGGTCTCTTCGTCGACCAGGCCGGCGGTTGCGCCGGACGCGGCGCCGATAGCCCCGCCGACGACCGCCCCGACGGGTCCGCCCACGACGGCACCGACGGCTGCCCCGGCAACACCGCCGGCGACCGCGCCGCCGGCCTCTTCATCGGAATGATGGGTCGTCACCGTCTCCTTGGTCACGGTCTGCGACGGCCGAGTCCCGTCATCGTTGATGGACTCCCGATTGATCGTCGTGTGGTCAGACAATTGACTCTCCGATCGTGCTGTCAGCGCTGGTCGGCGCCTGGACCGAGTGTCCGACCCAGACCTGCTCGAAGTCATGACACCAAGTCGTCCAGGCGTTACATCGAAGCGCGGAATTCGGCGCCCGAACGAAGCTACGTGGCGGCCGTCGCAAGCTCGCGTTCGGCCCGCCCGATCTGGTCGAGGATCCCGGCCCGGAGGCGATCGAGCGTCGTGCTCACCTGGCCGGCGGCCGAGCCGATCGACGTCAGCTGGACCTTGACGGCCCGGATCACCTCGAGCTGCTCGCGAATGCGGAGGAGGACCTCCCGGATCGCCGACGCGTCGAGCGCCGCCTCGCGATCGCGCCGGCTTGCCAGGGCCAGAAGGCGGGCCAGCCGGACCGCCGCCTCGAGCGTGGAAGGATCCGGATCGACGGGGTCGATGACGCAATAGACGTCGCCGCCGCGGACATCGAAGGGCGCGATCCCGGCCGGCGCATGGGCCGGCGTGAACACGACCAGCCCGACGACGGCATCGCGGTTGGTCCGGGCCTCGCGCAGCTCGTCCCGCATCTCGCGCCCCGAGATCCGGCGGTCCTTGGCCTCGATGACCACGCGGACCTCGGCGCCCTGCGCGGCCGCCGGATCCACGGTGAGCACGAAGTCGCCCTTCTTGGACCGGCCGGCGTCACCGGCATCGGTCCCGGTCCGCTCGAGGAAGTCGTTGGCGCCGCGGGCGATCTCTCCGAGCATGCCCTCGAGCAGCCCCTCGAAGTCACCGCCCTTGGCCGAGGATCGCGCCCGTTCTCCTGCCCGCGCGCTGGTCGCCGCCTCGAGGGCCACGAAGCGCTCCTCGAGGGCCTTGAAACCTGCCGCCACCTCGGTCCGGAACTGATGGAGCGGCGAACCGATCCGCGTCGGATCGAGGAGGGTTGCGAGGCGCGATGCGTCACCATCGAAGTAGGACTCGAGCATGGTGCCGAGGCGGCCCAGGGCCGAATCCTTGCGGGCAGGGTCGAAGAGGTCGCGCACGGTTGCCTGGAGCTTGCCCCGATCCCCGAGGAATGCCTCGAGCGTCCGGGGCAGCCGGCCCTCGCCGTCGCCGAAGTTGGAGCGAAGCGTCAGCTCGAGTGCCTCCGCGGCCCGCTCGGTCGTCACCCGCTGGCTTTCGGCAAGGCGCTCAAATTCGCTCCGCACGGCGTCCACGTTGAGGGTCAGGCCGACGCTCTGGATCGCCATCAGGCCGATCCGCATGGCGCGCTCGACGAGGATCGTGTGGTCGTCCGCCGGCTGCTCGCCGAGCCACCCCGCCAGGGCGGGATCGGCGATGACCAGGCGCTCGACGACGATCCGGTCGGGCTGAACGCTGACGGATTGGCGGCTCGGGAGGGCGACGATGCGGGCTTCCATGGTCGCCACAATCGGGCGGACACGTGCCACCTAGCCTGTCACGCGGCTGCATGCCGGGCGGCTAGACCGCCTCGGCGATCGCCGACTCGAACTGGCTCCGGTACAGCCGGGCATAGGCGCCGTCAGCGGCGATCAGCTCGTCGTGGTTGCCCTGCTCGACGATCGAGCCGTGCTCCATGACCAGGATCCGATCGGCGCTCCGGATCGTCGAGAGCCGGTGGGCGATGACGAAGGCGGTACGGCCGTGGAGGAGCCGCGACATCGCCTTCTGGACGAGGATCTCGGTTCGCGAGTCGACCGAGCTCGTGGCCTCGTCGAGGATGAGGATCGGGGGGTCGGCGAGGAAGGCGCGGGCGATGGTCAGGAGCTGCTTCTCGCCCTGGGACAGGTTCGTGGCATCGTCATCGATGACCGTGTCGTAACCATCGGGCAGGGTTCGCACGAAATGGTCGACGTGGGCTGCCTCGGCCGCCGCCACGATCTCCTCCTCGGTCGCGCCGTCGCGACCGTAGGCGATGTTCTCGCGGATCGTGCCATGGACCAGCCAGGTGTCCTGGAGGACCATCCCGAACGCGTGGCGCAGATCGGCCCGCGTGAGCTGACGCGTGTCGGTTCCGTCGAGTCGGATGACGCCGGCGTCGATCTCGTAGAAGCGCATCAGCAGGTTGACGAGCGTCGTCTTGCCGGCGCCGGTCGGACCGACGATCGCTATCGTTTGGCCGGCCGCGACGTTCAGCGTCAGGCCGTCGATGAGCGGCTTCTCGCGCTCATAGCGGAACGACACGTCCGAGAACCCGACCGCCCCGGCCGGCGCGAGCAGTCGTGGCGCATTCACCGGATCCGCCGATTCCTCGGGCTCGTCGAGAAGCTCAAAGACCCGCTCGGCCGACGCCGCGGCGGACTGCATCACGTTGACGATGCTCGCCGTCTGGATGATCGGGAAGGTGAACTGCCGCGAGTACTGGATGAAGGCCACGACGTCGCCAAGCGACATCTGGCCCGAGGCGACCCGCAGCCCGCCAATCACCGCGATCGCGACGTAGTTGATGTTCGAGATGAACATCATCGCCGGCTGGATGATCCCGGAGATGAACTGGGCCCGATAGCTCGACTGGTAGAGCCGCTCGTTCTCCTCGTCGAAGCGAGCGACGGCCTCCCGCTGGCGCCCGAAGACCTTGACGATCGAATGCCCGGTGTGCATCTCCTCGACGTGGCCATTGAGCTTCCCGGTCGAGGCCCACTGGGCCACGAACAGCTGCTGGGATCGCTTGACGATGAAGATCGTCACGAACAGCGACGCTGGCACGGCCAGCAACGAAACCACGGCCAGGATCGGGCTGATCAGCAGCATCATGACCAGCACCCCGACGATCGTGAGGAGCGAGGTCATGAGCTGGGTCAGGCTCTGCTGGAGCGACTGGCCGATGTTGTCGATGTCGTTCGTCACCCGGCTCAGGGTGTCGCCCCGGGGATGGCTGTCGAAGTAGCGGAGGGGTAGTCGGCCGAGCTTCCGATCGACGTCGCCGCGGAGCTTCAGGACCGTCCGCTGGGTGACGCCGGCCATGATGAAGCCCTGGAGCCAGCTGAAGATCGAGCTGACGATGTAGATCCCGACGAGGAACGACAGGACGCCGCCGAGCGCGGCGAAGTCGATGCCGTGGCCGGGCGTCAGGTGCATCGCCCCGACCATGTCGGCCTGCTGGTTCTCGCCCCGGGCACGCAACCCGGCGACGATCTGCTCCCTGGTCACGCCGGCGGGCATCTGGCGACTGAAGACACCCTCGAGGATCGTCGTGACCGCGTTGCCGAGGATCTTGGGTCCGAGGACCTGGCCGGTGACGCTGATGATTGCCAGGACCAGCACGGCCCCGATCCGGACGGCCTCCGGACGGAGCGTGCCGGCGAGCCGCTGCAGGGAGCCCCGGAGGTCCTTGGGCTTGGCCGGCGGGAGGCCCATGCCCATGCCCATCATGCCCGGGCCGCGCGGACCTCCACCCGGCCGGCCTGGGCCGGGGCCACCGCCCATGGGCGCGCTGGCCGGCGCTGCGGACGTCACCGGAGCCCGGCCCGAGCCGTTGCCGCCGGGTCCCGAGCCGTTGCCGCTGCCGGGCCGGCCGCTCATGCCCCGGCCTCGTCTTCGGACAGCTGGGAGTACACGATCTCGCGGTACGTCTCGTTCGATTCGAGCAGCTCGCGATGGGTCCCGACGCCCACGATCCGACCGGCGTCCATGACGATGATCTGGTCGGCGTGGAGGATCGTCCCGACGCGCTGGGCGACGATGATGACCGTCGATCCCCCGAGTTCCCGGCCGAGCGCCTCGCGGAGGCGGGCGTCGGTCGTGAAGTCGAGGGCCGAGAAGCTGTCGTCGAAGACGTAGATCGGCGCCTTCCGGATGATTGCCCGGGCGATCGACAGGCGCTGCCGCTGGCCGCCCGAAACGTTCGTTCCGCCCTGGGTGATCGGTGCCTCGAGGCCGCCGTCCATCTCCTCGACGAAGTCGCGTCCCTGGGCGATCTCGAGCGCCCGCCACAGCTCTTCGTCGTTGGCGTCCTGGTCGCCGAAGCGGAGGTTGCTCGCCACCGTTCCAGTGAACAGGAATGCCTTCTGCGGAATCACGCCAATCCGAGACCAGAGGTCCTCGCGGTCCATCTCCCGGACATCGACGCCATCGACGAGGACCGACCCGGATGTTGCGTCGTAGAAGCGCGGAATGAGGTTGACGAGGGTCGACTTGCCGCTGCCCGTGCTGCCGACGATGGCGGTGGTCTTACCTGGCTCAGCCCGAAACGTGATGTCGCGAAGGACCGGCTCCTGGGCTCCGGGATAGCCGAACGCCACGTCCCGGAACTCGACGACGCCGCGCTGCGAGCTGGCGGGGTCGGGCGTGACCGGGTTGACCGGGTCGTCGATCAGCGGCGCCGTGTCGAGGACTTCGCGGATCCGGCCGGACGAGACGACGGCCCGGGGAATGAGGATGAACATGAAGACCGCGGTCAGGACCGCGAACAGGATCTGCATCAGGTACTGCAGGAAGGCCGTCAGGTTCCCGATCGAGAGGTCGCCGCTGTCGACCCGCGGCGCCCCGAACCAGATGACGGCGACCGTCGAGAGGCTGAGGATCAGGGTCATCGTCGGGATCGTGATCGCGAACAGCCGGGTGACCCGGAGCTGGGTGTCGAAGAGGTCCCGGCTGGCGACGTCGAAGCGCTCCTCTTCGAGGCCGGTCCGCACGAACGCGCGGATCACCCGGACGCCGGCGAGGGTCTCGCGCATGACCTGGTTGATCCGGTCGATCTTGGTCTGGACGGCCCGGAACAGCGGGATCGCCCGGCTCATGACGAGGGCGATGACGAGGGCCATGAGCGGGATGACGACGACGAGGAGGCCCGAGAGTGGGACGTCGGTCCGGAGGGCCATGATGATTCCGCCGACGATGAGGATCGGCGCCGAGATCATGATCGTGAAGGCCATCAGGACGACGATCTGGACCTGCTGAACGTCGTTCGTGTTGCGGGTGATGAGCGACGCCGGCCCGAAATGGTTGACCTCGACCTGGCTGAACGTCTCGACCTTGGAGAAGATCGCGCTCCGGACGTCGCGCCCGAAGCCCATGGCGATCCGCGCACTGAAGTAGACCGAGACGATCGCGGCAAGGCCGAGGACCCCCGTCACGACGAGCATCAGCCCGCCGGTCCGGAGGATGTAGTCGTTATCTCCCTTGACGACCCCGTTGTTGATGATGTCGCCGTTCAGGTTCGGCAGGTACAAGTTGCCGATCGCCTGGATCAGGAGGAGGACGAGGACGATCGCGATCTGGGAGCGGTAGGGCCGGAGATAGGTTGCGAGCAGGGACGGCATGGCGGTCAGGCCCCCTGGCCGGCGGGGAGGAGCGCTCGGCGCGGGCGGGTCGGCGTCGGCCGGCAGGCCGCATGCTCCGCGCCCGTGGCGTTCGTGCCCTTGGCGTGGACGGCAGCGCGCTCGATCATCAGCCGGTAGAGGCGTTCGAGAACGAGCAGCTCCCGGGGCTTGAGATTGCCGAGCAGGGCACCGAGAACATCGCGCTGCATGCCCCGCATCGCGGCGGTGACGGCAGCGCCCCGTTCCGTCAGCCGGCATTCGACCACACGGCGATCGTCGTCCCGATGGACCCGCTCCACATAGCCCCGTCGCTCGAGCCGGTTCACGAACTGGGAAGCGGTCGTCAATGTCACTCCGAGCTGCTCCGCGACGTGCCCGATGGACAACGAGCCGGCCCGGTTGAGGACGTGGAGGAAGCGGATCTGGCCAAGGGTCAGGTCCAGGTCCATCCAGCCGGCGCTCGCCTGGGCGAACCGGACAGCCCGATGGGAATCCTCCATGAGGTCGAGGAGCCGGGCGAGCTCGGGTCGGGCATTTGCTGCGTGCATGAGCACATAATGTGTGTCATAGCACGGTACCTGTCAACCGGGCCGGCCGATAGCACGCGGCTCCGGTGCCGGTCAGCTTCCCCGGTAGGTCGTCATCGAGAAAGGCGCCAGGAGGAGCGGCACATGGTACGAGTGGCTGACGTCCTCGATGCGGAGGTCCACCGTCATCCGCTGGAAGAAGCGGTCGTCGCCCGTCCCGGGACCTCGGGCGCCGGAGAGGTTGAACTCGAGGCGGTAGGTGCCCGGTGACATCGGCCGGTCGAGAAGGTCGCGGACCCGCCCATCACCATCGGTCAGGGCCTGGGTCAGGCGCACCGGGCGATCATCCTCACCGAGCTTGTAGAGGATCACGTGCATGCCGGATGACGGCAGGCCAGTCTGGGTGTCGAGGAC
>JBEPVB010000121.1:0-6393 GCA_041691215.1 Chloroflexota bacterium
CGTCGCGGGCTCCGTCGCGGCGGCCTTCGTCTCGCCCGCAGCTGTCGCGTTCGCCTTCGCGGCGGCGGGCTTCGCTCGTTTTGCCTTGGCCCGCGGCGCCGACGTGGGCGCTTGGTCCGCGTTTCCCTCGATCGGTCCTGGGGCCAGATCGACCGGATCCCCCGTCGCGACGACAGGTCGAGCGTCGGGATCCCGCTGGCCGAGGGCCTCGAAGAGGAGCACGGATCCGGCGACCGCCGCGTTGAGCGACCCGATCGCCCCGCGCATCGGGATCCGGACCATGAGGTCGCAGCGGCGGCGCACGGCCGGAGAGAGCCCGTGGCCCTCGCTGCCGATGACGATCGCAAGCGGACCTCGCAGGTCTGCCTGCCGCGCACTCAGCGCAGCTTCCGCCTCGGTCCCGACGATGCGGAGGCCACGCGTATGGAGGTCGGTCAGGGCGCCGGGGAGGTCATCGACCGGGCAGAGGAGGAGATGCTCGGTGGCCCCCGCGGAGGCCTTGATCGCCGCGGGGCTGAGCGGCGCCTGGCGAGCGGTCGGGAAGACCACGCCGTGGACGCCGGCCGCTTCGGCGCTCCGAAGCAGCGTGCCGAGATTCTGGGGATCCTCGAGCGAATCGAGGACGAGGATGAACGGCGGCTCGCCGCGCTCGATGGCCCGGGCGAGGATGTCACCGAGCCCGGCGAAGAGACGCGGCCCGACGACCAGGGCGATGCCCTGGTGGCCATCGAAGCCCGACAGGGCGGTCAGCGTTCCACCTTCGACCTCCACGATCGGGATCCTGAGGGTCGTGGCGTGGAGGACGATGCGTTCGAGCGCCTGGCGGCGACCCGGCGTCACGAGGAGGCGCATCGCGGGACGCCTGGCAGCGAACGCCTCTTCGACGGGACGACGACCGGCGATGAGCTCTTCGCCTTCGTCGAGCTCCTCGGCCGAGGCTACCGGTTCGTACTGCTGGGGCCGCTGGCCGAGGTCGGGGCGACCGTAGGACGGTGGCCGAGATGGACCCGAGCGACGAACCGGTCCATCGCGATAGCCGCTCCGGGGCGGCTCCACGCGCCGGACGAACCGCCGCGGCTCCGGGGATCCGGAGCCCCCGAAGTCGGTCGACCCTGCGCCAGGCTCGGCGTCTTCGCCGGGCCCACGCCATGGTGGCTGATCGGCGGCCCACGGCGGCATTCGGCGAGCCGGCGGCCGGCCGCCTTGCCATGGGCCCGTTCCTGGTTCCTGGCCTTGACGGGTCGGGTATCGACCGCCCGGTCGTGGCCCGCCCGATCGCGGAACGCCGGGGTCGTACGGGCGAGGGCTGTAGGTCCGGGAGCCCTCATCGCGCCCACCTTCGCGGCGGGGATAGTCGGGCCGGGGGCCAGGGGGCCGGGGGGCAAACGGTCGCGAGCCTCCCGGGCGGGCCCCGAAGGATCGGGGCCCTGGCCGCGAGCCAGCCGGCCCTCGGAACTCGCGGCCCTCCGGCGGTCGCGCCCAGCCGCCCTGGAAGCCCTCGCCACCGGGGAGGTCCCGGTCCCGAGAACCTCCATCGGGGCGAAAACCGCCCGGGCGAGAGCCGCTGGGCCGGAACGCGCCAGGCGGCCTGCCGCCGGGTCGAAAACCATCCGGTCCTCCACGGCCGCCTCGATCCGGGCCGGCCGGTCCACCCGGACCTGGTGGTCCGGACCGATCCCGCGATCGGTCATCGCCCGGCGAGCGGCCATGCGGCCGGCCTCCGCCGGGTCGGGAATGCTGACCCCGACGGTCGGGTCGGTCAGGTCGGGTCTTGGGGCTCATACAGGGGTCTCCGCGCGTCGCCAGCGCTGGCCGTCCTTCGTGTCCTCGACGGCGATACCCAGCCCAAGCAGTTCGTCTCGAAGCGTATCCGAACGAGCCCAATCCCGGGCCGAACGAGCGGCGATGCGCTCCTCCAGGAGGGCTGCGGCGCGGGGATCGAGGGCCTCGGCCTCGTCGGGCAGCAGGCCAAGGACCCGATCGAGGTCGTGGAGGGCCGCCAGCACGGAAACGGCATCCGCGGTCGACAGCGACCGGGCGTCGATCCGGCGGTTGACATCCCGGATCAGGTCGAAGACCGCGGCCAGGGCGGCCGAGATGTTGAGGTCGTCATCGAGGGCCGCGACGAATCCCGACCGTGATCCCGCCAGGAGCGCTGGCAGCCCGGGATCGTCCGCCCGGTCCTCCCTGTACAGGGCCAGGGCGGCGACGACGGCGTCCAGGCGGTCGACAGCCGCCCCGGCGGCGGCCAGGGCCGCGTCGCCGTAGTCGACACCCTGCCGATAGTTGACCGCAAGGAGCGAGTAGCGAAGCGCGCGCGGAGATACGCCGGCCTCGAGGAGATCGACGACCCGGGCGATGTTCCCGGTCGACTTTGCCATCTTCTCGCCGCCGAGGCGGAGATGGGCGCAATGGAGCCAGGTGGCGACGAAGGGCTGGCCGGTGGCGGCCTCGCTCTGGGCGATCTCGTCCTCGTGGTGGGGGAAGATGAGGTCCACGCCGCCGGTGTGGATGTCGAAGCTCGGGCCGAGGTGGCGCATGCTCATCGCCGAGCACTCGATGTGCCAGCCCGGACGGCCGGTGCCGAGAACGGTCGTCCACGACGGCTCGCCCTCCTTGGCCCCCTTCCAGAGGGCGAAGTCGCGGACATCGTCCTTGCCGTAGTCGTCGGACTCCACCCGCTCCCCCACCCGGAGCTGGGTGGGATCGAGACGGGCGAGGCGGCCGTAGGCCGGCCAGGAGGCGATCCGGAAGAAGATCGAGCCATCGTCGGTTCGGTAGGCGTGGTCGCCGGCCTCCAGCCGGGCGATGAGGGCGACGATGTCGTCGATGTGGCGGGTGGCCCGGGGCAGCACGTCAGGCGCCGTTAGGCGCAGCGCGGCGGCATCGGCCGTGAAGCGCTCGATCCAGCGGGTCGCCAGGACCTCGATGGTTTCGCCCGCGGCCTGGGCCCCCCGGATGATCTTGTCGTCGACGTCCGTGATGTTCATGACCCAGGTCACCCGGAGGCCCTGGTAGCGAAGGTAGCGGACGAGGAGGTCGGCGAACAGGAAGGACCGGAAGTTCCCGACGTGGGCCGGGCCGTAGACCGTCGGACCACAGGAATAGATGCGGACGTGGCCCGGCTCGAGCGGAACGAGCGGCCGTGTCTCGCCGGTCAGGGTGTCGTGGAGGCGGATCGTCACGGGGTGGCAAACCTTGGCCGGGGCGCCTCGACCCCTGGCACGGGATCTCCATCGCGATCTCGGCGGATCGTCACGATCGCCACCGCCGAGATCACCCGTCCCGCACCGGCCGCGCCCTCGAGGTTGCCCGTCGAGGCCTTGACGCCGACGGCCGGGCTCGGCAGGCCAAGGAGCCTGGCGATCGCCTCGCCCATCGCTTCGATGTGCCCGGCAAGCCTCGGCCGGGCGCCGGTGATCGTCAGGTCGACCGAGGTCGGGCTCCAGCCGGCCGCCGCGAGACGAGCGGCGACCTCACCGAGCATGGTCCGGCTGCTGATCCCGCGCGGCGTCCGTGCGTCGGCCGGGAAAAGGCGCCCCAGGTCGCCCATGGCCGCTGCCCCGAGCAGCCCGTCGGCGATGGCATGGAGGGCCACGTCGCCGTCCGAGTGACCGTACAGCCGCGGCGCGCCGGGGATCTCGATGCCGCCGAGGTGGAGCGGCTCGCCCGGCCCGAACGGATGCGAATCCTGACCCTGCCCGGTGTGCTGCTCGAGGCGCCCGGCGAAGAGCGCTTCGGCGCGCGCGAGATCGCCGGGGATGGTGACCTTGAGGTTCACAGGGTCTCCGGGGATTGGATGGACGCGGATTGTACAGGCCATCAGGAGGGCGGCCTCGTCCGTGAACTGCTCCCGGGCCTCGGCCGGATGGCGACGGAACGCGTCGCGAAGGAGGCCGGCCCGGGCACCCTGGGGTGTCTGGGCAGCGATCAGCCCGTCGCGTTCGACGATCTCGCCGAGCTCATCGCCGGCGAGCCGCCGGAGCGTGTCGGCGACCTGGATAACCGGGACCGCGGCGCCGTGGACATGGGCGGCCGCGGCCACCGCGGTGACGAGGCTCGGCGGCACGAGGGGCCGGGCGCCATCGTGGACGAGGACCACCCGATCCGGGCCGACATCGGCGCCATCGAGCCTGCCGAGCGCCGCCAGGCCGGCCGAAACGGACGCTCCCCGATGCTCGCCACCGGGAACGATCGCCACAACCGCCTCGGGAAGCAGCGGCCTGACCTCCTCCAGGGCGGGCCCAGGACCCATGACCAGGACGATCCGTTCCACGACTGGCGAGGCGGCCACGGCCTCGAGGGTCCGGATCAGGAGTGGCCGCCCGCCGAGCGGCGCGAGCCGCTTGTCGATGCCAGCCATCCTCGACGACTCACCGGCCGCCACGACGATCACGTCGACCCCCATTCGCTGGGGCGAGGCGGCCAGCTCAGCACGTCCGATGCCGGTCGTCGCCGGCTGGCCGGCCATCGGCGCCTCAGTCGTGACGCGGCTGGGCGAAGACCATCCGCCCGGCGACGGTCTGGAGGACGCGCGTGACTGCGACGTCGACCTCGGAATCCATGAACCGCGCGCCGCCCTCGACCACGATCATCGTCCCGTCGTCGAGGAAGCCGACGCCCTGGTTGGCTTCCTTGCCCGCCTGGATGACGTGGACCCGGAGCTCCTCCCCGGGGAGCAGCGCGGGCTTGACCGCGTTGGCCAGCGAGTTGACATTCAGGACCCGGACGCCCTGGAGCTCGGCGACCCGGTTGAGGTTGAAGTCGTTGGTCAGGACCGCCCTGCTGAAGCGCTTGGCAAGGGCGACGAGCTTGGCGTCGACCTCGGCCACCTCGGGCGCATCGTCCTCGACGATCACGACCGGCGTCGGTGAATCCTTCTGCATCCGGGTCAGGATCTCGAGGCCCCGCCGACCCCGGTTGCGCCGAAGGGTGTCCGGGCTGTCGGCGATCTTCTGGACCTCGTCGAGCACAAACCGGGGCACGACCAAGGTGCCATAGAGGAAGCCGGATTCGACGATCTCGGCGATCCGCCCGTCGATGATCGCGCTGCTGTCGACGAGGATGTGGGGGTCGCCGCTGCGGCCGGCTTGCTCGGGGTCGGGCCGATGGACCAGCCCAATCGCCTCGGCCGCGACCAGCAGATCCGCCCGCTTGGCTACGGTCAGGCCCACCATCCCCAGGCCCAGGAAGACCGACACCCCCAGCGGCAGCCACAGCCCGAGGGGCCGTGGAAAGGCGGCCAGCGGCGAGCCGAGGAGGAGCCCCATGAGGAGACCCAGCAGGAGGCCCACGATCGAGGTCACGAACTCGGCCGTCGACATCGCCTGGACGCCCCGGATCAGGCGGCCGGCCGGAACCACGGTCAGGTATGGCAGCAGGGAGAAGCCGAGCACGGTCCAGGCCGCGACCCAGCCGATGATCACGGCGCCCGCGCCCGGAACCTCACTGAAGAGGCCGGGATCGGACGTCAGGAGGACGATTCCGATGAGTCCGCCGAGGGCGGCGCCAAGGACACGGATCGATCGAATCACGGGAGGTTCAGCCTAGCATCCGGCCTCACCCGCTGGCGACACGGCGCTCGACGCGCTGCGGCCGCCCGGGTTCGTCCTGGCTGTCCGGCCGGCGCTCGCGGCCCGGGCCGTTGCCGTCCGAATCGGGGGCTCCATCGGTGAGCGCCGCGGCGATGGCTTCCCGGAGGGTGGCAACCGCGTGGACGGCCATCCCCGGGACCGGTCCGAGGGGCGTACGGCCCGCCGAGGGCACGACGGCATGGCTGAAGCCCAGACGAGCGGCCTCCCGCAGGCGGCGCTCGGTCCCGGCCACGGCCCGGAGCTCACCGAGCAGACCGACCTCACCGACGGCCACCAGCCCGGCCCGGGCGGGCCGATCCCGGAAGGAGCTGGCGAGGGCGAGGGCGAGGGGCAGGTCGAGGCCCGGCTCCGCGACCTCGAGCCCGCCGGCCAGGTTCGCGTAGATGTCCTGGCTGGCGAGCGCCACGCCGGCCCGCCGGCCGAGGACGGCGATGATCAGGGCGAGACGATTGGCGTCGACCCCGGAGGTTCGCCGGGCCGGGGTCCCGTAGCCGGCCGGGGCGACGAGGGCCTGGACCTCGACCAGGAGCGGCCGGCTGCCTTCCATCGTGGCCGCGACGACGCTGCCGGACGCCGGACCGCTGTGCTCGACCAGGAAGGCGCGGGCCGGGTCCGCGACCTCGTCGAGGCCGTGCTCGCCAAGCTCGAAGACGCCGATCTCCTCGGTCGATCCGAAGCGGTTCTTGGATGCCCGGAGGAGGCGCAGCGTGCCCGAGCGTTCGCCGCCGAGCTCGAGGACGGCGTCGACCAGGTGCTCGAGGGTCTTGGGACCGGCGATCGAGCCGTCCTTCGTCACGTG
>JBEPVB010000122.1:0-6018 GCA_041691215.1 Chloroflexota bacterium
GCCGCGGCGCCTGGCCTGGTACCAGGGCTACGGCGTGACGCCCGAGCGCCTCCGCCTCCGTGAGCACGCCCCGGACGAGCTGGCCCACTACGCCAAGAAGGCCGTCGACGTCGAGTACCGCTTCCCGTTCGGCTGGAAGGAGCTCGAAGGGGTTCACAACCGGGGCGACTTCGACCTCTCCCGGCACGCCGAGGCATCCGGGGAGAACCTCGAGTACTTCGACCCGGCGACCGAGGAGCACTTCATCCCCTGGGTCGTGGAGACGGCCGCGGGGGCCGATCGGGCCACCTTCACCTTCCTCATCGATGCCTATCGAGAGGAGGAGGTCCGCGGCGAGCGACGCGTCTCGCTCGCCCTTCATCCCGATCTCGCACCCTACAAGGTCGCGGTCCTGCCGCTGCTCAAGAAGCGGCCAGAGATCGTGGAGCTCTGCCACCGCATCCTGGCTGACCTCAAGCGCGACCTCATGGCCGTCTACGACGACACGGCCGCGATCGGCAAGCTCTACCGCCGCCAGGACGAGATCGGAACGCCCTGGTGCGTGACCGTCGACGTCGACTCGCTCGAGGACGGGGCGGTCACGGTCCGCGAGCGCGACTCGATGACCCAGGAACGGATTCCCGTCGAGGGCCTGAAACGGGCGATCCTGGACCGCATGGAAGCCGCCCGGGCCTGACCGCCAGATGCCCAAGTCCACCCCTCACGTCCACGGGGGCGGCCCGGGAGGCGACGAGCAGCGTCTCACCGGCGTGACGGGGCCGCCCTCCGGCCTCGGCCATTCCCAGAGGTTTTCCATGACCGGCACCACCGATCGCGTTGCCCATCCGACCGCGGCTGACCTTGCCGGCAGCAGGCGCTACCGGCGCCGGCCATTTGCCCTGGCGATCACGGCCTGGGGCTTCGTCGCCTCGGCCCTCTGGCTCGCGTTCCCGATGGCCTTCGTCATCGCGTTCTTCCTTGTTGGCAGCTCATCGATACCGCTGTTCGCGATCATCTGGATCCTGGGGATCGGCCTGATCTTCGGTCTGGCCGGGCTACCGCTCGTTCTGCACGGGCTGGATCGCGTCCGCTGCGCGCTCGGTGATCCGGTCCTGCTCGAGGTGGGACCGAGCGGCCTCTGGCTTCGGGATGCCGGGCTCCTCGGCTGGTGGCAGATCGCCGACATCCGGGTTGGATCGGTCGACATCGTCCAGCAGCGGCAGAGTGACCGACGCCCCCCACCCCGACTCGAGGTCGTGCCGTTCGACCGTTCGCATCTGGCCGGCCGACCGTGGTTCGTCGCGGCCGACCAGGACCTCCGCGCCGTGATCCGGCGGTTCAAGCCGTACGGCGATCGGTTGCCGCTCCGGGCCGGCTTCCAGCTGGACCTCGACCTCCTGGACGCCGATCCTCGGGAGGTGATCGCCGAGATCGCCCGACATCGACCGATCGAAGGTGCCGAGCCGGCGAGAGTCGAACGCCCGGCACATGGGTAACGGTCGGGCCGGAGGCTGACGGCTCGGCTACTCGTCGGTTGAGATGCCCCCGCCCGTCGGCTCCTTGCCCTTGGGCCAGTAGAGCTCGGTCTTGACCTGGTCCTCGGCAAATCCCCGGCCCAGGAGCGTCGCCTCCGCGGACAGGATCATGTCCGGGTTGCCGCAGATATAGGCGATCGTGTTGTCGGGCGTCAGGCCCAACTCCTCGCAGACCGGTCCGACGATGGCCTCGACGCGGCCCCAGCGCCCGGTCCACCCGGCGTTCTCGTCGGCAGCTGGCCTGGACACCGTGGGGATGTAGGTGACCGGGTAGGCGCCCCGCTCGATCCACTCGCTCACGAGCCCGCGATAGCCGAGCTCGTGCTGGTACGACACGCCGTTCAGGAAGACCGTTCTCCGCCATTGGCCGAGCCGAATGAGCATCCGGATCATCGACACGAAGGGCGCGTTGCCCGTGCCCGACGAGATGAAGAGGTGGGTCCGGTCGTCGTCGGGGAGGAGGGTGAACCTGCCTTTCGGGCCGATCATCCGCATCCGGTGGCCGAGCGGCAGCTGCCAGAGCAGGGGCGTGAACAGGCCGCCGTTCACGAGGCGCACGTACAGCTCGTAGCCCTCGGTGTCGCAGACGCCCGGATCGGATGCCACCGAATAGGGACGCTGCACCAGGCGGCCATCGGCCATGACCCCGATGGTCATGTACTGGCCGCTCTCGAAGGGCACGCCCGGACCATCGAACTTGACCGTCACGTAGGTCAGCGAATCCGTCTCGTCGCTGCGGGCGATGAGGGTCGCGTTGTAGCGGTCATCGTCGGGCGCGATGACGCGCAGGTCGGGCTCGGTCATGGGGCTCGTGGTGTCCCTCGGGTTCGCGTGTCCGGCCGATGGTACCCGCGGGGCGGGCGTCGCGGGTGGGCTCGTCGACGGGCGTCCGCCGCGGCGACGGTACAATTCGGTCGACCTCGAACGATCAGCCGCGGCCCGGATGCCGCCGCTCGCGTCCCGCCCAGAGGAGACCGCGACCCATGGCCACCGCAGCCCCCACCGATCGCGCCCATCGCGCCGCGAAGCGCTACATCTTCGCGTGGGGAGCCGGCACGGCCGAGGGCGACGCCACGATGCGCGACCTGCTCGGCGGCAAGGGCGCCGGCCTGGCCGAGATGACCAACGCGGGCCTGCCGGTCCCACCCGGCTTCACCATCACGACCGAGGCCTGCAACGACTACTTCGCTGCCGGCGAGCGCCTGCCCGACGGCCTCTGGGATGACGTCCTCGAGGCCCTCCACGAGGTCGAGCGACAGAGCGGCAAGGGCTTCGGCGACCCGGCCAATCCGCTCCTCGTCTCGGTCCGATCGGGGGCCAAGTTCTCGATGCCCGGCATGATGGACACCGTCCTCAACCTCGGCCTCAGCGAGGCCACTCTCCAGGGTCTCGTCCAGCTGACCGGCAACGAGCGCTTCGGCTGGGACGCCTACCGGCGCTTCATCCAGATGTTCGGCCGGATCGTCATGGACGTGCCCGGCGAGCGCTTCGACCACGCCCTCGACGCCGAGAAGGCGGCCCGCGGCGCCAGGCAGGACACCGACCTCGATGCGGCCGCCCTGCAGCAGGTCGCCGGTGAGTACAAGGCCATCGTCCGCGAGGTCACCGGCCGCGACTTCCCCGAGGATCCCCTCGAGCAGCTCGACCTCGCCATCAAGGCCGTCTTCGCCTCGTGGTTCGGCAAGCGCGCCCGCGACTACCGCAACAACCAGAAGATCGCCCACGACCTGGGCACGGCGGTCAACGTCGTGACGATGGTCTTCGGCAACATGGGCGACGACTCGGGCACGGGCGTGGCCTTCACCCGCGACCCCAACACCGGCCAGAAGGTCCTCTACGGCGAGTACCTCACCAACGCCCAGGGCGAGGACGTCGTGGCCGGCATCCGGACGCCCCAGCCGATCGCTCAGATGCGCGACGTCATGCCCGCCGTCTACGACGAGTTCCAGCAGATCGCCGACCGACTCGAGCGCCATTACCGCGACGTCCAGGATCTCGAGTTCACGATCGAGCGCGGCCATCTCTACATGCTCCAGACGCGCTCGGCGAAGCGGACCGCGGCGGCGGCCGTGAAGATCGCCGTCGACATGGTCGCCGAGGGCATCATCACCAAGGCCGAGGCGATCGGGCGGATCGAGCCGACGATGGTCGACCAGCTCCTGCGGGACCAATTCGATCCCGCGGCGCGGGCATCCGCGACCCGGATCGTCAAGGGCCTCAACGCTTCGCCCGGCGCGGCCGTCGGCCGGGCCGTCTTCGACGCGGACACCGCCGTCGAGTGGGTCGGTCGTGGCGAAAAGGTCATCCTCGTCCGGATCGAGACGTCGCCCGACGACTTCCACGGCATGGCCGTGGCGGAGGGCATCATCACCGCCCGGGGCGGGGCCACCTCGCACGCGGCCGTGGTCGCTCGCCAAATCGGTAAGCCGTGCGTGGCCGGCTCGGCCGACCTCGTCGTCGACTACGGCGCCAAGGCCGCCCACTGCGGCGTGACCGGGATCGACTTCAAGGAGGGCGACTGGGTCAGCCTCGACGGCTCGACTGGCGACCTCTTCCTGGGCGCCCTGCCGACCGTCTCGGCCCGCTTCGAGGACCAGCCCGAGCTGCAGGCGATCCTGGCCTGGGCCGACGAGGTCCGCCGGATGCAGGTCTGGACCAATGCCGACAAGCCCGAGGAGGCCGCCCAGGCCCGCCGCTATGGCGCCCAGGGCATCGGCCTGTGCCGGACGGAGCACATGTTCCGCGAGGGCGAGCGCCTCGAGATCGTCCGTGGCGCGATCCTGGTCGCGATGCGGGCCACGCGGGCGAAGGCCAAGCTTGCCGGCGGGGAGGCCCTCGGCGCCGAGGAGCGCGAGGTCGTCGCGAGCTTCGACGCGGCGATGGCCAAGCTCGAGGTCCTCCAGCAGGGCGACTTCGAGGGCATCTTCGAGGCGATGGACGGCCTGCCGGTCGTCATCCGCCTCATCGACCCGCCCCTCCACGAGTTCCTGCCGAACCTGGAGGAGCAGCTCGTCAAGGTCACCAGGGCCGGCGACGGCGCGACGGCCGAGGATACGGAGCTCCTGGCGACCATCAAGAGCCTCCACGAGCAGAACCCCATGCTCGGGCTGCGGGGCTGCCGCCTGGGGCTCATGATCCCGGACTTCGTGAAGGTCCAGACCCGGGCCATCCTCAACGCCGAGATCGCCCGGGTGAAGGCCGGCGGCAACCCAATCGCCAAGATCATGATCCCGCTCGTCGGGCACGTGAACGAGCTGGCCGCGACGCGGGCCCTCCTCGAGGCCGAGGCCAGGGCCGTCGAGGAGAAGGCCGGCGTCCATGTCGTCTACAAGTTCGGGACGATGATCGAGGTCCCCCGCGGCGCCCTGACCGCCGACGAGATCGCCCGCGAGGCCGACTTCTTCAGCTTCGGCACCAACGACCTGACCCAGATGACGTTCGGCTACAGCCGCGACGACGCCGAGGGCGGCTTCCTCCTCAAGTACGTCGAGGACAAGATCCTGCCCTTCAACCCCTTCCAGACTCTCGACGATGCGGTCGCCGGGCTCATGAGGACGGCCGTGGAGAAAGGCCGCTCGACGAAGCCCGATCTCGAGCTCGGGATCTGCGGCGAGCATGGCGGCGACCCGGCGTCGATCGCCAAGTGCGAGCGGATCGGTCTCGACTATGTGTCCTGCTCGCCCTTCCGCGTGCCGGTGGCGCGGCTGGCGGCGGCCCAGGCATCGCTCGTTTCGGCGGAGCGCGACAAGTAGCCCCGTCGACCCGCCCGACCCCATGACGATGAGCGGCCCCCCGCGAGGACGCCCTCACGGCCGGCTCGCCTCGGCACGCGGCCTCGTCATCGACCTCGAGCCCCTGCGCCTGGATCCCGATTTCCGGCGGCTCTGGACCGGCCAGGCCATCAACACCGTCGGGACCCAGATCACGCGCGTGGCCCTGCCGTACCAGGTCTTCGTCCACACCGGGTCGATGGCCGCCCTCGCTGGGCTGACCCTGGTCCAGCTGGTCCCCCTGATGCTGTTCTCGCTGAGCGGCGGGGCCATCGCCGACGCCATGGACCGGCGCCGCGTCCTGATCGTCACCCAGCTCGGCCTGGCCGCGACGAGCCTGGCCCTCGCGGTCCTCTCCATCCAGCGCGAGATGTCCCTGCCGGCCCTTTTCGCGGTCGCCTTCGTGGCCGCCGGATTGACCGCGGTCGACTGGCCGACCCGGACCTCGGCCATTCCCCGGCTCGTGCCGGCCCACCGCCTGCGATCGGCGATCTCGCTCGGCCAGCTGACCTTCAACGGCGGCGCCGTCCTGGGGCCGCTCGTCGCCGGGGTCCTGATCGGGACGGTCGGCGCTGCGGGCGCCTTTGCGGCCGACGTCGCCAGCTACGCCTTTTCCCTCGCGATGCTCGCGGGTCTGCGGCCGATCCCACCCCTCGGCGGCTCGTCGAAACCGGGCCTTGCGGCGATCAAGGAGGGTCTCCGGTTCGTCCGCAGCCGGCGCCTCATCCTGGCGA
>JBEPVB010000123.1:0-5836 GCA_041691215.1 Chloroflexota bacterium
CGAGCACGGGCACGAGCATGAGCCGGCGGTCGCGCCAGGACCCGGACATTCGGACGCCCATGATCCCGCCACCACCGCCGGCGAGCACAGCCATGGGGGCATGCGCCACAGCCACCTGCCAGCGGACGATCGGACGCTGAGCTGGAAGAGCCTCTTCGCCCTTGGGCTCGCTGGCGGGATCATTCCCTCGACCAACGCCCTGATCATCCTGCTTGGGACCATCGTCGCCGGCCGGGCCGCCTTCGGGGTCGTGCTCGTCGTCGCCTTCGGCCTGGGGATGGCCCTCGTCCTCGGTGGCGTCGGCGCCCTCATGGTCGTCGCCCGGGAGCGAATGGAACGCCTGCCGCTGGGGTCCGGACTCGGCCGCGTCGCCCGGCAGGCACCGCTCATCGCCTCGGTCGCAGTCCTCGGAATCGGGCTCTGGCTGACCGCCCAGGCCCTCAGCGGAACGACCGTCCTGTGACGGTTCGCGATACGGCATTCGCTCCAACTTCGCCGGCCGTTCGACTCTGCTAGGCTCGCCGCCCGACATGCGAGAGTTGACCGAACGCGCCCTCGATACCGCCGCGCAGCTTGGCGCTGGCTATGCCGATATCCGTATCGTTCACCGCCGCGATGAGTCCATCGCCGTAAAGTCCGGCAAGCTCGAGGGCGTCCTGTCGGGGGAGAGCGAGGGCTTCGGCGTCCGCGTCCTCCTCAATGGCGCGTGGGGCTTCGCCTCGTCCCACCTGCTCGATCTTGACGAGGTCGACCGGGTGGCAGCCCTGGCGGTCCGCATCGCCAAGGCCTCCGGCACGGCGCTCCGCACGCCGGTGACGCTCGACGATCGGCCGCCGGCTCACGGTCGCTACGAGACGCCCGTCCAGGAGGATCCCTTCAAGATCCCGGTCGAGCGCAAGATCTGGCACCTCCTCGAGGCAGACCAGGCAGCCGGCAGGGTAGCCGGGGTGAGCTTCACCGAGTCGACGTACGGGGCCCAGCGCGAGGAGAAGACCTTCGCCGCGACTGACGGCAGCTTCACCGAGCAGACCATCACCCATGTCGGGGCAGCCGTCGAGGCCAACGCCATCGAGGGTGACGAGCACCAGCGCCGGAGCTATCCGGACGCCGGCGGCGGCTGGCGAGCTGGCGGCTGGGAGTGGATCAAGGAGCTCGACCTCCTCGGCAACGCGGAGCGCCATGCCGAGGAAGCGGTTGCCCTCCTCAGCGCGCCCCAGTGCCCCGCCGGGGTGACCACCGTGGTGCTCGACCCGAGCCAGCTCTACAACCAGGTCCACGAGAGCTGCGGCCATCCCACCGAGCTCGATCGCGTGTTCGGGACGGAGGCGTCCTACGCGGGCACGAGCTTCCTCACGACCGACAAGCTCGACGAGCACTTCCGTTACGGCTCTGACCTCATCACGATCGTCGCCGATGCCAGCTCGCCGTTCGGTATGGGGTCGTTCGGCTGGGACGATGAGGGCGTCGCCGCCCAGGCGATCCCCCTCGTCCAGAACGGCATCTTCGTCGGCTACCAGACGTCCCGGGAGACCGCGCCACGGGTCGGTCGGAGCTCGGGCGGGGCGATGCGGGCCGACGGCTGGAATCGCATCCCCCTGATCAGGATGACCAACATCAACCTCGTCCCGGTCGAGGGCATGAGCCTCGACGACATCGTGGCCGACACCGATGACGGCCTGTACCTGGGCACGAACCGGAGCTGGTCGATCGACGACCGCCGCTTGAACTTCCAGTTCGCCACTGAGGTCGCCTACGAGATCAAGGGCGGGAAACGAGGCCGGCTCTTCAAGAACCCGACCTACACGGGCATCACCTATGAGTTCTGGCGCGCCTGCGACGCGGTCGGCGACGCCAGCAGCTACGTGATGCTCGGGACCCCCAACTGCGGCAAGGGCGAGCCGAGCCAGGGAGCCCACGTCGGGCACGGCGTGAGCGGCGCCCGTTTCCGGAACGTCCAGGTCGGAGTCGGCAAGTGGTGAGCCGGACGTCGGCGAGTCCCCTCGAGCTGGCCGAGGACGTCCTCAAGCGCGCTCTTCGGGTCGGGGCGACCGAGGCCGAGGTCCTGGTCATGACTGAGGACGCCGCCCTCACCCGCTTCGCCAACAGCGAGATCCACCAGAACGTCGCCGAGACCAGCGTCAGCGTCAGCCTTCGCTTCGTCCGCGGCCGCCGGATCGCCGTGGCCGGGACGGGACGGACCGACGACGAAGGGCTCGGCGCGGTCGTCCGTCGGGCCGCGGCCATCTCACGCACCTGCGAGGAGCTGGAGGACTGGGGCGGCCTGCCGGTGCCCGATGGCGACGGGAACGTGCCCCGCCTGGATGCCGCGTTCGCCCGCGGGACTGCCGACGCCGACCCCGAATTCCGGGCCGAGGCCGTGCGGGCCGTGATTGCTGCCGCGGACGATGCCGGCGTGCTCGCCTACGGCTCCTTCTCGACCTCGCGCGAGGGCATCGCCGTCGCCAGCTCCACGGGAATCCACGCCGAGGAGGAGCGCACGAGCTCGCAGCTCCTGACCGTCTCGATGTCCCCCAACGGGGGCACGGGCTACGCGGAGGTCGCGGCCACCGACGCCACCACGATCGACGCCGCGGCCATCGGCCGCGAGGCCGCCGCCAAGGCAAGGGCAACCGAGAACGCGATCTCCCTGCCGGCCGGCGACTACCCGGTGGTCCTCGAGGAGTACGCGGTTCTCGACATCACCGACATGCTCGGCTACCTCGGGTTCTCGGCCCTCGCCGTCCAGGAGGAGCGATCGTTCTTCGAGCCGGGCAAGCGGATCGGGCCGAACCTCGTCTCGATCGTCGACGATGCCTCGGATCCGGCCGGCCAGCCGATGGCCTTCGACTACGAGGGCATCGCCAAGCAGCGGGTCGTGCTGCTCGAGGAGGGCGTCTGCCGGGAGGTCGTCTATGACTCCCAGACGGCGGCCCGAGCCGGCCGCCGCTCGACGGGCCACGGCCTGCCGGCCCCGAACCCGTACGGTCCGTTCCCCCTGAACATGGTCATGGCTGCGGGCATGACGCCGCGGGCCGACCTCATCGCCGGGCTCGATCGGGGCCTGCTCGTGACCCGCTTCCACTACACGAATCCCGTCCATCCCAAGCTGGCCATCGTCACGGGCATGACCCGCGACGGGACGTTCCTCGTCGAGGGCGGCAAGATCGTCGGGCCGGTCCGGAACCTCCGCTACACGCAGTCCTACCTGGACGCGGTGGCCGGGGTCTCGGCGGTCAGCAGCGAGCGCAAGACGCTTCGCGGCTTCCTCGGCAGCGCGGTCGTGCCGGCGCTCCGCATCGACGCCTGGACGTTCACGGGAACGACCGAGCACTGACCGGGATGGCGGGCCTGTCAGCCCGCCGGCCGGTGAGATCGGGAAACGCGGGCAGGCTCGCGATCGTCCTCCTCGTTTCCTTGCTGCTTGTCGTCACTGCCAGCCACCGGCAGTTGAAGGCCCATTCTGGCGGCCCGTCGGTGATGACGGCCAGCCGTGCAGCAGCGAGCGCAGTGCCTGGTGCTGTTACCAATGGGCCAGCGCGGGTCGGATGCGCCAGAGTCGCGCTCAGCGGGCAGGGATCTCGCAGATCGTATCGAGCTGGAGGGCCCGGCTGATCGCCCGGCGGTTGCGGGCCACGACGGCGTAGCCGAGCCCGATCACCCAGGCTGCCGGCGGCAGGCGGCCGATCGCGGCCGGGATGCGGCCGCCCGGCAGCCGCGAAGCGATCTCGAGGACGGCCCGGCCCCCTGACCGGACGACCCCGGTCCCGGGATCAAGGACGTGGAGCTCGTCGTGGAGCGGATGGCCGGCGGCCACCTCGCGGACGATGCCCCGCTCGTCGGTAGCGGCGTCCTGGAGGGCCAGGATCTCGAGCCAGCCCTTGCGATCCCATCGACGGAGATGCCGAACCGTAGTCGTGCAGATGCCGCAGTCGCGGTCGTAGAGGACGAGGAGGCGGTTCGTGCGGTCGTCGGCCGCGCCGGTCCCGGCACTCCCGGGCGCGAGCGTCATTGGACGCAGAACTCGTTGCCCTCCGGGTCCTCCATCACCGTCCACGTGAGCGAGCCCAGGCTCCGGGTCGCACCTTCGCGAGCGCCGATGGTGACCAGCCGCGCGATCTCCGCGACCCGATCCTCGGACCGGTAGTCGAGGTGGACGCGGTTCTTTCCGGCTTTCGCCTCGGGCACCTTCTGGAACAGGAGTGGCAACGGCCGCGGGCCGTCGGCCTCTCGCTCGTCGGCCGCCGGCAGGAGGACGACGTACTGCTCGTTGACGTCGCGGCGCTCCCAGCCGAGGGCCGCCGCCCAGAACGGCACCACGGCCTCGTGGTCGACGCAATCGATGACGACCTCGCCCTGGCGAAGGCTCACCTTCGGTTGGGGGCCACCGGGCGCATCAGCGCCAGGCGCTCTTGGCCGCGTCCGGATAGAGGCGGACCCGCCGGTAGGGCTCCCGGCCGCGAGACCTCGAGACGAGGTTCGCCCGCTCGGCCATCTGGTGCTGGAGGCGGCGGATGTAGGCGTTCTGGGGCGACAGCTCCACCGGCTCGGAGCGCTGGAGGACCATCCCGATGGCATCCTCCGTCTCGCGCATCGCCGCATCCCTGGGGTCGAGCTCGAGAGCGAAGATCGAGGTCAGCGAGGCCTGCATCTGGAGGATCGTGTTGTTCTTGAGGACGTAGATCGGCATGGCCCGTTCCTCGGCCTCGCGGAGGAGCGGGGTCTTCTGCTTGTACTCAGTCCGGATCGTCATCACGACGTCGGCCTCGTCGACATCCCGGGCGATGACGACCGGCAGCTGGAGCTCCCGGATCGACTGCTCGAGCCGCCGCCGGCTGATCCCCTGGGGCAGGACCCGGAGCGTCGGCAGGCCCTCGGCGCCGGGGACCCGAAGGGCGCCATCGACGAGCTCGCCGTCGCCGGATTCGAGCTCGTCCTCGGGTTCGAGGTCCTCGGGCTCGTCGTCGAGGTCGGTGGCGTTCACCGGCGCGGTGCCCTCGTCCACCCTGAGGGCGTCGATCGCCCGGGCCGCGGAGTCGCGCCACTCCTTCTGCCGGGAGAGCTCGCGGGCCTCGCGGGCCCTGGGCTCGGGGACCGGCACGCTGCCGCGCTCGAGCGGACCGCGGTCGGCAATCTCGCCGGCGACGAACGGGATGTCGAGCACGGCCGCCGGGCCGCCGCCCGATCCAGCCGCGGGCTGGCCGGGTCCACTGCCGCGTGCCGGCGCCGGGCCGGGACGGGCCGGCCGCCAGGATCCACTCGCGCCTGGCCGGTAGCCGGGGCGGGCTCCTCGTTCGGCGCCCGGGAACGCTCCCCCACCGCCGAACCCGGATCGGTAGGCGCCATCGCCGCGCCATCCGGGCTCCATGCGCCAGGACGACCCGGACCCGACCAGGCCCGAGAAACGGTCCGTCTGGAGCGGCTCGCGGGGCGAGGGCCTGGGCCGCGACTGGGAGCGATGGACGCCCTCCTCGTCCCGCCAGCGCTGCTCGGGCGCCACGGGATCGCCGCGGAGGAGGTTGTCGATCGTATCCGCGACGTCGGAATGGACGAGGACCTTCTCGCGGTCCTGGATCTCGATGATCACGTCGAACGTCGGGGGCGCCTTGCGCTCGAGGACGCTCTTCTGCGTCCGCCGGCGGCGGGCCTCCTCGTCACCGAGGGTCACGCTCTGGATCCCCCCGATGAGGTCGGAGAGGGTCGGGTTGAGCATCAGGTTGTCGAGGTTGTTGCCGTGGGCCGTGCCGATAAGCTGGACGCCCCGCTCGGCGATGGTCCGGGCGGCCTGGGCCTCGAGCTCCGTCCCGATCTCGTCGATGACGATGACCTGGGGCATGTG
>JBEPVB010000124.1:0-5787 GCA_041691215.1 Chloroflexota bacterium
CCGTACTCCCGCTTCGGGGTGGGCGGGACGTGGCCGCCGAGCTCGCTGGCCATGAGCTGAGCGCCGTAGCAGATGCCGAGGACCGGCAGGCGCCCGCTCCAGATCGCCGCGTCGGGCTTCGGGGCGTCCGCGTCATAGACCGAGTTGGGTCCGCCCGACAGGATGATGGCGGTCGCGCCGCGTCGTTCGATCTCGGCCATCGGGGTGTCGTGGGGCAGGAGCTCGGAGTAGACGTTGAGCTCCCGAACCCGGCGTGCGATCAGCTGGGCGAACTGGCTACCGAAGTCGAGGACCACGATCGTGCCGTGGTCGGCCGAGGCCGGACGGTCGCCGGACGCACGCTGGGGGCCGGGGGCGTTGAGGGCGGTCTCGAGGTAGGCCTCGACCTCGGCGTCGTCGGGAGCCAGGACACGATGGCCGGCGTTGGCCGCCTCGCCGTGGACCGTCTTGCCTCGTCGCGTGTGGGCTGCCGGCGCGTCCGTTGGGCCGCCCAGGTTCTCGTCGGTCGACTCCGTGCCCGCCGTCATCGTCAAGCTCGATCCGCCCCTCCAACTGCCGCCCGCGGGCGGTCTTGCCAAGTTGAGGGCCAGTGTACCGGGCCGTGGGCCGCAGCCGATCGACCGGCTTGAGCGGCATGAGCACCTCGGGCTCGGCGGTCGAAGGCCGCGCTCGGGCGCGCTAGCCCGTGTTCCGCATCGCCTCGGCGGCCATGTCGAAATACTGGAGCAGCCGCGCGGCGACGTGGGCCGGCGGATCCATCGACGCCACGGCGGCGCGCATGTGGGTCAACCACCGATCCTTGGCAGCGGGGTCGATGGCGAAGGGCATGTGACGCATGTAGAGGCGGGGCTGGCCGCGTTCGAGGGTGTAGGTCGTGGGGCCGCCCCAGTACTGGGCGAGGAAGAGCGACAGGCGGTGGCGCGCGCCGGCAAGGTCCGCATGATCCGGGTAGATCGCGAGCAGCTCAGGGTCGACCTCGACCGCCTGGTAGAAGCGATCGACGAGGCCCTCGAAGAAGGGCAGGCCGCCGGCCTCCTCGAAGATCGACTTGCGGGCCGGCGTCCGATCGAGGGCGGGCTGGTAGGTCCCAACATCGGCGGTCTCGTCGGGGCGGGTGGGACGAACGGGAAGGTGGTCGGGCATCGTCGGGATGGTACCCGGCGACTCACTCCTCGGGCCGAAGCCGGAACGCGAAGCCCCGCCCGAGCCGCTCGGCCGGGGTCCCGTAGCGGAGGATGAGATCCCGGACGGCGGCGGCGGCCTCGGACACGGAAAGGAGCTCCGCGGTCGCCTGCCAGGTTCTCTCGCCGACGGTCAGGGTGCAGGTGGGATCAGCTTCGAGGTTCCGGGCCCAGTCGGCGTCGGGTTCGCCGGCGGCGACGAGCAGCGAGCCATCGGGCGCTTCCACGAAGCCGACGGCCGCGGCAACCGGCCGCCCGCTCACCCGTCCGCGCGTTTCGATCCGGACAACCTTCCCCCACTCCGTGAGCTGGTCGCCGATGTCGTCCTGGCGAGTCATCGATCCCTCGACGCCGGAGGCGCGGAGGAGATGACGCGCAGCCCCGCGCGGGCCCGGCTCAGCGGCCTCGCTGCTGCCAGGACTTGCCTTCGCTGCCGACCGACGGCGCGTACACGATCTCGACCTGCTGCATCTCGCGGATGGTCCGCGCGCCGAGAGCCGCCATCGACTGGCGCAGGGCACCCATCAGGTTCTGCGAGCCGTCGGTGACGCTGGCCGGACCGTTGAGGATCACCTCGAGCGAGCCAGCGGTTCCGACCTTGATCCGGGTGCCCCGGGGCAGGACCGGCGAAGGCGCCGCCATGCCCCAGTTGACGCCGCCGCCGGGTGCCTCGGCGGCGCGGGCAAGGGGCGAGCCCAGCATGACCACATCGGCACCGGCGGCGATCGCCTTGGCGATCTCGCCACCACGACGCATCCCGCCGTCGGCGACCACGGGCACGTAGCGACCGGACCGTTCCAGGTAGGCATCCCGAGCCCCGGCCACGTCGGCGATCGCCGTGACCTGGGGGACGCCGATCCCCAGAACTTCGCGGGTCGTGCAGGCGGCGCCCGGGCCGACGCCCACGAACACCGCGGCCGCTCCCTGCTCCATGAGCAGGAAGGCCGCCTCCGCGTTGGTGGTATTGCCGACGGCGACGGGGATGGGCATGAAGCGGGTGAACTCGCGGAGCGAGAGTGGGTCGTAGCCGGTTGCGAGATGGCGGGCCGAGGAGACCTGGCTCTGGACGAGGAAGAGGTCGGCGCCGTGCTCGGCACAGAACGGGCCCCACTTCCTCGCAGCGCCCGGGGTGGCGGCGACCGCGGCCTTCGAGCCGGCCGCGCGGATCTCCTCGAGACGCCGGGCGACGAGCTCCTCGCGGACGGGCGCGGCGTAGGCCTCGGCCAGCAGCTGGTGGACGTCGTCGTCGGGAGCGGCGCTGATCCGGGCCAGGATCGCGCCCGGTTCGTCGTAGCGGGTCTGGACACCCTCGAGGTTCAGGATGGCCAGGCCTCCGAGCCGCGCCATCGCACCGGCGAAGGCCGGATCGACGACGGCGTCCATCGCCGACGCGAGGACCGGAATGGCCAGCTCGAGGCCGCAGAAGACCTGGGCCAGGTCGACGTCGCTGGGTTCGACCGTGCTTGTGCCGGGCGCCAGGGAGACGTCCTCGAACCCGTAGGTCGGCCGAATCGCGTCGAGCTTCGAGCGGAAAGCAGGCAGCGCCGAGGAGGCGGGTGCGCCGCGCTGTTCGATCATCTGCAGCCCTCCACCTCGCCCGTCCGGTTCCGGGAAGTCTAGCAGCGAGGGCTGTGGCGTCGAGATCGTGCCGGGCTCAATCCAGGCGAAACGGCCCCGCCTTGCCCGGCTGAGCCAGCACCCAGGCGATGAACTCGATCGCCCGCTCGTAGGCCGGCCAGACCACGAGATCCTTCGCTGCCTCGATGCCGAGCCAGCGGAGATCGTCGTGCTCGTCCGAAAGTTTGATCCTCGCGCCGTCGCGCACCCGGGCCGCGAAGACGGCCTCGCAGAGGAGGGTGTCCAGGTCCGCGGCGTGGAACCAGTTCACGATGTCGGTCTCCATGAGGTCCTCGAGGTCCGACGGCTGCAGCCCCGTCTCCTCCGCCACCTCGCGGAGGGCGCCATCGAGGATCCGCTCGCCGGCTTCGAGCTTGCCGGTCACGCATTGCCAGAGGCCCGCATACATCCGACCTGGCGCCCGGCGGATGAGCAGGATCTCGAGCGCTCCAGCGTCGCCGATCCGGTACAGCCAGCAGGCGACGAGGTCCGGGCGGGCGCTCATCCGGGACCCGCGCCGGCCGGCGTTTCGAACCAGGCGGCAATCCCGTGGAGCTGCTCGAGATGCATCAGGTCGTGGACGCCGGCGAAGAGGAGCCACTCGCCGCAGCGGAGCCGCCCCACGAGAGGGTGCTCGAGGGGACAGGGATCCTCCTCGTGACCGGCGATCGATCGGGCCGCCCGCTCGACGATCCGCTGGCTTGCTGCGAGCCGGCGAACGAGAGCGTCCCGGCCGTGGCCGCGCTCGCCGGCGATCCCCGGCACGACCGCCGGGGCCCCATCCGGGAACCGGCCGGTCGCGGCGAGGGCGCCCGCCATCGCCAGGCCGGCCCGCGAATCCGCGGCGTGCCCGATCGCTTCGGCGACGTTCCAGTCCTCCTCGCCGCCAGGAGCGTCAAAGGCCGGTTCGGGCAGCTCCCGGACGAGGGCAGCCACCGCGGCGGCAATCGCGGCGAGCTCGGTCGTCACGCGCGCGGCGCTGCCCGCTCCGGCGTGCCGCCGAACCTCACGCCGAACGCTGATGAAGCGGCCCTCCCCGATTCCGCGGAACGCGGCCACGGCCGACGGGGCCTCCACTTCGAGGACAGCGAGCCAGTCCAGCGCTACTTCGGGCATCCAGGGATCCGCGGACTCAGCCGCCGGCCGGCCTGGCCGCGCGAGCACAATCGGCGCAGCGCCCGACGACCGTCACGTGGGTCAGGTCAACCTCGAAGCCCCGACCGCGCCGCAGCGAACGGACCAGGCCGACCGCTTCCCGCGCCTCCAGCTCCCAGGCCCGCCCGCAGATCGCGCAATGCAGGTGTCCGTGATTGGTCGTCGGTAGGACGTGGAACTCCTCCCGTCCGTCGGCGCCGTGGCCGTGGCGGATGAGGCCCAGCTCCTCGAGGACGTCAAGGGTCCGATAGACCGTTGACGGCGTGGTGGTCGCGTCGACATCCCGGCAGCGCTCCACGAGCTCTGCGCCGGTCAGGTGGCCATCGGCCCGGGCGAGGACGTCGATGAGCGTTCTCCGCTGCGGCGTCCAGCGCATGCCTCGGGCCCGGAGGAGTTCCGGCAGGGCGGCCCAGGGGTTCGCCTCGGCGACCGGCAGGCTTGACATTCCGACAGCGTACCGCTGATCCGGGACCCGGTCCGGGTACGTACTCCTTGGTGCAACGAGGGGGTATTGCAAGGTATTGCAACAAGTCCTCGGCCGGGGTATCGTCGATTGTCCGACGGGAGTGCGTTCTTGATCGCCAACGCCATCCAGCTGCTGAAGACCTCGAGCGAGCTCCGCAGCCGCATCGCGCGCGTCTACGGCTTCCTGCTCGTCTTCAATCTCGGGGCCTGGCTCCTGGCCATCGTCGCCTCGATCCAGTACCCGATCCTGCTGCCGACGGCGTTCCTCGCCTACACGTTCGGCCTCCGCCACGCCGTCGACGCCGACCACATCGCGGCCATCGACAACACCACCCGGAAGCTCATGCAGGACGGCCAGCGGCCGGTCGGGGTCGGTCTCTTCTTCTCGCTGGGCCACTCCACGATCGTCGTGGCGCTCTCGGTCCTGATTGCGATCTCGGCCGGCTTCGTGAGCGCCATCCCGACCCTGTCCGAGATCGGGAGCCTCATCGGGACGGCCGTCTCGGCGATCTTCCTGCTCGTGATTGGGGCGATCAACCTGGTGGTCCTGATCGACATCTACCGGATGTTCCGGAAGGTGTCGGCTGGCGGGGCCTACGACGAGGAGACCCTCGAGGACTTCCTCAACAACCGGGGCCTCCTGGCCCGCCTCTTCCGACCGGCCCTCCGGATGATCAGCAAGAGCTGGCACATGTACCCGCTGGGGGTCCTCTTCGGGCTGGGCTTCGACACCGCCAGTGAGGTCGCCCTCCTCGGCCTGGCCGCGACGTCAGGCGCCAATCACGTCCCGATCGCCTACATCCTCATCCTGCCGGCGCTCTTCGCGGCAGGTATGTCGCTGATCGACACGACCGACGGGGTGATGATGCTGGGGGCCTACGGCTGGGCCTACATCAAGCCCATCCGAAAGCTCTACTACAACCTCAACATCACCCTCGTCTCGGTCCTCATCGCCTTCGTCGTCGGGGGGATCGAGGTCCTGAGCATCGTCGCCGACCGCTTCGAGCTCCAGGGCGGGATCTGGAACCTGATCGCCAACCTCGACTTCGGCCTGATCGGCTTCGGGATCATCGCGATCTTCGTCCTGAGCTGGGGCATTTCGACGCTCATCTACCGCCGCAAGGGCTACGACCAGCTGCCGGTACGCCACGGCCCCGGCGAGAGCCCCGCTTCCGGCTAGCGACGCAGCCTGCCCGCCGGGGGCACCGGGCGCGCCACTGGGCAGCCGCTAAAGGCGCTCGAAACGCTCCACGGGCAGGACGAACACCGTGGCCCCGCCGACCTCGACCTCGAGCGGGTAGGGCATGAAGAACTCGCCGGGCTCCATGATCGGCGGCATCGGGTTGACGACCTGCGTCCGCGACGTGCA
>JBEPVB010000125.1:0-5731 GCA_041691215.1 Chloroflexota bacterium
CGACGTCGGCGATCGACTCGCGCCAGGGCAGCTCGTTGGAGTGGTGCTCGTACGGCCCGATGAACACGATCGGCCGCTCGGCGGCCGGGATGGAGGCCCGGAACCCGTAGCGATCGTCGAGGTTCGCGGGGAGGCGCAGGCCCATGACGTCGACGAGCTTGTTGATCGCCGCCGTGGAGCCCGAGCCGCAGAAGATCACGACGTGGTCACGCTCCGTCCCGCCCAGCGCGTCGCGGATGATCGCCCGGGCGTCCTCGCGGAAGCGCGAAGTCTGGAGCCCGGTCCCCGACGATTCGGTGTGCGTGTTCGCGTACAGCGGCAGGACCGCGTCCCGGATGTAGTCCTCGATGAAGGTCAGGGAACGGCCGGACGCCGTGTAGTCGGCGTAGGTGACCCGCCGCAGGCCGTAGGGACCCACGACCGCCTCGTCATCGCCGATGACGGCGGCGCGAATCGTTTCGATCAGGTCGTTCGGGCCAGGCACGAACGCATCGTACTCGCTGGTTCCGGCGGTCCCGGCTACTTCAACGATGGGGGCAGGGCAAAGAGCTCACCCTGCCCGTTCGAGAATGAGGGTTCGAAGCCGGCAGCGAGGATTTCGTCGCGGATGCCCGGCGGCAGCTTTGTCGGGTCCGGCTCGAGCACCACGTAGCCGAAGTACCGGCTCGAACGTCCGGGGCCGGGGGCCGACTTCCTGAGCAGCGCCGGCAGGTCGGCGAGCGGGTGGAGCTTCCCGCCGACGGTATGGATGCTGACTTCGGCGTCCGGGACGACGTCGGTCTCAACCACGCCGTCGAAGACACCGAGCGGCGTCGCGACCCACTCCTGGAACGAGCCGGCGACGTGGATGATCTGGCTGTCCGGCCCGAGCCGGCCGGCGGCGATCTCGCGCCTGACAGCATCGAGCAGCTCCTGGCGCGGCGCGTCCACGACGTAGCGGCTGTCCGGGTAGCCGGACCAGAAGCCGTCCTGGATCCAGCGCACCGCAATCGAGAGCGTTTCGCTCAGGCGATGCTCGCCGAGGTGGAAGGCGTCGATGGGCGTGCTCCGGATCGGCAGGGCGGCCGCTCCAACGAACGTGATCAGGGTCACGCCGCGGGCGGCGACGGCCAGCCGGTCCCAGCGGGTCAGGGCCTCGAGGCCCGCCGCGGCAAGCAGGGCGACCATGACGGGCACCCAGTACTGGAGCGTCTTGGGCAGCTCGAAGCGGAGGGCGTCGCCAAGGAGACCACTCCCCTGCTCCGGGACCAGCTGCGTCAAGACGGCAACGGCGAAGCCCGCCGCCAGGGCTGCCCATAGGACCGGGTTGCGAGCCGCCGGGGCCCGCAGTCCGATGGCAATGGCCGCCGCGACGCTCGCAAGCTCCATGACCGCCAGGAGCGGGCCGACGCCGGCAACCGCGGCCCCGATGAGCGGGCCCGCGAACACGACGGCGACGACCCCGGCAATCGCCGCCGAGCCCCGGCCGAGCGCGACGAGGCCTCGCCGAATCCCGGCCGACGGCTCCGCGCCAAGGAGCAGGCCGACGCCAACCGCGGCGCCCAGGGCGACGACGAGGGCGACCGGTGGCAGCCCGAGGCCGACCATCGTCGCCGCCTGCGGCAGCGCCAGGACCGCGCCGGTGCCGAGGGCCGGAATGACGAGATCGGCGACGGGCGGCCGAAGGAGGACGACGCCGATGAGCGTGGCAACCGCGAGGAAGCCGATGACCGGGTGGATGAGCATGGCGACGCCGAGTCCGAGGCCAAGGACGACGGATCGTGGCAACAGGGCGCGCCGGGCATCGGATCCCACGCGAGCGTCCGGCCCAGCTCGGGCGCCGTTCGGCTCGAGGGTCGCCGCCGTTGCCAGCTCCTCCGCCACGACGGACAGGATCCAGGCGACCATCGGCAGGACGACGACGGTCGCCCGCGCATCGCCGAGCCGGGCGAACGACGTCGTCATCGCGAAGGTCAGGAGCGCCCACGGGACCACGGCCGGACCGCCGACCGCTATCGTCAGGCGACGAATGCCGACGGCCACGAGGATCGTCGAGGGCAGGATGAAGCCGGCCAGCGCCTGGCCGGCCGGCAGGCCGGCGATCGTCGTGATCGCCCCGAGCAGGGCGGTGTAGCCGAGGAAGATCCGGGACGGCCCGTAGATCGGCGACTGCGTGTCCGTGAGATGGCCCAGCGCTCCGAATGTCCGGAGGTGCTCGGCCGGCGCGACGTGGTTCGGCAGGATGTCGATGAAGGGCACGACCGGCGAGGCCATCTGGAGGAGCACCGGCGCCGCCCAGGCCACGATGAGGAGCACCCCGAACGGGCTCATCCGCAGGGATCTCGACAAGGCAGCCGGCTCGAGGATGGGCCGGAGCATCGCGGCACCCGCAACCAGGATCGCAACATCGAGACCGACGAGGAATGGCTGGTGGAAGAGTCCGATGCCACCCAGGATCCCGAGGAGCCCGACATCCTTCAGCGCCGCGAAGGCGAACCCCAGGAGGATGGCCTCGTCGAGACGCCGGATGGGCTGCCGCCGAATGGCTCGGGCGATCACCGCCCCGGCCGCGACCTCGAGGGTCGTGACGCCGAGCACGAGGAACCCCGGGCCGAGGGTAACCGGGATCCAGGCAAAGAGAGCGCCGATGGCCCTCGCCCGGTCGAAACCAAGGTCAGTGGGCCCCAGGATCACCGTTCCCGCCGCGATCCCGGCGAGCCCGATCAGGGCCGCGATATCGACGAACTCCTCGATCGGCGCTCGCTCGGGCTGGGGGGCGTCCACGGGGGCCGATGGTACGCCGGGTCGAAGGGGCGGACCGAGCGTCCGTTCAGCCCTCGGCTCTGCCTGGTGCGATCATTGGCGCCGTGGACACCATCTTCGGAATCGTCGGCCTGCTTGTCGTCGTCCTGGTCCTCTGGGACGTCTTCCAGAGCATCGTCGTCCCGCGGCCGACGCCGTCGCGGCTGCGCATCGCGCGCTATGTGGTGGTGCCGGCCTGGCGAGCCTGGCGCGCCCTCGCGGTACGAACCCGGACGGGTCTCGCCCGCGACGCCCTGCTGGGCAGCTTTGCGCCAGGCGCGGCCATCGTGCTTCTCCTGGTCTGGCTGGCCGGTCTGCTCCTCGGCTACGGGCTGATCCTGTATGCCCTTCGAGACGAGCTCCAGCCGTCGCCGCCCGACCTCGGCGCGGCGATCTACTTCGCCGGCAGCTCCGTCCTGACCCTCGGCTACGGCGACTTCGTGGCCACGGGCGGCTGGTCCCGCCTGGCCGTCCTGACCGCTGCCGCGAGCGGGCTCGGGCTGGTGGCCCTGGTCATCACGTTCCTGTTCTCGCTCTTCGGGTCCTACCAGCGACGCGAGATCCTCGTGGTGGCGCTCTCCGCGCGGGCGAAGGCGCCGCCGTCGGCGGTGACCCTCCTCGAGACCTACGCCCGCCTCGACCTCGTGGGCGAGCTGCCGAAGGTCTTCGGGGAGTGGGAGCGCTGGATGGCCGAGGTCCTCGATACCCACGTCGCGTATCCGCTCCTCGGCTACTTCCGCTCGAGCCACGACGAAACATCGTGGATCAGCGCCCTCGGCGCCGTCCTTGATGCGGCCTCGCTCGTCCTGACAACCATCGAAGGCGTGCCCCGCGGCCAGGCCGAGATCACCAAGCGCGTCGGGGCACATCTCGTTGAGGACATCTCGAACATCATCGGCCTCACCGGCGACGGGTCCGCCGTCGACCGCGAGGCGTTCGGCCCTGTCTACGAACGGCTGGCCGCTGCCGGTTATCAGCTGGTCTCCGAGGACGATGCATGGCACTCGTTCGAGAAGGCGCGCGGCACCTACGCCGGCCGCCTCGAGGCGATTGCCGAATACTGGGCAACGCCGGCGACCCTCTGGGTGGGCCAATCCAAGGGGACCTGGTCAACCGTTCACGAGGCTCGACCCGCGGAGACGACCTCGACGAGCTGACGGGATGGTCCCGGGCCCGGGGCCCGAGGCCCGGGCCTTGGCCGCCGTTGTGCGGCCGCGCGGATGCGCGCTACGATCTCGGCCTGCGGGAGTAGCTCAGTTGGCAGAGCGTCAGCCTTCCAAGCTGAATGTCGCGAGTTCGAACCTCGTCTCCCGCTCCAATTCCCTCGATCGTGGTCAGCGACGTCAGGCCGACTTCGATTGACGATGCGCGGCGTTGCCGCGAGCCCAACGACATCGGGCTGGCGACCTCTCGACGCGGCCGGTCGCGAGAAGGTTGTGACCCTCTCGGCCCGTTTCGGACCCGCGATCGTGGCCCGGCGACCCCCATCCTGCCTTCGAGGCGCTAGCGGGCGCTGGCCCCGGCCAGTCGCCGATCCGCCACCCCGAGCGGCGCACGCCCCTACGAGGACCGACCGAATGTACCGATCCACCCGCGATCAAACTGCGCCCGTCAGCGCCCCACAGCCGCGCCGACGCGCTGGCCTCCTCCTCCTCGTCCTCGCCTTTGCAGCCGTCGGCCTCGGAGCCTGCCAGGCTGGGGCGTCGACGCTGCCGAGTGTGTCGCTCCCGACCGTCGTCGTTCCGACGACGAACCCGAGCGGATCGCCGATCGCCGCCTGCGTCAACGCTCCGACCATGGCCGTCCTCACCCAGCTCAAGGCTCCGGGCGCCGACATCACCGGGCTCCTGACCTCGAACAAGGACGCCCTCATCGCCGGGCTCTCCTCCCTGCAACCGGCTGACGAGGCGACCAAGACATGGCGTGAAGCCCTCGTCAAAGCCCTCCAGGACGGCGACATGACGACCGCGTCGGCCAAGATGAACGAGCTCGTCAGCGGTGGCGTCACCCTCACGGCCTGCTGATCACGGACTCTCCGGCCAGGCCCGTCAACCCGGCTAGGGCGTGATGAAGCTCGTGGCAAGGACGACGTCATCGAACGCCGCGTCGTACGTGCGGCCGGAGGTGCTGTCGCCGAGCTGGACCCGCCCGATGGGCGTGGTTCCGAGCGACTGCGACAGGCTGATCGACGTGAGGCGGAGGCCGTCGAGCCAGACCTCGGTCGACCCTGGGGCTCCGATCTTCACGCGCACCTCGACCCGGTGCCAGGCACCGATGGATGCCTTGGTCGCGCTGCAGAGGGCGGCCGCCGTGACGTCATTTCGCAGGCAGATCTTGCCGGTTGAGGCGCGGTAGAAGTCCAGGATCGGGCTGCCCGCGGTCGTCTGGAAGGTACCCAGCGTGAGAATGCTGGAACCCTGGCTCACCACGTAGAAGCGCTGCCGGTAGTACAGCTCGCCGTACGTCGCGCCCAGCTGCGTGTAAGCGAATCTCGGCGACCCACTGCTGGTGGCGCGAGCCGCCCAGGAGCCCGCGTACTTGAGCTGGCTCTGGATCGACAAGCCAGCGTTCGACGTCCACCGGGACAGGTTGCCGAGCTCGAAATCGTCGGCGAACACCGTCGGCCCCGCGGTCGGGGTCACGGCGTTGGAGGCTGCCGAGGGCGAGCCCGGGCCGATGGCGTTGCTGGCGATGACCGTGAAGGTGTAGGTCGTGCCGTTGGTCAGGCCGCTCACGGTGCAGCCGAGGGCACCGCTGGTCGAGCAGGTCTGGCCACCGGGGCTGGCCGTCGCGGTATAGGCGCTGATGGTGCTGCCGCCATCGCTGGCGGGAGCGCTCCAGGTCAGGCTGGCCTGGCCGTTGCCGGCCGTGGCGCTGACGCTGGTCGGGGCGCCGGGCACGGTCGGCCCCGCGCTCGGGGTCACGGCGTTGGAGGCTGCCGAGGGCGAGC
>JBEPVB010000126.1:0-5721 GCA_041691215.1 Chloroflexota bacterium
CGCCCCCGCCGGCCGCCACGACCACGCCGGCCACCCCGGCCTCAGCGGCCGGCGTGGGCGCCTGCGCTGATTCACCGATCACCGAGAGCTCGACGCCCTTGCCCGCGGCCCGCGCCCGGAAGCGCTCGGCGGTCTGCTCCAACAGCAGCGCGGCATCGATCTGCTCCGGCCGCAGGCCACCGGTGCCGGTCCGCAGTCGCTCCATCGTGTCGAGCTCGGCCACGAGTCGTTCCAGGCGCATCGCTTCCTCGCCGATCGTCTGGGCGGCCTTCGTTGCCTCGGGACCCGAGGCGGTGCCGTCGGCGATCGCGGTGGCGAAGCCGCCGATGACGGTGAGTGGCGTACGCAGATCGTGGCGCAGGTTGGCGAGCAGGTGCTCCTCGCGCTCGCGGGTTGCCCGGAGCTCGGCGGTCATCGCGTTGAAGTGCTCGGTCAGCTCGCGGACCTCGCGGGGTCCTTCGACCGGGACTGGACCAGGGCTCGGGCCGGCCGTGGCGCCTGGACGAGAACCTGGACTGACACCTGGAGCCGGCAGTGGGCCGGGACCCGCAGACCCCAGCGGAGAGCCACCTGGACCCTGGCCGTGCCCGGCGGAGGAGCCCGTCGACGGGACCGACGCGGTGGCGTGCTGAAGCCGGCGGAGTGGCCCGGTCACTGATCGCGACAGGACGAGGGCCAGCGGACCGCCGACCAGCAGCACGGCCAGCAGTCCAATCGGGATCGTCCGGGCGAGGTCGCCGAGCGCCTCGGCGCCCGATCGGTCGAGCGTCGCAAAGACCACGGACCGGGCGTTCACCTTGGTCGCCGCCCACGAATGGGGCTTGCCATCGGCGAACATCGAGGTGCTGTGCACATCCTGGCCGCGCAGGGTGGCGGTGGTCAGGCTGACCGTCCCGGTGACCGACGGGAAGCCATTGATCGCGTGGAGCTGGCCGTCGGCTGTTGCCAGGAGGATGTCGACATCGTTTTCCGCCAGCTGTTGCTGGGTGTCGGCCAGGGCGCCCTGCAGGTTGCCCGCGGCAATGCTCGCCCGGAGCTGGGGCAAGAGGCTGTCGGCCAGGTCGGCCATGCGGCCCTCGGTCGAGGCGCGGTGGAGGTCGCGCAGGACGACGAAGACGGTGCCGCCAATCGCGATCAGCAGGGCCAGCGACAGGGCCGCGAAGCTGGCGATGATCCGCCCGCTCAGGCTGCGAGGCATGCTGACTCAGCTCGCGACGGGTTCGCGGCCCGGCGGCACCAACCGGTAGCCGAGGCCCCGGATGGTCTCGATCGCCGGACCGTCGTCACCGAGCTTCTTGCGAACCTCCGCCACGTGGACGTCGACGGTCCGCGTCTCGCCGGGGAAGTCGGTGCCCCAGACGCCCTCGAGGAGGGTGTCCCGGGTCAGGACCACCCCGGCATCGCGAGCCAGGGCGGCCAGCAGGTCGAACTCTCGTGCCCGCAGCTCGAGGCGCCGCGCGCCGACGGTCGCCTCGCGCCGGCGTGGGTCGATGCGCAAGCTGCCGACCTCGATCGGCCGGCCGCCGCGGCCGGTCGCCTCGGTCCGCCGGAAAATGGCCTTGACCCGGGCGACGAGGGCCCGCGGATTGAACGGCTTGGCGACGTAGTCGTCGGCCCCCAGCTCGAGGCCGACGATCGAGTCCACCACGTCGTCGCGGGCCGTGAGCATCACGATCGGCACGTCGCCGCGCCGGCGGAGCTCTCGACACACTTCGAAACCGTCGAGCTTGGGCAGCATCAGGTCCAGGATCACGAGGTCCGGGTCGTGGCGGGCGTGGAGCGCAAGGCCCTCCTCGCCGTCGGCCGCGCTGATCACGGCCCAGCCCTCCTTCTCGAGGTAGAGCCGGAGCAGCTCGACGATGTTGCGCTCGTCGTCGACCACCAGGATCGTCTTCATCTCAGCGGCGAGGATACCCGTGCCGATTGGCGCGAGTACCCGGCGATGTAAGCGGCGTGTAAAGCCGAGCAAGGATCGGGCCGCCACAAGGCGATGCCGTACGATCGGGCCGATGTTCGCCACCCTTCACGGTGCCTACCCCCACCCGGCGGTTATCCGAGCCGATCCCGGCGCAGTTGACGCGGCCGTGGCCGAGGTCCTCGCTGATCAGGCGGAGGCGGGGCTGACGCTCCTGACGGATGGCGGGATCCGCGAGCCCGACCTCCTGGGGGCGACGTTGTCCGGCCTCGATTGGCTGGTCGACAGCTGGCAACGGACGGCCGCGCTGACTCACCTGCCGGTCAAGGCCCGCCTCATCGGGCCGTTCACGCTCGGGCGGCGGGCGACCGCCGGCGCCGACCGGCGGTCAAGCACCCTGGCCTTCGCAGCTGTCCTCAACACCGGGCTCCGCGCCCTTGCGGATGCTGGCTGCCCGTTCGTCCAGGTCGAGGAGGACGACGCGGTCGAGATCGGACTGAGCGAAGAGGAGCGCGCGCTCTTTCGCGAAGCCCAGCGCCGCCTGCTGGACGGGCTGCCCGGCGCCGAGGCCGGCTTCCATCGGAGCCTCGCGGTCTCCGGCGGCAACGCGGACCTGGCCGGCCCGGAGACCTTCTTCGAGGCGCCCTACGAAAGCCACTTCTTCGACCTCATCCAGGGCCCCGACAACTGGCGGCTGGTCACCCGGGCTCCGGCCGGGCGCGGAATCATCTGTGGCGCCGTGGATGCCCGGGATCGGCGGATCGATGACAAGGAGCTCGTCATCTGGGCAGCGTCGTACGCCGCCAGCGGCGGCCGAGGGTATGAGCGCGTCGGCGTCGCCCCCGCCGGCAGCCTGGCCGGGCTCGAGCCGGCGATCGCCAGGCGCAAGATGGAGATCCTGGGCGAGGCAGCCCGGATCATCGAGGCGCGCGACGTGACGCCCATCCAGGCCCAGCTCGACCCCCGCGCGGTCGATAGCCGGAGTGCGGCGGTTGGGCGCTGGACCCCGCCATCGGAGCTCCCGCCGCGGCGGCGATGAGCGTGCGCTGGACGCCCGGGCAGCTTGTCCGGGTCGGGACCACCGTGATCGTGCTCCTGGCCGCGATCATCTCCGTCCGCCTCTTCCTGGTCATCGACGGGGCCAGTCATTCCGCCAGCGACACCTTGCTGGGCTTCGTCCCCAACGATCTCGTCGTCTGGGCGGCAGCGCTCATCGGGATCTGGCTGCTCCGCCGAGCGGGGCGCCAGCGGGACCGTTGAATCGGGTTGCGAGGCGGCGGCCGGAGTGCCAGCATTGACGGACGATCTCTGGGGATCACAACAGCGACGCGGACCGCATGGAGGGCACGCCAGGTGACTGAGCAGGTGAGACTCACGGTCAACGGAGTGCCTCACGAGATCAACGTCGAGCCGAGACAGCTCCTGGTCCACGCCCTCCGCGAGGACCTCGGCCTGACCGGCACCCATGTCGGCTGCGACACGAGCCAGTGCGGCGCCTGCACCGTCGAGCTCGACGGATCCGCCGTCAAATCGTGCACGGTCCTGGCCGTCCAGGCCGACGGCGGCACCATCCGCACGATCGAGGGAATGGCGCCCGAGATCGGCCTCCACGCCCTCCAGAACGCCTTCTGGGAGAAGCACGGCCTGCAATGCGGGTTCTGCACCCCGGGCATGATCATGGCCGCTTCGGACCTGCTCGCCCGCAACCCGGATCCCACCGACGCCGAGATCCGCCAGGGCATCGAGGGCAACATGTGCCGCTGCACGGGCTACCAGAACATTGTCACGGCGATCCGCGAGGCCGCGACCACGCTCCGCGCCGGGGCTGCTGCTCCGGCCGGCGCCCACGACTGAGAGGAACCGACCGATGACCTCCGACATCATGGGCGCCTCGATCAAGCGAGTCGAGGATCCGCGCTTCATCACCGGCAAGGGCCGCTATCTCGACGACATCAAGCTGGCGGGGATGACCTACATGAGCATCCTGCGCAGCCCCTATGCCCACGCCAACATCCGTTCGATCGACACGACAGCGGCCAGGGCGATGCCCGGCGTCGTCCTGGTCCTGACCGGCGCCGACATCCCCTACAACCCCCTGCCCATGGCCTGGCCGGCGGGCGGTGTGGCCGGGATCCAGAACAACATCAACACGCCCCGCGTGCTGGCCACCGATAGCGTCAAATGGACCGGTGAAGGGGTCGCGGCGGTCATTGCCGAGACTGCGGCCCAGGCGGTCGATGCCCTCGATGCCATCGTCGTCGACTGGGAGCCCCTGCCGGTCGTGGTCGACGCCGAAAAGGCGACCAAGCCAGGTGCCCCCCAGCTCCACGAGAACGCCCCGAACAACGTGGTCTTCGATTGGACCGTGGGCGACAAGGCCGGCACCGACGCCGCGATTGACGCGGCCGAGGTGGTGGTCCGCCAGCGGATCGTCAACCAGCGCCTGATCCCGAATCCAATGGAGGTCCGGGGCGACATCGGCGTCTTCAACCCGGGCACCGATGAGTACACGATCTGGATGTCCAGCCAGACGCCCCACATCCAGCGGCTGCTGCTGGCCGCGTTCGTGATGGGCATCCCCGAGAACAAGATCCGCTGCATCAGCCCGGACGTCGGCGGCGCCTTCGGGACGAAGATCTTCTGCTACGCCGACATGGCCCTGTGCCTGTTCGCGTCCAAAGCCCTCGACGGCCGGGCCGTGAAGTGGGTCGAGACCCGCCGGGAGAACTACCAGAGCACGATCCACGGCCGCGACCACATCACGTACCTGGAGATCGCCGGCACCCGCGAGGGTGAGATCACCGGCCTCCGCGTGAAGACGTTCGCCAACCTGGGCGGACGGCTCTCGACGATTGGACCGGGCATCCCCACCACGCTGTATGGGCGGGTCCTGTCTGGCTGCTACAAGATCCCCAACGTCTATTGCGAAGTCACCGGCGTGTATACGAACACGACCTTCGTCGACGCCTATCGGGGCGCCGGGCGGCCGGAGGCAACCTACGTCATCGAGCGGGCCATGGACCTGTTCGCCGATGAGATCGGGATGGATCCGGCGGAGATCCGCCGGCGCAACTTCATCGCCCCCGACAAGTTCCCCTACGACAACCCCTCGGGGCTGGGCACCGCGTCGAACGGCGAGAAGATCTACATCGACTCCGGCAACTACGAGCCGGCCCTCGACAAGGCCCTCGCGGTCGTGGGTTACGACAAGATCGCCACCGTCAAGGCCGAAGCCCGCAAGCGCGGCAAGTACCTCGGGATCGGCCTGTCGACCTATATCGAGGTCTGCGGCGTGGCGCCCTCGAAATGGATCGGCGCCGTTGGCGAAGGCTGGGGCGCGGCGATGTGGGAATCGGCCAACCTCAAGATCCACCTGACCGGCAAGGTCGTCCTGACGATGGGCACCCAGCCCCAGGGCCAGGGCCACGAGACCACCTACGCCCAGATCATCGCCTCTGAGCTCGGCCTGACGATGGACGACATCATCGTCCAGCACTCCGATACCCAGGGCACCCCGTTCGGATACGGCTCGTACGGCAGCCGGACCTCGTCGGTCGGTGGGACGGCGGCCGTGAAGGCCGCCGGCAAGGTCCGCGAGAAGGCCCGCCACTACGCCGCCCACATGCTCGAGGCGTCGGTCGACGACATCGAGGTGGTGGGCGCCGAGTATCGGGTCAAGGGTTCACCTGAGAAGAAGAAGACGCTCCAGGAGATCGCCTTCGCCCTCGACCTCGGCTTCAGCCTGCCGGCGGGGATGGAGCCGTACCTCGACGAGACCGTCTATCACGACACGCCGAACTGCACGT
>JBEPVB010000127.1:0-5649 GCA_041691215.1 Chloroflexota bacterium
GGTTGGCCCGACCCTGGCACCTCGACGGTCGATCTCGGCTTCCCCCGGACCCGATAAGGGCGACCCTGGCAGCAAGCGGGCGGGCCCGTCAGGCGGGCCCGCCCTTCGAGTAGCTGGTCCCTAGCAGCTGGGCGCGTTGGCCTCCACGCGGCGGCCGCTGCGCCAACGGCACGACGGTCGTTGATGCGCCGTGTTCACCCAGGTCCTCCACTTGCTCGTGGTTCAGATGTGCTGATGCTTCAGGGCTGAGGGCGGGTCGGGGTTTCCGTCGGAGGCCGACCGCGATCGCGAATCCGACGAACGCGCCGGCCACGAGCACGGCCAGGACCAGCGGCATGAGGTCGCTGCCGGCGCCACCCTGAACGGCGCCCTGGCCGCGCGCTCGCCGGAAGCCCAGATCAGGAGCCTTCAGTCGGCCGCGACCTCGTCCTCCGCGGGCCGCCGCTCGACCACGAGGAGGGTCAGGTCGTCGAACAGCTCGGCGTCGCCGCGAAACGCGGCCACGTCCCCGACGATCGTCCTGGTGACGACATCGGCGGTCGCACCACAGACGCTGCCGATTGCTGCCAAGAGGCGCTCGTCGCCGTAGAACTGCCGATTCTCATCGCGGGTCTCGGTCACGCCGTCGGTGTACAGGATGATCGAATCACCGCGCCCGAGGCGGGCCGTCTGCTCGCGGTAGACGGCGTCTTGGAAGGCCCCCAGGATCGGGCCCGGTGCGTCGAAGCTCCCAACCCCACGGCCGGCCCGCGCGACGAGGGGCGACTCGTGACCGGCCGAGGCCAGGCGCACGTCGCCGGTGAGGGTGTCGACCTCGAGGAGCGCGGCGGTCACCATCAGGGAGGTCGCCCGCTCGTGGACGAGGATCGAGTTCACCCGCCCCAGGGCATCCGCCGGACCGTCGGCGTTGTCGGCGGCCGCGTGGAGGAGGGCCCGGACGTCGGCCATGAGGAGGGCGGCCGGGATGCCCTTGCCCGTCACGTCGGCGATCAGGAGGGCCAGCCGGTCGGGCCGGTTGCGGAGGACGAAGGCGTCGAAGAGGTCGCCACCCACCTCCCGGGCGGCCTCGTAGTGGGCGGCGAAGGTCCAGCCCTCGATCTCCGGGAAGTGGCGGGGCATGAGCGCCAGCTGGATCCGGCGCCCGATCGCCAGCTCGTGCGCCACGCGCTCGCGCTCCGAGCGGTCTCGCCCGCCGGCGAACACGAGCTCGAGCGAGCGGCCGACGAGGACGAGCAGCTCCGGGCTGACCGTGTCCTCCCCGGTGAGGGCCGCGACGACGCGTCCCTCGACCGCGATCGGCTGGCTTCGGAGCGGGATGGGGCCGGCGGAGCGACCGGCCAGGAGGTGCCCTTCCGGATCGACAAGGCCCACCGCGGCCCCGCCGGAGGCCGCCGACGCGAGGGCCAGCAGGCCGGCCAGGACGTCCTTCTCGATGAACGCATCGAGGTCGTCCATGTGGCTGCCGGGGTCCAACGGGGCGGGCTGCAGGCGGGCAGATCCGGTGGCCGGCGTCAGCCGGCCAGGGCCGCCTCGCGGTCCGCGAAGGTCGGCAGAATCCGGTCCAGGCCGGTTCGGGCGAGGTTGGCCGCGATTCCTGGCGCCGGGGCGACGAGGTGGACCTGCTCGACGGCGTCGCCGCCGGCCGCGTCGGAGCTCACGGCATGGAACGCAGACCAGCCGGCTTCGGGATCGGGTGGCTGCTGGCCCCGGAAGACGAGGGCGAGGGAGTGGAGGGCCACAATCCCCGAGCTCGACATGTAGCTCAGCTTCGCGAGGTCGAGGATCAGGAGTCGGGCGCCATCGGCATACAGCTGCTGGCCGCGTTCGATCAGCTCGCGGTAGTTCGACGCGTCGAGCTCGCCATCGAGGGCAATGACGGCGACATCGGGCGATGGCCGCTCCACGGTCGTGTTCACGCCTTTCCTCCAGTCACCTTGGCCGGCGTCCTCGTCGAGCGGCCGAGCTTCAGCTCGTTGCCACCGCCGACGGCCACACGGTACTCGAACCGGTCGCACAGCTCGCGGATGAGGTGGATACCCATCTTGCCCACCGGCCGCCGCTCCAGGGGGAGGTTCGGGTCGAAGGAGGGGGCCGTCGCGGGATCGAAGGCCGGTGCCTCGTCGCGGATATGGACGACGACCTCGCTGCCCTCGGGGACGATCTCGATCTCGATCGGGCCCGCTTCGGCGCGATAGCCGTGGACGATGACATTGGTCACCCATTCGTCGACGGCCTGGACGAGGTCGCCGATCGAAGCCTCGTCGGCGCCGTGGGCTCGGGCCTGCTCCCGAACGAATGCCCGGACGTCCTTCAGCCGCTTGACGTCGGCGTCGATCCGGAGGCGCGCGGTCTCGGGCACGAAGGCAGTCCTACGCCAGCCGGGCGAAGTCGGCGGCCGCTCGCTTCAGGAATTGGCCGGCCCCCTTGCGACCCGTGAACCGGCCGTCCCGGACGACCACCGAACCGCGGCTCATGACGATGTCGCTCGCGCCCTGGACGGTCCGACCCTCGTAGCACGAGTAGTCCACGTCCATGTGATGGCTCCTGGCCGAGATCGTCCGACGCCGGTTCGGGTCGTAGATCACGAGATCGGCGTCAGCGCCGGGGGCGACGGCCCCCTTCCTCGGGTACATGCCGAACATCTTGGCGGGCGCGGTGGAGATGATCTCGACCCAGCGCTCCTTCGAGATCCGGCCGCCGACGACGCCGCCGTCATGGAGGAGGTCGACCCGGTCCTCGACACCCGGGAGCCCATTGGGAATCTTCCGGAAATCGCCCCGCCCGAGCTCCTTCTGGCCGTGGAAGTCGAACGGGCAATGGTCGGTCGAGACGACCTGGAGGTCGTCCTTTCGGAGGCCCTTCCAGAGCTCTTCCCAATGCGGATCCTTGGGCCGGAGCGGCGGCGAGCAGACGAACTTGGCGCCTTCGAATCCATTGCCCATGTCCTCGAGACTGAGGAACAGGTACTGCGGGCACGTCTCGGCGAAGGCCGCCGTTCCCCGATCCCGGGCGTGGCGGACCTCGTTGAGTGCCTCGAGGGCCGAGAGATGGACGATGTAGACCGGCACGCCGGCGGCCTCGGCGAGACGAATGACCCGGTTCGTCGCCTCGCCCTCGAAGATCGGGTAGCGGACGACGCCGTGGTAGTAGGGGTCGGTCTTGCCCTCGGCGACGTACTGGGCGGCCACGATGTCGATGGCCGGCCCGTTCTCGGCATGCATCATGATCAGGCCGCCGTTCCCACGAGTCTGCTGCATCGCCCGGAAGATCGCGGCGTCGTCGCTGTAGAACACGCCCGGGTAGGCCGTGAACAGCTTGAAGTCCGGGACCCCCTCCTCGACGAGCGTGTCCATCTCCTTGAGCGAGTCGTCGGTGACGTCGCTCATGATCATGTGGAAGCCGTAGTCGACGACCGCGTTGCCCTCCGCGAGGGCGTGCCAGGCATCGAGCCCCTCGCGCAGCGACTTGCCCTTGGATTGGACGGCGAAGTCGACGATGCTCGTCGTCCCGCCGAACGCCGCGGCCCGGGTGCCGGTCTCGAAGTCGTCCTTGGCGAAGGTCCCACCGAAGGGCAGCTTCATGTGGGTGTGGACGTCGATCCCACCCGGGATCACATACCTGCCCGTGGCGTCGATCGTCTCGTCCACCTCGGCCATGCCCGCCAGGCCGCTGCCGACCGCGGCGATCGTCTCGCCGTCGATGAGGACGTCAGAAGCCCTCGAGCCGTCCGCAGTGACGACCGTGCCGTTCGTGATCAGGGTGCGCATCGCGGGCTGTCCTCCATCCGACCTGTCGCGGGGCGCGATCAACGGGTGCGGCGCCCATCGTAGCGAAGCCGGCGGAGGATAACGGCCCGGCAAGGGCGGCCGGCGATGCCGACGCTCAGGCGGGGAGCCGGCGCCGAGCGAGGTCAGGTCAAGCCGAGGGATCGCGTGACCCCGAGCTCCATCGCCCAAGCCGCGGCCGTACCGGCGAGGGCGCTGCAGGAAAGGACGAAGGCGACGAAGGCCACGGCCTGCTGGCGTCGTCGCCGGCGCCGTGCGTTGATCCCATCTTCCCACCACGGGTCGCGCCGACCGAATCGGTATGCCACGGCTCACCTCCAGCAACGTCGCTCGAGTCTGCCGCCGCCGGACGGTGCAGGTCGACCCGGACATCCGGGCCACGGACCCGTCCGGTCCGCAGCAGACCGCACCAGCCGGGACGGCGAGACGCAGCTGGGCCGCGATTCGATGGTGACAGCAGGCAACGGGGCGCCGGCCGGCTGCGGCCCGTCCGTGTCAGCCCTCGGCCCCGGGCGCTCACGCCCGGAAAGCGCCGCGATTCGCCGCGATTCGCCGCGAATCGCCTACTTGGCTGCGGTCTTGGGCTTGTTCTGCTTCGGCTTCTTGGGGGTCTTCGCCTTCTTGTCCACGTCACGAACCTCCGATCGATCTAGGCCTTGGCGGTTGCCACGTCGCGCAGGGCCGGGATGACCTCCCGGCCGTAGATCTCCAGCTGCTCCTCCTCGTCACCGTTCATGAGGTACACATTGAACTGGTTGACCCCGGCTTCCGCCAGCTCCCGAAGCCGTTCGATGTGCTCGTCGACGCTGCCCAGGATGCAGAAGCGATCAACGATCTCGTCGGTCACGAACGACGCATTCGAGCTGCCCACCTCGGCGTGATGGAGGTAGTCGTAGCCCTCGCGATCCCGGATGTACTGGGTGAGGTTCGAGGGCAGGTCGTCACGAGGGTACTTGTTGACGAGGTCCACGACGTGGTTCGAGACGAGGGCCGGGAACCATCGGGTGCGTTCACGACCGTCGGCCCGGTTGCCGACATGGGCCGGCGCGGCGGCCATCACCTTGACGGCGTTGGGGTCCCGGCCCGCGTCGGCCGCCGACGTCCTGACCTGCGAGGCGAACCAGCGGACGAGATCGGGCTCGCCGATCTGGAGCATTGCGCCGTCCGCGATCCGCCCCGTCAGACGCAGGGCCACCGGACCATAGCCGGCGATCCAGACCGGGAGCCGGTAGCCGCTCGTCCAGGGCAGCTCGAGCTTCGTCCCCTCGAACTCGATGGACCGGCCTTCCACGAGGGCCCGGATCACCTCGACCGCCTGCTCCAGGTCCTTCATCGAGGTCGGGGCCTTTCCCAGGACTCGCCGGGCCGAGTCGCCTCGGCCGATGCCGAGGTCCATCCGACCGCCCGATAGCTCGTCGAGGAGGGCGAGCGCCGAGGCGGTGACCGACGGCTCGCGCGTCGCCGGATTCGTGACACACGTCCCCAGGCGGAGCCGCGTCGTGGCCTGGGCCATCAGCGTCAGGAGGGGATAGGGATCCCGCCACAGGACGTGGCTGTCAAAGAGCCAGCCGTACTCGAATCCCGACGCTTCGGCCTGGCGGGTCAGGGCGATCGTCCGCTCGATCGAATGCTCCGGCTTGAGGGTGAACCCGAACTGCATGGCCGGCTCTCGTGGTTGGTCGCCCGTCAGGGGCGGACCAGGTCCCCGTACGCGTCGGGCCGGCGGTCGCGATAGAACTGCCAGGTCTGGCGGACCTGCTGGATCACGTCCAGGTCCATGTCCCGGAGGATCAGCTCTTCCTTGTACGAATCGCCGACGCTGCCGATGAACTGGCCGCGCGGATCGACGAAGTAGCTCTGGCCG